>NZ_LMHO01000012.1:0-448723 GCF_001428185.1 Mesorhizobium sp. Root695 | reverse complement strand
TGAGCGCCTCCCCGAAAATCGGACAGTGACGGAAGCTACGAACTGACGTCTGCTGATCTCCAAGGACGAGGAGATCAGAATATGCGCAAACGCAGGAACCATGACGCGGGCTTCAAGGCTCGCGTGGCGCTAGAGGCCGTGAAGGGCGAGCGCACCGTGTCGGAGTTGGCCGCGGATTATGGCGTGCATCCGACGATGATCCACCAGTGGAAGAAGGCGCTGCTTGACGGGGCGGCGGACATCTTCGAGCGGGGCACGAAGAAGACCGCTGAGGTCGACGAGGACACTGTGCGTTCCTTGCATGCGAAGATCGGAGAACTGGCCGTCGCCAACGATTTTTTGTCACGAAAGCTCAAGCCTTGGGGCGGGAAATGAGACGCGGGATGATCGAGCGGAACCATCCCGTGCTGTCGGTGGGCGCGCAGTGCCGCCTGCTGTCGATCTCGCGGTCCTCGTTCTATTACGAGCCGCAGGGTGAGGCAGAAATGAACCTCGCCCTCATGCTGCTGATCGACAAGCAGTTCCTGGAGACGCCCTTCTACGGCGTGCAGCAAATGACCTGGCACCTGCGGAATGATGGCCATGCCGTGAACGTCAAGCGCATCCGGCGGTTGATGCGGCTTATGTGCCTGATGCCGATCTTCCAGAAGCCGGACACCAGCAAGCCCGCGAAGGGACACAAGACCTATCCCTATCTGCTGGGCGGGCTGCGGGTCGAGCGGCCCAATCAGGTCTGGTGCGCCGACATCACTTACCTGCCGATGCGCAGAGGCTTCCTCTATCTGGTCGCGATCATGGACTGGTTCACCCGTAAGGTACTGGCCTGGCGCATCTCGAACACGCTGGAGGCCGACTTCTGCGTCGAGGCCCTGAACGAGGCAATCCACCGCTTCGGCCCGCCCGAGATCATGAATACCGATCAGGGCTCGCAGTTCACGTCCTTCGCCTGGACCGACCGGCTGAAGCGGGTCGGGACCCGGATCTCCATGGACGGCAAGGGACGCTGTCTCGATAACATCTTCATCGAGCGCCTGTGGCGGTCGCTGAAGTATGAATGCGTCTACCTGCACGCCTGGGAGACTGGGTCGCAGGCCAAGGCAGGCATCGGTCGCTGGATCATCTTCTACAACTACCAGCGGCCTCACGCAGCCCATGGCGGACAGCCGCCCGCCGTGGTCTACTTCAACAGCATCGAAACCGATCAGCAGGCGCGGAGAGTAGCTTAAACCACCCAGAAATCTGTCCGAAGATCGGGGAGTAGCTCANTCTTCTACACCTACCAGCGGCCTCACGCAGCCCATGGCGGACAGCCGCCCGCCGTGGTCTACTTCAACAGCATCGAAACCGATCAGCAGGCGCGGAGAGTAGCTTAAACCACCCAGAAATCTGTCCGAAGATCGGGGAGTAGCTCACGTTGATCGGAGGGAGTGCAGCGTTCCTCCTCGGCGTGCCGCAAGACTGGCTACTTCTCGTCAGGGTGTTGTTGCAGTCCCGTTGGTGCTTGCCTGTCGCGGCGACATCAATTTGGAAGGTTTGAAATCTTGAGCTTGCCGATCCATCATCGCTGTCGGATTCAAGGTTTGCTAGGTACCACAGCGGTGAGGATATGACAGCGGAAGCTGCCCTTTTGTCAGGAAACCCGTTAGGCTCACTTGGCTTGCGAGATGGCGCGACATGCTCGGCCTTAAACAGTTGTCCGACATGAAACAGGTAAGATTGCTGGGTGTCCTGGCGGCGACAGCGATCGGTGTATATGTCTGCTATCTGTTGGTGCTGCCGTTTTTACCGGCATTGACTTGGGCACTCGTGCTGGCAATCGTCCTTCATCCGGCCCATCTGAAGGTGGAGGCGAAGACCGGAAATCGAGATCTGGCAGCCCTGATATCAGTAAGCGTTGCGGCGGTTGCAGTCGGCCTGCCGCTGATTTTCGTGGCACAGCAACTCGTTCGCGAGGCGGCAAATGGAGCTACCTATCTTGAGGAGGTTATCCGGGGATGGAACGCAAAAGGCTTCGCGTTAGACTATCCCAGGCTTTCAGCCTTTGCCCAGTGGATTGAGGACCGGCTCGATCCGGCCGGCTCAGTCGCCGCATTCGCTCAATGGCTGACGGGACAAAGCACATCGCTATTGCGCGGCTCCATCAATCAAGTGGTGATGGTCGTGCTGACGTTCTATTTTCTGTTCTATTTCCTGCGGGATCGCGAACATGCCCTGCGATGGATTGAGAGCCTTTCGCCCCTGCATGCTCCGGAAACGGCATACATTCTGTCCCGTTTTGCAGAAACGGTACATGCCACGCTCATCGGCACCGTTTGCGTCGCCGCTGTTCAGGGAGCGCTGGGTGGTCTGATGTTCTGGTGGCTCGGCTTGCCCACTCCGGTCTTCTGGGGCCTGGTGATGGGACTTCTGGCCATCGTGCCTGTCCTCGGCGCATTCGTAATCTGGGTACCGGCAGCGGTCTATCTCGCGCTGGAAGGCAGCTGGGCAAGCGCGGCGATATTGACCATCTGGGGCGGCGTCATTGTCGCCGGCATCGACAATTTGCTCTACCCGATGCTTGTCGGGGACCGGTTGCGGCTCCATACGGTGGTGGCCTTCATCGGCGCGGTCGGCGGCATTGTCCTGTTCGGACCTTCCGGGCTCGTTCTCGGCCCTGCTGCTACAGCCGTCACTATCAGCCTCATTGATATCCTCAAAAGGCGATTGAACGTCCGATCCGAGGCGGAAGTAACCCTTGGCAACTAGTCAGATACTTTGCTTCCCAGCTCTCGCCGAACCAAGACAAGTGTCGGATCGTCAGGATAAGTCGTCACGGCAAATCCCATATCGCGTTCGAGCTCGATGGCAGCGCGGTTTTCGCGATTCTCAATCGACTCGATCGTATCGAGGCCCAGCCTTTCAGCATACTTTGCGATATACGCGAGCAATTCCCAGCTGACGCCCAGATGCTTGCGATCTGCGCGAATGCAGATCGCGACTTCTCCGTGCCGACCAGCCTGATCGCATGCCAAAGTTGCTACTGCGATCAGCATCCCGTCGATGGAGAAGGCAAGAAAATTGTGTATCCGGGCATCATCGGAACGCGTCATTTCGACGAGGCGCTCATGCGAAACCTCCTTCACCCCGCCGAGAAAGCGAAATCGCAGGTCCTCCGGCGTCACATGGGTGAAGAACTCCGCCAAGGTGGGTTCGTCTTCGCGGTGTGCGCTGCGCACTTCGAAGCGAAATCCAGTGCGTGTGGTAAGAGTATCTTTGGCGTCTGTAGTCATTTTGCTGCCTACAATCGTTGGAACTGGTATTGACGACCCTGGCCGCCTACGGTCTGCTGCGGGCGTCGACTAGCCGACCCGCGTCACTCGCTCATATTGTGAAGCGCCTCATGCTTGACGATTTCGATGCTGCGCAGGTTGAGCAGGCGGATGACGCCCTTTTCCTTCAGCCGGGTGAAGACCCGTGACACGGTCTCGATGGTGAGGCCGAGATAGTCGCCGATATCCATGCGAGACATCGGCAGCTCGACCTGCCGCAATCCGCCTTGCCGCTCCGCCATGTCGACCAGGAAGGCGGCGACGCGTTCGATGGCGTTCTGGCGGCCGAGAACCAGCAGGTGTTCCTGAGCCTTGGTCAACCCCTTGAGCGCAAGTGGCAGAAGCTGGCGGGACATGTCCACGCCTGAGGCAATCCGGAAAACCCGAACGCCGGTGGCGTTGATCGCCTCGGCGAAGAAATGATGCGTGGTGTCGGCTTCGAAGCCGAACGTCTCTCCAGCAAGGTGGAAGGCACTGATCTGCCGGCGACCGTCAGCAAGCAGGCGGTAGATGCGGACGGCGCCGAATTCGACCTGATAGAGGGATCCGGCCTTTTCGCCCTGGGCATAAATCTCCGCACCGGCGGGAAAGAAGCTGAGCGGCTGCAGCAGTGCGGGCTCGAAAGCCTCCGGCGTATTGGGTTGCGAGGACCGTGACGGCAGTGCAATTGTGGAGGTCGAGTAAGCGTGCATGGCTGTTCTCCCGGTTGATCCGTGACACAGCAATTCGCGCGAATCCGCGGGTGGCGAAATTCGGTTTTGTCCCTAAGGGAAACTACCTAACGTTTGGCCGAGGCGGCAGTGGAGCCGTTGATGAGACCGGGTCGGGCATTCGGGCCGTTGAGGAATACCATCATGAACCTGAGGCGGCCGCCGTTTCTGTCATCGAATATCCGCGTCGCTTCAGTGCGACGCTTGATCGGATATCACAACCAAACATCGACAGGATTATTTCTCGCCGTTGATGGGCATCAATGAGACCGCTGCGGGCTGGCCTGATGTAGTATTTGTTTCGGCTTGCACAAAACCAGGCGCGCGATTTCCGCAACGACGCCGGCCCCATGCGCTTTGAGAATACTATGACCGAGCTTCATTTTTGGTCGATTGTTCAGTGCCTCATTTTGCTGACCCTCGCGAACGGCGTGCCTGTCATCGCCAAGAAGATGCTTGGCGATTGGCTTGCATGGCCCATCGATGGCGGTCGACTCTTCTGGGACGGACATCCGCTCTTGGGCAAGTCAAAGACGCTTCGCGGGTTCGTCCTGGCAACCCTCGCTACTGCGATCGGCGCTCCCCTTGTCGGGCTCGACATTGAAACCGGAGTGCTCATCGGCTTCACCGCCATGGTCGGCGACATGCTGTCGAGCTTCATCAAACGTCGCTTGCGCTTGGCTCCGAGCGCCGAGGCGCCAGGCTTCGATCAGGTGCCGGAATCGCTGTTGCCTTTCCTGGTGGTCAGGAACCTTGTGGGGTTTTCGGTTTGGGACATTCTGATCGGTGTCGGCGCGTTTTGGATCGGTGAACTGCTGGTCTCTCGGCTTCTCTACATACTGCGCATCAGAGACAGGCCCTACTAGTCCTTGCGGACCAGTTGGTGGAGTGTGATCTCGGGAAGACAGTTTAGCCGTACCGCGACGACACTCGAGCCGGCGCCAACCGATGTGTAACCCATCATGCCATGGTACATCCACGCGCCGGCGCCCATCGTGCGCGGGAGTTTCGAATCCAGGGTGACCGGAATTCCCCCCGGCAGACAGATCTGGCCGCCATGGGTGTGACCTGCCAGCAGCACGTCGAATCCAGCGTGCGCTGCCTGGCGATAAATCTCGGGAGTATGCGAAAGCAGGATCGAAAATGCCTCGGCGGGCACATCGGCTGCTGCCTTTTCGATATTGTCGACCCGGAAGAAATGCGCATCGTCTATTCCGCCGAGATAGATGTGTTCTCCGCACCGCTCGATCACTTCGAGCTCATTCATCAGCATGCGAATGCCCATGTCCTCCAAGGCCGGAACCATTCGAACTGTATCGTGGTTCCCGAGCACCCCGTATAGCGGACCCTTGAGAGAGGCGCGTACGCGGGCGACGCCGTCGACGGCAGCTTCAAAGGGACCGAAAGTCTTTGCACGGAAATCGCCGGTCAGCACGCAAATGTCATAGTCGAGACCGGCGACGAGTTCGGTGACGCGATGCATCGCGGGGCCGCTCATGTCCGTATGCAGATCGGTGAGGTGCAGGATCCGGAATCCTTCGAAGCCGCGTGGCAGGGTTGCCGATGCGATGGTGTTGAAGCGGAGCTGGACGTTCTCGGCGTTGCGGCACCCGCGTCCATAGAGCCCCGTGATCCTCAGCCCGTTGCGGATCATCGCATGGATCGAATACCAGTTCTCCAAGTGAAAGAAGTTCAGGCCCTGGCCGAAGATTTGTGCTTCGTGGTCGTCTTCTATGCCCAGACGCTGCCTGGCATGAATCCGGCCGAGGCGCTCGTCCAACCTCAGGCTGATGTCATTCATCGCGGTCCAGAGCTAAGTTGGTGGCGCAGAGAGAACGTGCACCAATCCATGCAGGCGCAGCAAGCCATTTAGCGACCTTCGCAGCTGCTGAGACTATTGCTGCAGCGTCTCAATGTAACCGGCCAGGTTATGAATGCGTTCGGTCGTGACGACCTCACCGCCGCTGGGACCGTAAAGTGTTTCGTCTTGCTCAAGGAACTGGCGACCCCAGACCGGCATCTCGCGATCGCCATGGCTTGGTATGGGATAGCGACCGTCGATAGTTGCGAAGACCCTCGAATAGGGAAACGCGCCGCCGTTTCGTTCGGAGAGATGCGTCAGGTCGGCCGGGCGTTTCAACAGCACATCGCCAAGGGGGCCGTCGCCCTTGCCTTCGAGACCATGACAGACCGCGCAGGAGTTCAGATATTCCGCCTCACCATAGCTCATTTCCTGCGCACTAGACGCTTCGTAGGTCAGGATTGCGAGAGCTGCTGCGATCAGGAATTTCATGTGCACACCCACCGATTGATCGGCTGAGCGTACTGCGTCAACGCGTCCACGTGTTGATCCGGATCAATTGGGCGTCGGCATGGTCTTTGATTCAACGCAATGAACATGCCGAACCGCCTTGCTATCGTTGTCATCGAATTTGACACAAGATCGGGAGCAGCCGCCATGGCTTTCAGGACGATACTTACGGTTACGGGACCGCATATGGGCGACGACGATCTCAAACTCGCCGCTGAGCTTTGCGACGAAATCGGTGCCCATCTTGCTGTTCTTAACGTTGTCATCGCCGCGCCGCCGCCAGTCGGAGAGTATGCGGCAATCGTTTCAGAAGACTGGCTGAAGGAGCGGCAGGCCGATGAGAAGCTCTTGAAGAAGCGAGCCACTGCCGTGTCGGCTTTTCTCGCCAACAGGGCGCTTTCGGCCGATGTCTCCAGCGAATATCCGGAGGTTGGCTGGGCTGACGAAACAATTGGTCGCCGCGCACGCTACGCCGACATCACGGTGATCGGGCCGGAATTGCTCGCTGGCGAGACGCTGAAGGGCAAAGTGATCGAGGGCGCCTTGTTTTCTTCCGGGAAGCCGCTGCTGATCGTTCCCCCGGGGACGCGGCCGACACTGAAGCCGAAGCGGGTACTGGTCGCGTGGGATGCTCGTCTTGAGTCATCGCGCGCCGTCCGTGAATCACTCGATATGTTAACAGGCGCCGACGAAGTGCGTCTCGTCATGGTCGATCCGGTGGAGGACGATTACCACCACGGTCAGGAACCCGGAGCTGATGCCGCAGCCTACCTCGCCCGGCATGGCATGAAGGTAACAGTCGACCGTCTGCCGAGTGCGAACCATTCCGTCGCTGATGTTCTTCGCCAGCACGCGGTCGACAGCAGCGCCGAGTTGATGGTCATGGGCGCTTACGGTCATTCCCGGTTGCGCGAGCGGATTTTCGGCGGCGTCACCAAGTCGATGCTTGAGGATCAATCGCTGCCTGTCTTGATGGCGCGATGAAGCACGGCCAGTGTGCCGCGACCGATGTTTAGATAGTACGCTCTTTCGCTTCGCGACCCGACACGTGCTCGATCGAAATCCGAAAGAATACAGGTGTCGAGTGGTCCGCAAGCGGAGGTGTCCATGGGTTTAAGGGCTCCAGGTTCCCACCAGTCGACGTGCCTGCTTAAGATTGACCAGGCATGCTCCCGTTCCGGCATGTGGCCGATCCGGTCCAGCAATTCCTCGTATCGACCATCAACCACGACGCTTTTCCATTCTCGCCCTTCGCCGCGCGTATCGACCAGGACGGACACCAAGGGGTTTGCCCGCATCCGTTCGACCTTCTTGCCAGGCATCGAGACGGCATTGAGATTTCGGGTTCTTGCGTTGATACTCATCAATCGAAATGCCAATCCGTGGCGAATTCAGTTGCGTGGCTCCACCAGGCCGCCATCGACAAGGGCGTCGGACGGGTGGATGACAACTCCGGCGCCGGGCTTCAGGCCTGTCAGCACTTCCGCGGCATCGTCATTCATGTGACCGATCTGCACTTCCGTCTGCCTGGCGCGGCCACCATCGGCAGCAAAGACGTTCCACCGGTCGCCGTTCCTGAACAGCGCCCCGATCGGCACCTGGACGCATTCGGCGCACTCCCAGACGGTCATTTCGACGAAGACCCGATAGCCGTGGCCGAGTCGGACGTCCGTATCTTCCAGATCCAGGACGACGGTAACCCTCTGCTCCTCGATGCCGAGCGCGGAAACCTTCGTGAACGCCGCAGGATCGACGCGTCTCACCGTCGCGCGCAATGTATGATCGCCGCCCCAGTCGCTGATCTCACCTTTTGTCCCAGAGGCGATGCGTACCGCGTCACTCGACAGCAGGTCGACAACGATCTCCAAATCGTGGACGTTGCCTATCTCGGCGATCTTGGCGCCAGCCGCCACCGCCTGTTCGCTCCTTGCCATGACGGCAAGAACGGTTCCGTCGATGGGAGCCAGAAGATTGACGCAGCAGCTTTCACCGGTCGGGTCCGCCGGATCGGGCTGCAGCAGGCGGGCCTCGGCGTTCGCAAGTTCCGCATTTCTGAGCCCTATGACTGCTTTCGCAGCATCGACTGCGGTTTTCCGCAGGTCGACTTCGTTGGTAAGCCTCTGCAAGGCGCTCTCCGAGACAAAACCGGATCCGAACAATTTGATTGTCCGAGCCAATTCGTTCTCCGCCAGCTTCAATGCTGATTGCGCACGCTGCAAATCGATCTCGGCAACACCGACACCGGCGCGCGCCCCGTCGCGGCTAGCAAGCAGTTCGGCCTCCGTGCGCCGGTCGATCAGTGGCGGGTCGAGCGGATGGATGGCAGCAACAACCGTATTGTTTGCTTTCACCACGTCGCCTTCGTTCACCACCGTGCGCGTCAGATGACCGGCGATCGGCGCCGATACCGCATAGACATCGCGCACGCGCGTCACACCTTCCTCGCGGATCGTCACTCGCATCGGTGCCGCGGTCACCTCGGCCACATCCACCAGCGCCGGCTGCTCGCGCAGAGCCCAGCCGAAGCCCGCAACCACCGCAACGGCAAGGAGTGCAAGTCCAACGCGTTTGATCCAGATAGACTTCATCGGGCTAATCCCTTGTCTTGAGGACGCGCACCAGGTCCAGGCTGTCGATACGTCGCCGAACGATCAGCGCCGAAATCGTGGCCACGGCGAGCACGACCAGGCTGGCAAGCGCGAAGGTGGACCGATTGACCACGAACGGAATGCGGAAGAGGTCGCTTTCGAAGCCCCTGACGACCGACCACGAGAAGAGATAGCCGAGGATCCAGCCTAGCGGCTGCGCTAGAGCGACGATGGTAGTCAGTTCGATGAGCAGGACACTCGACACCTCGCTCCTGGTGAAGCCGAGCACGCGCAGGCCGGCGAGTTCGCGGGCGCGCTCGGAAAGCTGGATACGGGCCGAGTTGTAGACGACGCCGAAGGCGATGATGACGGCAAGCGCCGTGTAGACGCTGGTCATGATCGTGATGTTCTCTCCAATCGTCTCGCGGAAGCGCTGGCGCGATACGCCCTGCAGCGCGATTGAGGCGACAGCGGGCATCTGTTTGATGGCGGTGTAGAGATCGCCGAGGCGTGCCGGATCGATCGATACCCTTACCCCGGAAATCCGTGGTCCGCCGCCGACCAGCCGGTCCAGCGCCTCGGCGCGCATGTAGACGGCGAGCCCGACATAGCTCTGGACGATGCTGGTCACGGGAACGCGGACCATTTGATGCGCCTTTTCAATCAGTTCGACCTCGGCCAGATCACCGATACGCAGATGGAGCAGCGAGGCGACCCTTTCGGACAGCATGAGGCCGGCCGACGGCGGGTCGATTGGATCGAGATCGAGATCGAGATCGAGAACCCGGGCGAGGTCCGCGCGTTGCGGAACACTCGAGATCACCAGCCGGCGCTCACGATAGCCATGGTGCAGGATCACAGCCGTTGCTCGGAACGGCTCGGCGCGCAACACGCCCGGCATGGCCGCGACCGACTGCAGGGCGCGCGGTGGTTGCTCGACGCCGAAGGACAAGGTCGCATCCTGTCGCTCGGCGCGGAAGAAGACTGTGTCGACCATGAACGCTATGGAATCGAAGGAGAACAGTGCCGTGACCAGGAGAGCGACGGCAAGCGAGGTCCCCAATGTCGTCAGCAACGAGCGAACGGGCCAGCGCACCAGATGCCTGAACGCCATGATGGTTAATTGGGAGAAAGCCGACAGAAGACGGCCGTCGCCCGTGAGGAAGGCCCGATATCGGGCCGGCGCCGGCGGTTGCATGGCGACCGCCGGCGGAAGCGTCACGACGCTCCAGATCGCCCGCGCCGCGCCCAACAGCGCTGCCAGCGCGCTTGTGGCGGCGGCGATGGCGTAGAGGTCGAGACTTTGCTGGAAGATCAGGAAGGGAAAGGAAAAGAATCGCGCATAGAGGGTGGTGAGGCCGTGTCCCAGCCAGTTGCCGGCACCGGCGCCAATGGAGATGCCGATCAACGCAATCACCAGGGTCAGCTTCGCATAGTGCCAGCCGATTGCTCCCGATCCATACCCGACGGCCTTCATCAGCCCGATTTGTTCCCGTTCCAGCACGATCAACCGTGACAGGATCATGTTGACGAGGAAGGCCGACACAAACAGGAACACCGGTGGAATGACGGCGGCCATGGCGCGAAGCTGGATCAGCTCATTGTCAAGGAAAGCGTGGGATATCTGGTCGGCACGCCCATGCGCACCGGTTCCGCCGAATGGCTTGAGGATACGGTCGACCGCGTCCTCGATCGCCTGGATGTCGGCACTGCGCTGGGTGCGTATGGCGACATCGTTGAATGCGCCATCCATGTCGAAGATGCCGGCAAGCACGGCTCGCGGCATGAAGAAGACGCCGAAGCGCCGCGGGTCTGGCACCATGTCGCCAGGGCCAAGCGCATAGATATATTCGGGCGTGAGCACGATGCCGGTGACGCTGAGTGTTCGCTTGCGACCGTTCAGAATGGCGTGGAATGTGCTGCCGGGCGCCATGCGATGTGCGGTCGCGAAACGTTCAGTCACCGCTACCTCGCCGGGACGTCCGGATTCAGGCAGCCGGCCGATGCGCAGGTACAGTCTGTTGACGGCCGGTTCGCCGCGGTCAGGGATCGAGACGGCGATCGCGGTGGCCGGTTCGGCCATTCCAGGCATGTCCAGCAAGACCGGCTTGACGATGCGCAGTTCGAGCCCGCTACCCCCCGCGATCGATGTGATGCGCTCGCGAAGGTGCAGCGGCGCGCGCGTCAGCCCGGAGAAGACGGTGGCAAACCGGTAGCGATCATAGAATGCCGTGCGGGTTTGCTCCAGCGAGCGATAGGCGCCGACGGCGATGACGATCGTCGCGACGCCGCAGGCCATGACGAGCGAGATGGCAAGGACCTGCGCCCACATCCGCAGGATATCGCGCAGAAGCTTACGATCAAGGACCGACACGGCGCTACCAGCTAACTTCGGCGGGCCGTGCCCGTTGGTCGTTGACGGCGACATCGGCAATGCGACCGTCCTTGAAGGTGAAGACGCGATGGGCGATCTGCCGGATGCCGGCATTGTGCGTGATGATCGCCATGGTCGTCTTCATCTCCTCGTTGATCCGCGACAGCGCTTCGAGGACCAGAACGCCAGTCTTCGAATCAAGGGCGCCGGTCGGCTCGTCGCACAGCATGACTTCCGGGCGTTTGGCGATTGCACGGGCAATCGCCACCCTTTGCTGCTCGCCGCCGGAGAGCTGGGCGGGGAAATGCGCCATGCGATCCTTGAGGCCTACCATCTCCAGCGCCTCATCGGGCTTCATCGGATTGGACGAGATCTCGGTGACCAGGGCGACGTTTTCCCACGCGGTGAGGCTCGGGATCAGATTGTAGAACTGGAACACAAAGCCGACATGGTCGCGCCGGAAGCGGGTGAACTGCCTCTCGGAGAAAGTGGTCAGGTCCTGGTCGCGAAAGCGCACCTCACCCGCGGTCGCCCGGTCAAGCCCGCCCATGATGTTGAGCAGTGTCGACTTTCCACTGCCTGACGGTCCAAGCAGGACAGCGATCTCTCCCTCATAGAGGTCGAGATCGACACCGCGCAGGGCGAACACCTCGACTTCGCCGGCGCGGTAGACCTTGGTCACCCCATGGGCAGAAAAAATCGGAGAATGCATGCTTCGCGGACCCTGTGTTCCGCCGACAGTCGCGGCATTCACGGCAAGGCACCTTGATGTTCATCAAACCCTGCCGCCAATCGCCTGGCGGACGGAGAACGGAATTTGAAGTGACTCAAGCCACCCGGGGCGTGGTCGTCCGGCGCGGAACTGTTCGCTGAGCCGTGCGACCTTCTTGTCTGGTCTCGGCGAGAGCTTCCGTCACCTCGTCATCGGTAATCTGGGGGAAGCTGTGGTAGTGGTAACCTAGGGCATGGAAACGTGCCGGCTGGCTGAGACACACGACCCGATCCGCTTCCTGGGCGAGCTCGGCCAGTGTTTCGGGCGGCGCGACAGGGATCGCCACGACGATCTCGCGGGGCGAGCGTCGCTTGAGGGCGCGGATCGCAACCTTCATGGTCGTCCCAGTCGCGACACCGTCATCGACGATGATTGCCGTCTTGCCGGTGATCGACAGAGGTGGGCGCTCGCCACGATAGACGAGCCGGCGCCGTTCCAGTTCCGGGCGCTCCTTGGCGATCAAGACGCGAAGCCCGTCATCGTCGAGCGTGTAGGCCTCGACGATCTCGCGGTTCAGCACAATGTCCGGGGGGTTGCCATCCACGATCGCCGCGACAGCCAGTTCAGGATTTCCCGGCGCGCCAACTTTGCGCACGATAATCAGATCAAGTGGCGCCTTCAGGGCTTTGGCCACTTCCACGGCGACAGGGACACCACCTCGCGGCAGGGCGAGAACGACCGGCTGATGTAAGCCGAGCTTCTCCAACTCAACGCCAAGTTTTTGTCCGGCCTCCTGTCGATCACGGAACATGGGTCAATCCATCGGCCAGAGCTGACGGAGCGATTTCTTCATCGAGTTCCGAACCTGGACGATTTCACCATGCGATATATGACGGTCGAGGACCTTGAAAACAGCCTTGATCGCCTGATCGATATCGACGTCAAGTTCATATCCGAAGTGTTTCCTGACACAAATTACGAAGTCGCTCTTTTTCCTCTCCCAGGTAGGCGTGTCCGGTTTCCAGCCTTCGAAATAGATGCCCCTGATGAGTGTAGGCAACTGAGCTGAAAGATCGGCCATCTCCTCTGGCGTCAGCCAGTCTCGCACCGCGTGCAGGACGGATTTCATGAATCGGTAGGCATTTTGTTCGTTCCAGCCCAGATCCTGGGTCAACTCGTTCAGCCATTCCTGGGCCTGCTCGGCGGCATGAGTGAATCCCGTGGCTGACGTGTGGGTCATGCGATCGCTCCTTCTATTTGTCCTGCCATTCTGGCGTATAGGGCGATGTTCGCATTGAGCCGGATCAAATCATCGTGGCGTGACCATGTCCGGCGAACGAGCAGGGCGGGCGGGTGGGAAATGAACAACAGTCTCTCAAAAATTGGATCGTCTGTCTTGAATGATAGGAACATGTTCCTACTTCTAGGGTGCCCATGTCCTCCCCTGACGTGGGTGAGCGATGGGTTGTCCTCCCTGATCCATCGTGATGCTGAGCCCGCTGCCAACTCCCTCCGGCAGCGGGCTTCCTTTTGTCGATGCATCCAATTGAATCCGGTGGGACTCGATGGCGAGGTGATCCATACAGTGCGTGAAATTGCTGGTTACGGGTTCCCCTGGAGCGGATGCAATCTTGTAGGTTCGCATTTCGGCGTTTGAATCTGGGCGCGCAAAACGCAATTCATAAGTTCCGAAAATCACCGCGTTAATGAAAGTAGTAGCGAGAAGCGGATCTTGTGTCGTCGCCATGACTGTACCGTCGTCATAGATTTCGTAATCCAAATGGCCGAGCGAGTTGAATGTGCGGGAGCTGAATGCAGCGCCTGAAATCCGCGCTATTTGATATTTGTCGGCTGTCGTGATGTCGGCTGCAGCCATGAGAAAGCCGGCCAGAACCGTCCCGTCGAATTTGTTGTAACCGGCAAGCGCGATGAACTTGACGACTTCCCGCGATGGCGGGTTGCTGACGTCGAGGACGATCTCGCACACCTTGGCCTCTTCGCTCTCGTCAGTCCAATTGCTGTAGACGACCCCCGTCGGAAAGATCGTGGAGCCGGCGGCTTGGTTGATGCCGAGCAGAGCTAGCCCGATCACAAGGCGAAGTGCGACGAACATACGTCAGTTCCTCCGCGATTATCCAACTCCTTCAGCGCATTACGCGAGCAGGTCGCAATGGAGGCTATCTGAACATCATTCCAGGACCGAAGCCCGAGCGCCCCATGCCCATACCCATCATAGGCAGGACAATCTCGTCGGCGGCTTGCTTCTGCTCATCGCTCAGCTTTGCGTATAGTTTTTCGACTGCTGCCCTGACAGTCTTTACCTGTTCCAGACGCGCTTCGAGATGGGTCTGTTGGTAGGCCAGTCGCTCGGGCAAGGGCTTCTTCAGGAACTCGCCGTCCTGGAATTCCTTGAGCATGCCCTGCATCAAGGCGTTATGAGACTCGGCCGTGCTACGGATGACGCCAGCAAGTTCATCCCAGGAGGGCGTCTGCTCGCCAGTGATCTTCAGCTCCGTCTTGAGGAAGGCGAGGCGTCCGTCGATCCGATCGAGCATCTCGTCTGAATCATAGCCACCCATCGGGCCGCCCATGCCCCATTGGCCCATCATCATCCGGCCCATGCCCCAACGAGGCCACCAACCGGAATCATTGTCCTCAGCCCCGGCCATAACAGGCATCGCGACAACGCCCAGCATCAGCCCCGCAGCGAAAATATTGCGCAAATTGAACATCGATCGTCTCCTTCAGAGCGAGTTCCGAATATTAAAGAAATCACACTCTGGCGTTGGCGGCCTTGACCTGCATCAACGAGCGCCAGGGGATCTTCGGGGCGGTATCGCGTAGGTGCGGATTGTTCGGGGAGCACTCGTAGGGAGTGGTTCCAAAGCTGCCGGGGTCCCACGCCAGCTGCAGCATGCCTTGGCGGAACTGACTATGCCGGGGGGATCAGACGCAGGCGATTTGGAAAAGATCGAACTGCGGCTACCCGATGCGCCACTGAATTTTGTCGCGATACCTGCAAATCTGACTGTGCTATATTGGTATGCAGGTAAACAGGGAAGCCGCTGCGGCTGCTATGTGAAGAGTGGATAAGCGGATTGCTCTCCTGAATATTGAGCATTTTCAACAGCGTTTGGCTGAGGAGAAGGATGAAGTCAAGCCGAACACCCTGCTTGATCTGCTCGCAAAAGAAGAGGAAAAGCTCAGAAAAGCCGAGGGGGCTGACAAGGGAAAAAGCGGGCACAACAACAGATAGAGAATGCGGCAATGCCGCTAAACATCCTTGCTGGCAGGTTCCCAGATTCTCCAATGGGTGGGTGAGATATCAACCCGTTCCTTCGTGGCCGATTTGATCCAGCCTGTCAGTACACGCCTGCAGGGAAAGACGAGCGCGTGAGGGCCGTCCCTGTCGATGACGGCCAATTCCAGATCCCGATCGAAAGGGGCGGACGATATTGGTTGCCACATAGAATCATTTTTGGACGGAATGCCCAAGGCTTCCTTGACGCAGGTCAAATTCGACGGCCGGGCATCTTGCATGCCGGGTAGGGGAATAGGCTTCCAACGGCGATCAGCAGTTGAGTCTACCGCTGTTGGGCCGCCACGTTCCGCAGGGTCTGCCATTTCATCATCTCGCTGCTGCGCAGGCCCGGCTTGTCGATTGTGCCTTCTGCTTGGGGGTGGAGACGCACGAGAAGACAGTCTTGATGGTGAAGTTGATATCACCAAGATCGATACGACAATCTGCCTGTGCTTGTGAGATCAATGGCGCAATATCTGAAATTGCGAAATCCGGTTTGGTCCTTATGGGATTCCACCTAGACTGCTGCAGCAGACCTGCGATGGCTGTCGGCATCGCTGCCATAGCAGTAAGCACAGGACGGGCGGTCGAAAGGTCTGCGGAAGTATCTGTGGGTGATGTTCTGCGATCAGCTCCAGCTCCCCGGATATCCCTTGTCGGCTAGCTCCAAAGCCATCGCAATCATCGCCCATTTTCAGGGTTTGCTCGCACGCGAGATCAATCCGCAACAGCGGCGCGTCATCGAAGGCTTGCTGGTGTTGGAACGGACGAAGCTTGAGATAGCCGAAAGCCAAGCACGCGATCAGTCCTGCGGACCTGATAGCCCAGGCAATATTGCCGAACCATCGCGTTGATATGGCAGCGCGGCACCCCCCGAGAGTGGGAACGTGTTCCGTTGCGCCACGGGCGCGGTCGCCAAATTGCCTTCTCGTAAGAGCCTCAGCGCGCTGAACAGGCGCGCTGAGGCGATCATCAGTCACGGCTATTACGCAGCCTTGACGGTGATCTTCTTCTCGGCCTTCTGGGCTTCGGCCGTCTTGGGCAACTTGACCGTCAGTACGCCCTTGGCGAAGGTCGCCTCGATCTTGTCGGCGTCTACGCCTTCAGGCAGTTGGAAGGAACGCTGGAAGGAGCCGTAGCGGCGCTCGGACAGGTAGTAGTCTTTTTCCTTCTCCTCTTTTTCCTCGGTCTTTTCGCCCTTGATGGTCAGTGTGCGGTTGGCGAGTTTGATCTCGACGTTCTTTTCGTCGATGCCGGGCAGTTCGGCCGTGATCTCGTACTCCTTGTCCTTGTCGACGAGATCCATGGCCGGCGCGACCGACCAGCCCGCATTGCGCAGGGACGGCAGTTCATGGCCGAACAGGGAGCGTGTCGAAGGCAGGCGAAAGTCGAACGGGTGAAAGTCGTCGAATAGCCGGTCGATTTCGCGGCGCAGGCTTTCGAACGGGGTGGTCCAGTTGCCGACTGGCGCCGGCGCAGTGCTCTTCTCTGTCTTGACAGGTAGTTTGGTGGCAGCTTCAGCCATGGTTCTTCTCCTTGAAGGTGAGTTGATGGGCAGGTACCGCCGCCTCCACCCTTCCACCTTAGGTCTCCCAAGAGGCGCTAGAGCTGGAGGTCAGCGGACCCGCTTGCCAGGTGTCGTCACCGAACTGGTCCATTGCTTCGCGAATCCGCGGTTTTGCCGCAGGTCATCGCGCCCGCGTCGCCAAATCTAGCTCAGCCTGACAAGAACAGCATCAAAGCCCCTGCAAAGGGGCGGCTCATTGATCGGGATCAATGGCGCAGAAAATGTCTTCCGCTTGGAGCCCCGATGGCGATGCATCAAGGGATCGTGCGCGGCGACATCGAACGCCGTCCGTCAGCAAGCTTAGCGCGTTGTGATGACTAAAAGTGCTCGCGTTCATATTCGACACAGGAGTAGCCGAGTGTCGAAAGACCATCGGCTAGATGGTCTGCAAGCAGCGGCGTCCCACAGAGATAGTCGGAAGTATGCTCGTTGTGCGCGTCAGTTGCCTGCTGGCGGACACTTTGCCACTCGTCGGCGGATTGGTCGTCGCGACCCAGCCACATCAGGGCCACCAGGTCGATTTGTGCGTCGACGGAAAGATCGGAAATCAGCGACTGCAATTCTTCGAGAACCGGGTCGTCGTCATGATCCTCCAGGATCGAGGCGGAATGATCGTCGGACGGATTGGAGGCGGGGCTGGGTTCGGTGACCGGATCCTTGGCATCGAACTCGCGCGCCTTCATGATGATGAAGCATACTGTTTCGAGCGGAACTTCGAGTTCCGTTTCGCCCTCGCCAGTCCTGTCCGCTTTTTCCATCATACCGGTTCCTTCAGTTGCTGTTCGTCTTCCCGTCCCCGGACGACGCGCATGCCTGCGCTCGGCCCCGTTGTTTCGGTGACGACAGTGCATCGTCCCTCCGGTTGGCCGTCGGCCTGGAAATAGATCACGACCCAGTCGCTTGTTTTTGCCAGTTCGTGCGCCAGCCTGGTGTTCGAGAAGAACGCGGTGAAATGCCAGTTGTCATGTCGCGCATGCAGCACCGGCAGCCAGGTCTCGCCATTCGGATTGAAGCGCTTCGGCGCAATTTTGCGCAGCACTCCGGCTGCCGCCTTTTCGCGATACATGCGATCGACAGCGAGCAGCATCGACACTGGCGGCAAGGGTTGGGGTTGATGGCTCGTTCTCAGCCGAGCTCTGCCGAGTCGCTCGGCGAGGGCTGCCCCCAGCATCTCCTTGCGCCTGTGACCGATGCCCTTGATATGAAGCGCACCGCTATGGAGCGCATTCTCGAGGTCTTCGAGGGTCTCGAGCTGCCCGTCCTCAGCGAGGCGGTGCGCGTATCGCGGTCCGATTCCGGGGATCGACCGAAACAGCACCTCCGGCTCCATCTCGCCGCGCAGCCGTTCCAGTTGGGACCAGCGCCCGGTTGCAACCATCTCGGCAATCGCCCCAGCTATGCCTGTTCCGATGGCCGGAAGGGCGACGAGGCCGTCGCGCCCCTCCTTTGCCAAGATTTCGCCTACGGGCCGTTCCAGCCTGGACACGACATCCGCCGCCCTTCTGTAGGCCCGTGCGCGGAAACCGTCGGCACCCTGGCTGTCGAGGAGATCGGCAAAATCGCGGAATTTTGCTGCCATCCCGATGTTTTCGAGGAGTGGTTTCGTCGCCAATGTCGTCATTGGCTTGACGCCTGGGTTTGGCGGCGTGGTTTGGAGCGGCTCCAGCATGGCTTTCCCCAGCGCAGGCGTTGAAGATTATCGATTGGTTTTCCTACGCCGTCCGACAGTCCGCATCCTTGACGCGCATCAATCCATCAGTGCTCGAAACCGGATAGAAGAAAACATGCGTTTCTTCGCACTCAAAGGCTCAGAACAACTCGGCGCGGCCGCGGCGCGGGCGCTTTCGATCGAACTCGATCCGCATGAAGAGAGAGATTTCGAGGACGGCGAGCATAAGGCGCGCCCATTGGTCAGCGTGCGCGGCAGGGATGTCTATGTGCTGCACAGCCTTGGCGGAAGTAGCGGCGTGTCCGCCAACGACAAGCTATGCAAGCTTCTATTTTTCCTGGCGACTTGTAAGGAGAACGGCGCCGCGCGAGTAACAGCGATCGTTCCTTATCTCGCCTATGCGCGCAAGGACCGGCAGACCAAGGCACATGACCCGGTCACGACGCGCTATGTCGCGCAACTCTTCGAGGCTATGGGTACCAATCGGATTGTGACGCTCGACGTCCACAATTTCGCGGCTTTCCAGAACGCCTTCCGGTGCGAGAGCATCCATCTCGATACCCGGAAGCTGTTTTCCCCGCTGATAGCCAAATTGGCCGGCGATCTGCCGATCACCATTTTCTCACCCGACAGCGGCGGCGTAAAGCGCGCGCAATTGCTCAAGGAGACGCTGGAGGCGGAAGCCCGGACGCAAATCGGCTTCGGCTTCATGGAAAAGCGCCGCAGCCGAAACGTGGTTTCCGGCGAACTGTTTGCAGGCGATGTCGCCGACAATGCCGTTTTCATTGTCGATGACCTGATCAGCACGGGTGGCACCTTGTTGCGTGCAGCACTTGCCTGTCGTGAACGTGGCGCCCGGACCGTTCATGCGATCGCCACGCATGGATTGTTTGGCAAGGGTGCCAGCATGCTGTTCGGCAGCCAGGCGATAGACCGCATCATCGTCACTGACAGCGTGGACTCGGCGGCAGTCGCCAAAGCCCGTTACCCGCAAGCGCCCCTGGACATTCTGCCGATCGGTCGCCTGATCGGCAAGGCGATCAGGCGTCTCCACACACAGGGGTCGATTTCCGACCTGATCGGGATCGACGACTGAAAATCTCGCGCTCCGCCTGCCTGATGTAGCGGATCGCCTGCGGGCGCCATTTTTCCGGATGACGAATAGGTGTCTCGAGGAGATGCGCGACCCCGAGACGGGCCTTCAGCAATGCCCGGAAACCGCCATAGAGCGCCAGCAACTCGGCATCTGGGCGGTCCGGCAGCCGGCACATCAGCGCCTTGACCAGCAGCGGCCGGATCCATGGCGCGCCCAGCATCTCGCATTCCAGGCCGAGATAGTTGATCTCGTCATAGGGATCGATGATGCGCATCGACCGGTTGAACTCGAGGCAGTCGATGATCTGGAGCGGCTGGCAAAGGCAGACGTGTTCGGGGCGCAGGTCGCCATGCCCTTCGACGATCGCGCCGCGAAGGATGCGCGCTTCTATCCGCGGCCTCAATTGCTGCAGCAGGCCGTCCACAATGTCCAAGGCGCCGGACACGATATCCGCCAACGCGAATTCGGGTCGCAGCAGGATGGCGCGGTTGATGCGCTGCTCTCCTGTCAGGTGGCGCAGATAGGCGACGCCGTCGTCAATTTCAGCCTGGCGTTGCGCATAAAAGGCCGCCAGCGTTTTGGCGACGTCGTCGATCTCCGCCTCCGTCAGGCGACCGCAAGCGATGCGCTTGTCCAGCATGTCGCCTGGCGGCAGGCGCTTCATTTCGACCAGCCAGTCGACCACACGCCCGCTACCGTCGAGGGAGAAGCAGCCCGATGCGTCACGACGAAGAGGGAAAATCCGCCGATAGGTTTCGGCGGCAAGGCGAGCGTTCAGCCGCAATTCCTCGCCGCAGTAGAAGTGCCGCTTCCCGATAGTGCTGAAGTCGAGGAACGCATGCCTGACGGGCTTCTTGAGCTTGTAGACCAGTTCATCCGTGAGGAAGACCCAGGACATATGCGTCTCGCGGACATCCACATGTGTCGTTCCGCTCCCGTATGCCGCCGGATCGCTGAGAAAGCGCACCTTCGCCGCCAAGTCTGCAATTTGCCGGTGGCCCATCATCGCCGGTACAATGATGGCCAGCAGCGATCCGCACTTTGATGCGTGTCAAGGACGCGCCCGCTGGTCGTGACATTTTGCCGATGAGTACAATTTCCGGCTGGATGTCATGGACCGCAAACACACCTTCAACATAGGCTACGTCATCGTTGCTGTCCTGATCATTGGACTGTTTCAGGTCTGGTTCGCTTATCGCGACACTGCCCAGCTCTCCTACAGTGACGTGATCCGTCTAACCGAAGAGGGCAAGGTGGCGTCCGTCACGCTGACCGAGACCATGATCGAGGGCTCGTTCAAGGAGCCGCAGGATGGCAAGACGGCGTTTCTTGCCAATCGCGTCGACCCTGCGGCAGTTGCGGTTTTCGAGAAGGCCGGCGTCAAGATCACTGGGGCGTCCGACAGCAACTGGCTGACGACAATTCTTTCCTGGATATTGCCCGCGCTGATCTTCGTCGGCCTCTGGACGTTCTTTTTCCGCGGGTTCGCCGACAGGCAAGGCATGGGCGGCCTGATTAATATCGGCAAGTCGAAGGCTAAGGTCTATCTGGAGCGCAAGACAGGTGTGACTTTCGGAGACGTGGCGGGCGTCGACGAAGCCAAGGCCGAACTGCAGGAAATCGTTTCCTTCCTCAAGGACAAGGACAAGTACGGTCGCCTCGGCGCGCGTATCCCCAAAGGCATCCTGCTGGTCGGGCCGCCTGGAACCGGCAAGACATTGATGGCGCGCGCCGTCGCCGGTGAAGCAGGGGTGCCCTTCTTTTCCATCTCAGGCTCGGAATTCGTCGAGATGTTCGTCGGTGTGGGTGCGGCCCGTGTGCGTGACCTGTTCGAGCAGGCCCGGCAGGCCGCGCCTTGCATCATCTTCATCGATGAACTCGATGCACTCGGCCGCGCCCGCAGCCCGTTCGCAGGCTACGGCGGCGGTGATGAAAAAGAGCAGACATTGAACCAGCTGCTCTCGGAACTCGACGGTTTCGATCCACGTGTTGGTATCGTGCTGCTTGCCGCCACCAATCGGCCCGAAATCCTGGACCCGGCTCTGCTGCGCGCTGGGCGCTTCGACCGGCAGGTCGTTCTGGACCGGCCCGACCGCAAGGGCAGGGAGGCCATCGTCAAGGTCCACATCAAGAACGTCTCGACCGCGCCTGGCGTCGGCACGGATGAGATCGCCGCGATAACGCCCGGTTTCACCGGCGCTGATCTTGCCAATCTCGTCAACGAGGCGGCCATCATCGCCACGCGGCGTGGCGCCGACAAGGTGACGATGGATGACTTCACCAATGCGGTCGAACGCATCGTCGCAGGCTCGGAACGCAAAAGCCGATTGCTGAAACCCCAGGAGCGTGAGCGTGTCGCCTTTCACGAAATGGGGCATGCCTTGGTCGCGGTCGCGACGCAAAGCGCCGATCCGGTGCACAAGGTATCCATCATCCCGCGCTCGATCGGTGCTCTCGGTTTCACCATGCAGCGCCCGACGGAGGACCGGTTCCTGATCACCGTCAGTGAGCTGAAGGACCGAATGGTCGTCCTGATGGGCGGCCGCGCGGCCGAGGAAATCATATTCGGCGAAGTCTCAACCGGGGCGGCCGACGACCTCGCCAAGGTCACCGATGTTGCCCGTCAATGTGTCACCCGCTTCGGAATGGATCCGACGGTGGGTCAGGCCGTTCTCGAAGAGCAGCGCCTGCAATGGCTGGGTGACGGCCCTGGCATGCCAAACAAGAAAGACTATTCGGAGGCCACGGCGCGGGAAGTCGACTTGGCGGTGCGCGGCATGATCGAGGAGGCCTTTGCCAGTGCCAAGGACGTGCTCCGGGCGAGGGTCACCGACCTGCGCGCCGGCGCCAAGTTGTTGCTCGAGAAAGAGACGTTGACGCCTGACGACTTCGCGCCGTTGCAGCGAACCGCCGAGCTGGTCTCGGCGGCGTGAAGGCGACGCGGGCGGAGATGCTGGCCCCCTTTGAACAAACGAGGAGAGTGTCATGAAACACAAGCTTCAGCAGAAGATGATCGACATCCTGGCCCGTTGCATGGACATGGCGATTGCAACGACCCGCTCCGATGGCTCGCCACAGGCGACGGTGGTCTCGTTCGTCCATGACGGTCTGCTGCTCTATTTCGGCTGCGGAGCCGTCTCGCAAAAGGCGATGAATATTTCTCGCGACCCGCGCGTTTCGGTCGCCATGACCGCACCCTATGAGAACTGGCTGGAGATCAATGGGTTATCGATGGCGGCGACCGCGAGGGAGGTCGTCTTGCCTTCCGAACTCACAGAAATCGGACGCATGATGGTCCAGCGCTTCCCGCAGATTTCGGCTATCCAGCCTAGTGAAGCCGCACCCGTGAAGCTGTTCAGGGTACGGCCCACGATCATCTCTGTGCTCGACTATTCCCTGGGTTTTGGTCACACCGACCTCGTCAAGATCGGGGCCGATGACATCGCCGAAACCTTGGACAGCATGCGACACCATTGGCTTGTAGGCACTTCCGCGACCTCATGATGTTCGCGCCAATCGTCCAACCAGCTGACTCTCTGACCCGGGCATTGAGCCGGATCAATGACCAGAGGCGCAAAGGATGTTTTTTTTGCCGCTGCGGGCGAGAAGTCCGCTCAACAAACAGGAGACAGACCATGACGGATATAACGTTGCGTCAGAACATTCTCGATGAGTTGGAATTCGAGCCGAGCATCGACGCTGCCCACATCGGCGTCGCCGTGGAAGACGGCATCGTCACCCTGACCGGCCATGTCTCTTCCTATTGGGAAAAGACCACCGCCGAAAATGTGGTCAAGCGGGTCAAGGGCGTGAAGGGCATCGCCGAGGAAATCGAAGTCCGGCTGATTGGACAGAAGGGAACCGCGGACGACGAGATCGCCAAGCGTGCGGTCGATGCGGTCACCTGGAACGTCTCCATCCCGAGGGACAAGGTGCAGGTCAAGGTACAGGATGGATGGATCACGCTGACGGGGAAACTCGAATGGCAGTACCAGAAGAATGCTGCGGCCGAGGCCGTGCGCGGCCTGGCAGGCGTTGTCGGCGTTGCCAACCAGATCGAAATCACCCCACGTGCCTCGGTGCCCGACGTCAAGAAGCGCATCGAGGATGCGCTGAAACGTGACGCGGAAACCGAAGCACAGGCGATCCGGGTCCACGTCTCGGACGGAAGGGTAACGCTCGAGGGCAAGGTCAAGGCCTGGTCCGAGCGTCAGGCGGCGGAACGTGCCGCATGGTCGTCACCGGGCGTCCGGATGGTGGAAGATCGGATTTCCATAATCTGATGGGGCCGACAAGCTCGGCGCGGCGGCTTCCGTGAGTTGCCGCCGCGCCAATGCAGCGCGCAGTGTGAATTCGGTCAAGAGAAGTACGCTCGGAGGAAGAGGGCGCTCTCTTCTAGTCCACGAGGCGACGATGATCGTTGCCAATGATGGCGAGGGAGTGCGTTGGACCTCGATCAAACCATGTCAAAGGAGAAACGAAATGATTCTGGCTAATGGCACTATCGTCGCGGTCACCGACGGCGCGAAGCTGCGTCTCTTCCGCAACAAGAGCCCCGAACCCCGGATCGATCTGGTAGAATTGCCCGAACCGGTGCTGCACTCGGCTAACACGGGCTCGGGCGGACGGCATCACAGTTCCACGGCCAATCCCGACGACTCCCGCCTGCGGGAGGACGATTTTGCCGCCGCCGTGGCTGCCTATCTCAATCGCGAAGCGCTGACCGAAGCGTTCACGCATGTGGTGGTGATCGCCGATCCGCGCACGCTGGGCGAGCTGCGCAAGCACTTCCAGGCTTCGCTGAAAGCAAAGTTGGTGGGCGAGCTGACCAAGGATCTCGCGAAACACCCCGTCGAAGCCATCGAGAACACATTGGCGGCGGCTTGAGCCCCGCCCGGACTATGGACCAGGCTTCGCTGATCTTGACGGACAGGCTGCCACAGCCAGAGACCGCATGCCACGACCTTGATCGGCATCCGTCAAGGGCACGGCCGGATCACCGACTCGCGGAAGCTGCTGCTAGAGGAGAGAGAAGTTCGAGCCGAGAAAGACGAGAACCTGACCGGTGATCAGGGGAATTTTCAATATGGGACCATTCTCGCCGCTATCCTGGATCGGCGATCCCGCGACGTAAGGATGCACCTTCAGGATGTTTTTCCAGATCGTTGGAAAATCCGCTCCCTTGTTCTTTTCAGCGTTGCACGCAGTGAGAAGCCTCGCGACGATGTCCGTCATTGAACCCGCATTAATAAAGTGCCTGATTTCAAATCATATGAACGAACACGGCTGGGATGGTTTTGATTTCGATCAAATTGCCAGGGCTCAAATGGGTACCCAGACTCTGCCTTGCTTTCGATAGAGGCGCTTCACGGCAGCCCAAGCGACACGGTGGGCTGTTTCTTCACGCCTTTCGCCTTGGTCGGCATATTCGTCCCAGGCGCTGTTGAAGGCAGCGCGAAAGATCTCCTGGGCATGCAGGGGCAAATGCGCCCTGACGGACGGTGGAAGGTCTTTCTCGGTCGCATATGGTATAGCTATCCCTCCTGGCATGCCAAGCCGAGGCCCATAGCCGGGAACACGCCATGGGTCGCGGGTGGCGGACGATCAGCTTGACATGAAGCGGCAGATCCGGACGTCATCTAGCAGCGAGCGGGTAACGCCGCCGAATACCCATTCCCTGATCCGACTGTGCCCGTAGGCGCCCGATACAATAAGGTCGGCGTTGGCGGAGCTCAGGAAGTCTATCAGCCTGTTGCTCTCGTCATCGGCTTTCAGGACTTCGGTGCGAGCCGTGATGCCATGCGTGGCCAGGAAGGTCGCAACATCCTCGATGCCGGCACTGATCCTGTCGTCGGGCTCGGAAGCGACCATGACCACGATTACCTCGTTTGCCATTGCCATCAGCGGCACGGCGTCAGCCACCGCGCGCCTCGCTTCGCGCGTATCCTTCCAGGCGACGACGATCCTGCCTGTCGGCGCATGCTCCGCGCCGCCTGACGCGATCAGCAGCGGCCTGCCGGCGCGCAGCACGAGGCTGCCGGGATCGACGGTCCGATAGGAATCGCCGGTGGAAGCCCCTTCAGAGGCGCCAGTGATGATAAGGTCGGCGATCCTTGCTGTCGTGACCAAGGCGTGGTCGGGGTTGTCGAGCGTATTGCGCCATTCCGTCGCCACCGAACCAGCAACCAGACTATCGAACTCGGCGTGGAGGTCCTTGAACCGTTTTTGGATGTCATCCTTCAATTGCTGCCAGACCTCCGCGGCTATCGCGGCACCTTCAGGTGCCATCGTGACCGGCAGGGGTGCATCAGCTGCGCAGAAGCCAATCAGCCGAGCCTCGCAACGCTTGGCAAGATCGATGGCGATCCTGGTGATGGGCCCGATCGGACCGTCTATGTCCACATTCAGCAGGATGGATTTGTAGCTCATCGGTGGCGCTCTTCTTTTGTATTGATTCGATGAACTGAGACTAGACCACGCAAGGCATAGCGTTCCTTGACGCCGATCAAGCGGCCGACTTCAAGGCATGCTTGACTCGAAATGGATGATCTCGCCGTCCACCACGAAGGCTCCCATTCCAACATGGTGGATGGTTTTGGGCTTTGGCTGCCCCGGATCAACCCACGCCTTCACAACCTCCAGAACGAAGAGATTGTATTTGTTGACCAAGCGGGTATCGACGACGCGGCATTCCAGATTGGCAAAGCATTCAGCGACCAAGGGTGCCACGACATGCTCGGCAGGCAGCGGCGTGAGCCAGGTCGTCGCGAACTTGTCTCTGTCTCGACCTGAGCAGTTGCCTATCTCCACGACTTTTTCTGCCAGCCCTACGGCCGGAATCGCGATCACGCACTCCTTCGTGTCGCGCAACGCGGCAAACGAGAAGTCGCCGTTCGATACGACACAGGCAATTGTCGGCGGCGTGAACTCCACCATCATGTGCCACGACATGGTCATGACATTGGCCCGACCTCTGGCACGGGTTGTCAGCAAAACGACCGGACCAGGCTCTATCAGCCGATAGACCTCGGCAAGCGGCAGTTCCTTCATCTTCATACCTCCGTCGCATCCCTATATTGCCTCGCGGAAGGCGGCCGCCACTCAGGCGACGCCTACATTCGGCGATATCGTCAGTTCGAGAACAGCCGATTGACTGAGCCTGTCTTGAGCAGGGAGCGGGTCATGCCTCCGAAGGCCCATTCACGGACCCGGCTATGACCGTAGCCGCCAGCGACCACAAGTTCAGCACCCAGAACACGGGCGAGTTCGGTGATGGTTTCGCAAACGTCCCCATGACCGGCGCCTAGAACCTCCGATCTCGCCTTGACGCCATGCCTCATCAGGAACCGGACAACGTCGCTGACACTTTCGCGCGCATCCCTCTGGTTCTGTTCCTCGATCGTCGCCACGAGCACATCTTGTGCGTCAGTAAGAAAGGGCAGTGCGTCGATGACTGCGCGCCGAGCCTCGCGAGTATCCTTCCACGCCACCAGAACTTTCTTGGGGTCGGGCGGAGTAAGTTGGTCGGCCCCAATTAGCACGGGCCGTCCAGCCGACAGCACTAACGTCCCTATATCGACTGCCCGGTGGTGATCACCGGCAACTCCCGAGGCCGGCGTTCCGGTCACGATCAGGTCTGCTGCGCGGGCATGCATCGCGAGCAGACGTGTTGGATCGCCGATCTCCTCGCGCCAGGAGGCGTCGTCTCCGACAAGGCTCAGGAATTCTTCCTTCAGGCTCTTCAGGCGATCCTCGATCTCGGTCCGGCGTTGACGCATGATTTCCGCCGCCGCCATGCCGCCATCGTCGCCCGGAACAAACACATATGAATCGGCGGCGGCAAAACCGATCAGCGTAGCTTCGAAGCGCCGCGCCAACTCCAGCGCATAGGTCGTTCGCGGCGCTGCCGGAGAATCGACATCGAGTTGAACCATGATGGTGTTGAAGATCATTTTCGTGCCTCCGATGAGATTTATTGCAGGATCACCGGAGGTCCGATCTCGCGCCTTGATGCGCATCAAAGCAAATCCGTCAGGGCACATCGTCATCGCCGGCTGGCGAGACGCCGGACGCTGTAGCCAAGAGAGAACAATCGACTTGAATGAGAATGCGGGCAGCGCGGCACTGCTGCGCCGAAATCATCATCGAGTTGTCTATTTCCACCTTAGCAACGACGCTTCGCGTGGTGCTACATAGTCATCTCTGGTTCGAGCGCGCGTTCTTTCGCCTGTTCCGGAATTTCGGTCATGGTGGCTTCGGTCAAGAGCAGAACGCTCGCGACCGAGACGGCGTTTTCCAGGGCGATGCGCACCACTTTGGTCGGATCGATAATGCCGGCCTCGACGAGGTCAACGTACTCTTTGCGTCCCGCATCGAAGCCGAAATTGCCGGTGCCCTCGAGCATCTTGGCAATGACAACGCCACCGTCGACCGCAGAATTCTCAGCAATCTGCCGGACTGGCGCTTCAAGCGCGCGCTTGAGTATCTGCACGCCGGTCCGCTCATCGCCTTCGCAATGTTGCTCCTCGTCAGCCACGGTCGCGATGCAGCGCAGCAGGGCAAGTCCGCCACCTGGCACGATGCCCTCGGCGACGGCGGCCTTGGTGGCGCTGATGGCGTCGTCGAGTGCTTCCTTTTTTGACTTCATTTCGGCCTCGGTCGGCGCGCCGACCTTGATGACGGCGACCCCGCCCGCAAGCTTGGCAAGCCGCTCCTGCAGCTTTTCGCGATCATAGTCGCTCGTCGTATTGTCGATCTCGCGCCGGATTTGTTCGACACGGCCCTTGATTGCCTTCGGGTCGCCGCTGCCGCCGATGATCGTCGTATTGTCCTTGTCGATGACCACGCGCTTGGCCCGCCCCAGCTGCTCCATCGTGACATTTTCCAGTTTGAGCCCGAGGTCCTCGGAGATGACCTGTCCGCCGGTCAGAATTGCGATGTCCTGCAGCATGGCCTTGCGGCGGTCGCCGAAGCCGGGCGCCTTGACGCCACAATTCTTGAAGGTGCCCCGGATCTGGTTGACGATAAGCGTCGCAAGAGCCTCGCCTTCGACTTCCTCGGCAATCACCAGCAATGGTGAACCGGACTTCGCCACCGCCTCCAGCAGCTTGATAAGATCGTTCAGCGAAGCAATCTTCTTCTCCACGATCAGCACCAGCGCGTCTTCCAGGACCGCTTCCATCTTTTCCGCATCGGTCACGAAATACGGTGACAGGAAACCGCGATCGAACTGCATGCCTTCGACGACGTCCAGAACGGTCTCGGTGGTCTTCGACTCTTCGACCGTGATGACGCCTTCGCCGCCAACCTTCTCCATTGCCTCGCCGACCAACTGACCGATGACAGGATCGTTGTGCGCGGAGATCGTTGCCACCTGTTCCTTCTCGCGACGGGTCGAGACCGGCCGAGATATCTGCTTGAGTGTTTCGATCGCGCGTTTTGTTGCACGATCGAGACCCTTCTTGATGTCGATCGCGCTCGCGCCGGCGACGACGTTGCGTACCCCGTCGGCGAACATCGCATGGGCCAGAATGGTCGACGTGCTGGTGCCGTCACCGACCATGTCCCCGGTCTTCTCAGCCGCCTGCCTGAGCATCCGCGCGCCAAGGTTCTCCTCGGGATCCTTCAGGTCGAATTCCTTGGCGATGGTCACCCCGTCATTGCAGACGATGGGAGCGCCCCACTTCTTTTCGATCAAAACCGATTTCGAGCGCGGCCCGAGCGTCACGCGCACGGCGTCGGCGAGCTGGGTTGCGCCACGAAGAATCTTTTCGCGCGCAGCGGAACGAAACAATACCTGTTTGTGAGCCATGACCGTCTCCGAACTATGATGCGTCATAGCTAACAGGCGTAGCGTTCAGTCGGCTTTGATGCGTATCAATCGCGCTTCAGTGCCATGTTGACGACGATCAAAGAAGGCTGGGCTGGTTCCCCTGTTGGATAGCCCTGCAGATTAGGAATTTGTCAGACGACATTTCCCATGCTCGGGACACCGCGGTAGGCTGACAATTTCGTCGCACACTCGATGGCATCGACGATTCCGCCCATCTCCCCAAGGACGGACCGGGCGAGGAAGACCGGAACATTCGAGAACAGATTTGGCCGCGACTTCAGGAACGCTTCGCAGAAGCCGGGGGCGCCGACCTCCGGATCAAGCGCAGCTTAAAGTGCAGTTCGGTCGAGGGTGATGCAAAAGCAGTTTCGGTTGAGCCGGGTCGATATGGCCCGGCTCGCTTCCGATACGTTGGGGACTGTGTGCACGATCATGTCTCCTCGCTGCCGGGCGCGGGGCTGCCGCTGTCCCGCTCCATCGCAGCGATGATTGCGGCCTGGACGGACTTGTCCTGCGCCGTCACGGCCGCGCTCAGCGATCGCAGGCGCTGCCGCGTTTCGTGGAGCTGATCGATTAGCGACAATACGACCGGCAGCGTGTCAGTGTCGATTTCCAATTCATAGCGAAGCGTGCAGATCAGACGGACGCGTGCGAATTCCATATCGGTGAAGAGCAGAGTTTCCGCGTCCTGCCGCGGCACGACAAGCTCGTCCCGGATCCAGGCTTCAAGATCGCTCCGCTGCAGCGCGGCTATCCGCTCAACAAGGTCATCGACGCCTATCATGCCAGCATCTCCTTGCGTGGGTGATCAGGATGTTTCGGCTGCCAGTTCTCAAGGAAAGCGACAAGTTCGTGCTCTTCGGCCGAGGGCAGAACAGCTTTCAGGGTGATCAGCTGGTGTCCGCGTTGTCCGGTCTTGCGGTTCCGAACGCCCTTGTCGCGCAGTCGCAGCGTCTGGCCGGTGTTCGACCCCTTCGGGATGGTCATCGTAACGGGACCGCTTATGGTCGGAACCTCGATGCGTGCGCCCAGCATCGCCTCCTTCAGGGTAACGGGAACCTCGACATGAATGTTGTCGTCCTTGCGATGGAAGAACGGATGCGGCTCGACATGCAGTTCAACGTAAGCGTCTCCCGCCATTCCGCCGCCGAATCCGGCCATGCCTTGGCCCTTCAGTCGCAGCATTTGCCGGTCCTCGGCTCCTTCGGGGATCGTCACCTGTAGCGTCTTGCCATCAGGCAGCGTGATCGTGCGCTGGGCGCCATTGACCGCTTCCATGAATTCCACCGGCAGCACGTAGCTCACATCCTGGCCGCGCGCCTGAAAAGTCTCGTGCCGCCGCTGACCGCCGCCTGCAAACGCCCGCCTAAGGAATTCTTCCAGATCTTCGTTGCTGGCGAATCCTTCGTTAGCTGCGTGCGAGGCGTTGACACCGCCGTCGGCGAAGTCGCGATAGAACCGCTCCCGTGGCCGCTCCGCTCCGGCGGCGTCTATCTCGCCGGCGTCGAAGCGCCGCCGCTTCTCCTTGTCCTTGAGCAGATCGTTGGCAGAGGAAATGTCCTTGAACTTCCCTTCCGCTGCCTTGTCGTCCGGATGTAGGTCGGGGTGGAACTTGCGCGCCAGTTTCTTGAACGCCTCCTTGATCTCCTTGTCGGAGGCGGTGCGGGTTACGCCGAGCGTCTCGTAAGGGTCTTTCATTCACCTAGTCCCATCGCAACCATGAAAGGATCGGCAGGCGTCACGCGCTGCTTTTCTTCACGCGATGCCAGACAGCTCGTGAAGCGCATGCCGAACCTACGCCCCAAGAATGACGTGCTCCACGGGGCAACGGAGCGATTTGGGCAGCTCGGGACCATAGCCGAACCTCATCACGAGATCCGGTCGACGGCCACCGATGCCCAGATAAGTTGCGAATTGGCCTCGCACGGCGGGAACCTCGACCGGTTGATTGATGAAAGCATGCCGGAGTTGGAGAGCTGTCGCCTGGAGGGCGAAGCGCTGGCAGGAACGGCCGGCTTCGGCCCAATAGGCCGGTTCATTCTTGTCGGAGACGGACACGGCAACTCCGGCCGAACTCCTGAGCTGGCTCTCGTATTTCCTGTTTTCGGCGTCCCTGGTGAACACTTGGCTGAATACCAAGCGGCCGATCCAACCTGGTAGGACTGGACTGCCGGAGGATTTCGAAAACAAGCCGTCTCGCGTCGAAAGGGCTTCGCCATAGCTAAATCGTATCCACGATTCCAATTCCTCTACGAACGCGACATCGTCCATCTGCGCGCTGTTGCCTGCGACGAGATAGGAGAGGATGTCTTCACGTTGCTGCCGCTCGGTGAAAAGCAGCATCCGCACGCCGTCGCCGTTCCCGGCAGTTTCCAGAAGCCGCAGATGCTCGGGCGGGACAGACCGCCCATCATAGAGAGCGCGTGTCGATTGGCGATACGGGATAGCGTCGAACAGGTCCGTCCGTTCGGGCGGCGCGGCCTCCAGGTCGACCCGTATTCCGCGCGCAGCTGGGTCGTAGCTCGGAGCCGCCCGAAGTCCGAACGCGCGAGCCGCTTGAACCATATTCTCGGCGGCACAGCCGAGGCTGGCGAACACGTGATGCTCATCGGGATCGACGGCGGGCAAGCGGCGCCCTGGATCGGACAGCACAAGGACGGAGCGGTCCGAGAGCCGGAATTGCCAGGGCTGAGTGTTGTGGCTGTTTGCCGCCAGGGTGGCGTAACGGACAAGTTCTCGTCGGGCCGATGACAGTGGCAGATCGGTGCTGTCGCTATGGCGCCACGTGGCGATGATAGCGCCCTCATAACCGGAAAGCCCTCGGGCGTTCGTGACAAGCGCGGGTCCGCCGCCAACTGCGACAAGCCCTCCTCCGACGGTGAGCGCGGCCAAGAGCCGACGACGGCCTTGATGAACCTCAGACATGATGGCTGCATATTACAACCGGGCCCCGCCTGGCTTTGATCTGAATCATTGCCTTCCTGTGGCGTGTGGCCTCGACGCTTGACAGCGAACCGAACGCCGTTGGTTGCGCCAGATCAAAGCGCGAGGGCAACAGCGATGATCTTGTACGTTTGGAAGCTGGGAACCGTGGCTGATGCTGCCATTCACGCGCGAGCAATTCCTTGGCGTCTTCGTCACCTACAATGATGCGATCTGGCCGCTGCAGATCGTGACCTATCTGTTAGGCATCGTCGTCGTCGTAGCCCTGTTGTTTCGACATGGCCGTCCCTCTGACCGGATCATCGCGGGCGTTCTCGCGGCGATGTAGGTTTGGACTGGGATAGTCTATCAGGGGCTGTTCTTCGCGCCGATCAACACGGCTGCTTATCTCTTCGGTGCCCTGTTCCTGTTTCAAGGGGGGCTCCTGGCCCATGCTGGGATGCAGCACGACTGGCTCCGCTTCGGCCTTCAGTCAGGACTGGCCGCGTGGGTGGGCGCCGCTTTCCTGTTTTACACGGCCGTCCTCTATCCGTTGATCGGCATGGCGACGGGGCACGCTTATCCCGAGATGCCGATGTTCGGCGTGACGCCGTGTCCGGTGACGATGTTCACTTTCGGCATGCTCCTGCTGACGACGCAGCGCCTGCCCAGCTGGCTGCTAGTCATCCCCTTCGTCTGGTCGCTGATCGGCGGAAGCGCCGCCATCGCGCTCGGCGTAGCGCAGGATTGGCTGCTCCTCGCAAGTGGCTTCATTGCCGTTCTGCTTATTGTTGTTCGCGACCGCCGTCGCCACGCTTGTGCACAGAATTATGTCAACAATATCAATGATGTAAATCGATAGCGATGATGCTGTTGAAGACTGTCGTTGTCAACTTCACCGTCTCAGGTCACACGCAGGGCCGTCGCGGAATCGGTCGCCGCGGCACTGGGAGCCGACCATGTTCGCCCTGCTCCAGTGGAGTGAAACGGTCCGAACTTAAGGCGGACAACTGCTCCGTCGCTCTAGACGTCATGTTCCGAGGCGGAGAACGGTGGCCCGCCCTTTCGTGCGATTAAAAGACGAGGGTTGCTCGGATGGGCCGAGCCGATCCTCACGCACGGAGAGCGAGCCATGGAAGAGTATAGCGAAGCATTTGTCGCGTTTGATGTAGCCAAGAAGAAGCACGCGGTTGCGATCGCGGAGAGCGGCCGCACCGGCGAGGTCCGGTTCGTCGGCGAGGCCGAGAATAGTCCGGCGGCGATAGAGCGGACGATCAAGAAGCTGGGAAAAAAGTATGATCGACTGCACGTCTGCTTCGAGGCTGGGCCGACGGGATATGGGTTGTGCCGGCAGGTTCGCGATCTTGGTCACGACTGCATGGTGGTTGCGCCGGCCCTGATCCCGAAGCGGCCGGGCGAGCGCGTCAAGACCAACCGGCGGGACGCGGTCACGCTGGCGCGACTGCATCGGGCGGACGAACTGATCGGGGTGTGGGTGCCGGACGTAGTCCACGAGGCTGTCCGCGATCTCGTCCGGGCCCGCGAAGCCGCAGCCGACGACCTGCGCCGCAAACGTCAGCAGCTTCTCTCATTCCTTCTGCGCCATGGGCGGATCTACGAGGGCGGCGGTCATTGGACATTGGCGCACCGGCGCTGGCTTGCCCGCCAGAGCTTCGAGCATACCGCGCAGCAGATCGTGTTCCAGGAGAAGATCGACGCGATCGAGGACGCGGCTCAGCGACTACACCGCCTGGATGAGCAGTTGCGCGCCGTCGTGCCAACTTGGTCCATGGCGCGGGTCGTCGAGGCCTATCAGGCCATGCGCGGCGCCTCGTTCCTGGTCGCAGTGATATTTGCGGCCGAGATTGGGGATGTGCGTCGCTTCGATACGCCGCCGCAGTTGATGGCCTTTCTCGGCCTTGTCCCGGGGGAGCGCTCGACCGGTGACACGGTTCGCCGGTCGAGCCTTACGCTCGCCGGCAATCGACGCGCCCGCCGCGCCCTGGTCGAAGCGGCATGGACTTACCGCTATCCTGCCAGGGTCAGTGAGACCCTGAGGGGGCGGCTCGAGGGGCTGCCCAAGGCCGTCCGCGATATTGCCTGGAAGGGGCAGCTCCGGCTCTGCGCCCGCTATCGTCGCCTCAGCGCCACCGGCAAGAAGCCGCCGGTGGTCGTGGCTGCGATCGCACGCGAGATGNGCCTGGAAGGGGCAGCTCCGGCTCTGCGCCCGCTATCGTCGCCTCAGCGCCACCGGCAAGAAGCCGCCGGTGGTCGTGGCTGCGATCGCACGCGAGATGGCCGCCTTCTTGTGGGCCATCGGCCGGGAGGTCGCGCCGTCATAGCCGGTCTCGACCCACCCCGCTGCACAGTGTTGGGGGTGGGGCCACGGTGGGGAACTCCCGTCGCTAGTTATGTGGCCGAGCCGATGCGCCCGACGCCCGCCCTCTAGACCGAGGACAGCCCCGAGACGAAGACACGGAAGGCCGGTACCCAACCCGCGGATGAGAGTCTGATCAACCGTCGTCTCTGAGCTCCACCCCCAGCCCTGTGCAGCTTCAGCNCCCGAGACGAAGACACGGAAGGCCGGTACCCAACCCGCGGATGAGAGTCTGATCAACCGTCGTCTCTGAGCTCCACCCCCAGCCCTGTGCAGCTTCAGCCGATCCGACTGCTTCGCAAACCTGCCAAGCAGGCGAGTCTTCTTGCCGTCAACCTTGACAGGGAACATGAGAGACTCGCACAGCGATTTTCGCGATCATTGCAGTCGAACCGCAGCGGACCCTTTCGGTGTCAGCTCGTCATGACTGGAGAGGATTACTATCCGCTCCCGCAACCGGTGTAGCAGGGCGTCGAGAATGCGCTTGCCTTGTTCGGCCGCGAGATGCTCGGTCGGTTCGTCCAGGAGTACGATGGGCATATCGGAAAGCCATGCACGCGCGAGGTTCAATCTTTGTGCCTCGCCGAGTGAAAGCATATCCTGCGTGATCCAGCCGTCCAGGCCGCCCGCCGCCCCGATACGGTCCTGAAGTTCCACAGTGGTCAACGCGCGCCACAGCTCATCGTCGCTGGCGTGCGGGGCAAACAGGTTCTCGCGCACTGTGTCGGCGAGAATCGTCGCGTCGTGGGGGCAGAAACAACTCATGGAGCGGCGCGCATCCGCACCGAGTCCAATACCATCGCCCAGGACGCATTCGTCACCGGCGTCGAGCCAGCCGGCGATCTGCTTCAACAGGGAGGTCTTGCCGCAGCCACTGGCACCATGCAGGACTGTTGTCCTGCTGGCGTGGAAGGTCGCGCTGAGTGGCCTTCCAATCAGCCGGCCATCCGGGGCGTGGCGCGGCAATCCGTCCAGCGTTAGTGACGAGATGTGCTTTCGGAAGTGATCGCGCGACAAACCGTCCGCGTTTACGGTCCATTTCGCCAGGGCCGCGCGCGCCGCTGTCTCGCGCGCGAAGGCGACGACGATCTTCGATGCACCCAAGACGGATTCCCCGACGGCCAGCCAGGAGAAGGCAAGAAGGGCGGGCACCAACAGGGCCTCGCCGCGCAGGCCCGACAACCAGGCGCACACCAGGACGCTCAGCATGGCGCATGGCGCGAGGCAGTTGGCCAACATATCGAACAAGGTCTGCCTGTGACGAAGCACCAACGCGCGTGCCTGGGCATTGGCGTGGCCCTCAAATGGCTCGTTGAGCATCGGGTCCCAGCGGCGTTCGCCTTGCAATGGCACCACGGCCTGTACCGCCGCGCCAAGCAGGCGGGAGGCCGTTTGCCTGCTTTCGCGAATTGCCGCCAGATCGGACTTGGCTCGTCTGGCAAGGAACCGGGCCCCGACCGTGTTTACCGCGATGAGGAGCAGGATGGGTACGATTGCCAGCGGGATCAGCCAAGAGGTAGCCACGACAAGCAATGCAATGGCGACGCCAAGGGTGACCGACGGCAGGCCGACGCGCAAGCGTGCATAATCCACGTCCTCGACGTCATCGAGATAGTCGGCGAGGCGATCCTGATTGCCGAGCTGCCACCCGGCTCTGCGCACCGCCGGCGCGGCGGCCATCGTGGCGAACAACGTCGAGCGACGCAGGACCTGATCGGTGAGCGCCGCCCGGTGGCCGACAACGCGCTCGCCATATTTGGCAGCCGTGCGCGTCAAGGCGAACAGGCGTATCAAGGCGGCGGGGATATGGAAGTTGAATGTCATGGCGGCGGGCGTCAGCCCCGCCAGCGCGACCGCGCCGAGAAACCACACGGACACGCCGGTCAGCAGGATTGAGCCCGCCAGAGCGGCAAATGCCATAACAAGAGCGAGGCGCCACGGCGCTCTGTTCCGGGCGCGCTCGGTGACTTTCGGGGAAGCGCTCTCGTTCATGCGGCTCGCTCCCCTGCTTGCCTGTTTCCCACATCGAGGTCGATCGTTCTACCGGCAAGCATGGCCAGGCTCCTGTCGTGCGTGGCCACGAGTACGAGCCGGCCGCGCGCGGCATCCGCAAGCGCAGCGCGCACGATCGCGGCATTGGCGGGATCAAGCTTGGCGGTCGGCTCGTCGGCGACAATCGCTCGGTTCGAGATCAGTGCCCGCGCCAGGCCGATGCGCACCCGTTGCCCACCGGAGAGGTTTTCACCGCCAGCCTTGATCAGCGCGTCAAGCCCGGCCGGCAAAAGCGCATCGTCGAGCAGGCCGACATTCGCCGCCGCAAGCAGCAGCCTTGTCCGGCAACAGGGGCCGTTTCCCCAGCCGATGGCATCGCCGAGCGTACCTTCCGGAACATAGATGTCGGTCGAGCACCAAGTGACGCCTGGCTGGGCGTCAAGGTTCGGTTGAACGGAAAGGGTGGACCCGATCCCTGCAAGATGGCGCAGCAGGGTCGACTTGCCTGATCCGCTCGGTCCCGTGATGGCCACCAGTCCGGTCTGCGGCAGACGCGCTATCTTAATTGCCAGATCTCGGGTCAGGATAGCGGCTTTGAAAGCCGGTAATCCCGGACGAGCGTCCAGAACCAGCGCGTCGAGCGCGGCGGCGGCGGCGAGGCCCTCGGCCTTGGCGTGATATTGCTCGGCGTAACGTCGGAACGGGGCGAAATACTCTGGCGCGATCATCAGTATGAACAGGCTTTGCCAGAGTTGAAGGTCGCTAAAGCCGGGAGTGCTGATGAGCTTGAGATGTCCGAGGCCGAGAAACACGGCGAGGATCGCGATCGACAGCGACGAGAAGAAGTCGATGATGCCGGCGTTGAGGAATGCGACCCTGAGCACGCTCATCGTGCCCGAGGCATAAGTGTCCAGCCGCACCGCGAGCTTGTCTTCTTCCCGCGCCAGCGCGTGGTTTCCAAGGATGGTCGGCAAGGCGCGGATGCGATCGGCGAACTGGGCGGCAAGACGACCGAAGGCCTTCTCCTGCGCCTCGGCACCGCTGCGGATCGCACTGCCAATGAGGACGAAGAAGACGATCATCACCGGCGTCAGCACGATGAGCGCAAGTGCCGCCTCCCACGAGACGGCAACGATCGCGGTTGCGGCAAGCAGAGGCCCCAATCCCAGCATCATCGAAGCGAGGCGATGCCCGACCGCCAGGCCAGCCACGGCTTGCGGATAGCGTTGAAGTCCCGCGATCAATGTTCCGAGCGGCATAGCCTGGATATCGCCGGGAGAAGCCGCGGCGAGGGCGCGACGCACCGCCTCAAGCAGGCCGTTGGCGACCTTCAGCTCCGTTTTGGCGATGGCGCGGTCGCCCACCAGCCCAACGACAGAGCCAAGGATCAGACTGGTCAGCGCGGCGCCAAGCAGCGGCCAGCTTGCAATCCCCGAGATCATGCGGCCCACGAACATTGCCGCCAGACCTATGAAGGCAAGCCGCAGCATCGCGCGCGCCACCTGCAATGCAAGGGCGGAACGCAAGCCGGGGGTGGCCAGGTCGCGCGCAACGCGAAGTGTCTTGCCGGGGGCGGGTGCCCCTGGATTGGCCGCCTCCGGTGGATTTGCCCCCGTTGGGCGTTTGCCGCGCTGATTCAGGATGGTTTTCAGCATGACAGCTCAATCTCATGCCGCGGGCCTGAGGGAATTGATGCACATCAAAGGCGCAGCCGCACAACAAGCTATCAAAAGGAACGCTATAACGGAGCTTCCGATGACCAACCCATTGCTTGTGGAACTGTCGCGGCTGCAATTTGCGCTGACCGCGATGTACCACTTCCTGTTCGTCCCGCTGACGCTGGGCCTCTCCATCATGCTTGCGATGATGGAGACGGTCTACGTCATGACCGGCCGCACGATCTGGCGAGACATGGTCAAGTTCTGGGGTATGTTGTTCGGCATCAATTTCGCCCTCGGTGTCGCCACCGGCATCACCATGGAATTCCAGTTCGGTATGAACTGGGCCTACTACTCCCACTATGTCGGCGACGTGTTCGGAGCTCCTCTGGCGATCGAAGGCCTGATGGCGTTCTTCCTGGAAGCGACCTTCGTCGGGCTGTTCTTCTTCGGTTGGGAAAAGCTCTCCTCTCGCGCGCATCTCGTCGTCACTTGGCTGGTCGCGCTGGGCACCAATTTCTCGGCGCTGTGGATCCTGATCGCCAATGGCTGGATGCAGAATCCGGTCGGCTCGGCCTTCAACCCGGATACGCTGCGCATGGAAGTGACGGACTTCGTGGCTGTCCTCTTCAACCCTGTCGCACAGGCAAAGTTCGTCCATACCGTTTCGGCGGGCTATGTCTGCGGCGCCACCTTTGTGCTCGGCATTTCGGCCTTCTATATGCTGCGCGGCCGGCACATCGATCTCGCCAAGCGTTCCTTCGTCATCGCCTCGGCCTTTGGCATCGCCTCATCGCTTTCGGTCATCGTACTCGGCGACGAGAGTGGCTACGCCATCACCGACAACCAGAAGATGAAGCTCGCCGCGATGGAGGCGATGTGGGAGACTGAGCCAGCTCCCGCCTCCTTCACCGCCTTCGGCATTCCCAGCATGGCCGATCGCACGACCCATTTTGCCGTGCATATTCCTTGGGTCATGGGCATTATCGGCACGCGCTCGATCGACAAGGAAATCCCCGGCATCTTCGAACTTGTCGAGAAGGCCGAGGGGCGCATCCGCAACGGTCTGACCGCCTACGATGCACTCGAAAAGCTCAAGGTCAACCATGGCGACGCGGCTGCACGCACAACCTTCGATACGACAAGCAAGGATCTAGGCTACGCCCTGCTGCTCAAGCGCTATGTCGAGGATCCGCGCCTGGCCAATGCCGATCAGATCAAGCAGGCGGCATGGTCGACCGTTCCGGAAGTGCCGGCGATCTTCTTCACATTCCGGATCATGGTGTTGTGCGCCTTCCTTCTGCTTGCCGTTTTCGCGATCTCGCTCTGGCATACGATGCGTGAGACGCCGGCGCCGCGCTGGCTGTTTCGCATGGCGCTGATCGCAATGCCGCTGCCATGGATTGCCGCTGAGGTAGGCTGGTTCGTCTCCGAATTCGGCCGGCAGCCATGGATCATCGAGGGTACGCTGCCGACCTTCCTGGCGACCTCCGAGCTTGGCATCCCTGACCTTCTGATCACCATCCTTGGGTTCACCGTTGTCTATGGCGTCCTGGCTGTGATCGAGGTGCGGCTGATGTTGCAGGCAATAGCAAAGGGTCCGGCCGTCAGCGCGAATGCCGCGCCTCCCCTCGGCGAAGGCAAACGAGTCCATCTGGCGACCGCCCAATAGACCCGGGACCAGCAAGGAACAACGACGATGATCGATTTTCTCTTCAACTACGAAACGCTACGGATCGTGTGGTGGGTGCTGCTTGGCGTCCTTTTGATCGGTTTCGCGGTGACCGACGGCTTTGACATGGGCGTAGGGGCACTGCTGCCCTTCGTCGCAAAAACCGACATCGAGCGGCGCGTTGCCATCAACACCATCGGACCGGTCTGGGAAGGCAACCAGGTCTGGTTCGTACTTGGCGGCGGAGCCATCTTCGCTGCGTGGCCGGCGCTCTACGCGTTGAGCTTCTCCGGCTTCTACCTCGCCATGTTCCTGGTGCTGTTCGCGATGATCTTGCGGCCGGTCGCCTTCAAGTACCGCTCCAAGCGAGAAGACTCGCGCTGGCGTTCGAATTGGGACTGGGCGTTGTTCATAGGCGGCGCCGTGCCGGCGCTCATCTTTGGCGTGGCAGTGGGCAATGCGCTAAGAGGCGTGCCGTTCCACTTCGACACTGACCTTCGGCCGTTCTATGAGGGCACCCTGTTCGGCCTTCTCAACCCGGTGGCGCTCTACTGCGGCCTGGTTTCGCTTTCAATGCTTGTCATGCACGGCGCGGCGTGGCTGGCCTTCAAGGCGGAAGGGACGGTGGCTGACCGCGCCCGTATCATCGGCGGTAAGGCCGCGCTGGCCGCTGCCATCTTGTTCGCCGGCGGTGGCGTGCTTGTCTGGCTCGGGCTGCTCGGCGGCTACGAGATCACGAGCGCGATCGTCTGGGATGGCCCGTCAAATCCGCTGGGCAAGACCGTCATCGCGAGCGGAGGTGCCTGGCTGCGCAACTTCCACGCCACGCCAGCCCTTTGCCTGGTTCCGGCGCTAGGCATTGTGGCGCCGCTGATCGCCGCCGCCGGCTTCCGCGCGCGTCGCGAAGGCCTGACCTTCATTGCGTCGAAGATTGGCATTTTCTGCATCATTGCGACTGTCGGCCTGGCGATGTTCCCAATCATCCTGCCGTCCAGCACAAATCCGGGCCATTCGCTTGCGGTGTTCGACGCATCCTCAAGCCGGGCGACCTTGCGCAACATGCTGATCGCAACCGTCATTTTCCTGCCGCTCATCCTTGCCTATACGGCCTGGGTCTACAGCGTGCTTTGGGGAAAGGTCAGCGAAGCCTCCGTGCGCGAGGCCGGTTCATCGGTCTATTGAATCAGACTGGAGATTGCAAAGATGTGGTACTTCGCCTGGATCCTCGGCCTCGGACTGGCCACCACGGTCGGCATCCTGAATGCCCTCTGGTACGAACTGCGCGCGGTTCGCGCGCAGCCCTCCGAAAGAATTGAGCACTTGGAAGCGCCGTGAGACGCCGCGACTAAACCTCCATTGTGAAAACGCCGTCCCCATCAGCTTGCCAGAGGAAAGCCTTGCGCACGCCAGGCGCCGATGCCGCCGCCCAGATGGGTGTCGTGCGATTGTCCACCAGCTTTGGCGATGGCAATCGCTTGCGATGAACGGCCGCCGGCCTGGCAATAAAACACCACGGGTTTGTCGGATGGGATGAGCGCCATCTCCTCACGAAGCCTGCCTAAAGGAATATGAATGGCCCCGGCTATATGCCCGGACGCCCACTCGGCGTTCTCCCTAACATCGACAAGCGTGATCGTGTCGCCCATCTGACGCACTTGCGTCGGTGTCAGCGTTCTGACCGACGACTGCGCTCCAAATCCAAACATTGCACTTCTCCTGTTTCTTCCGGATGCGGCATGCCATGCACCGCCTTTGAGATTGTCAATTGCAACAGCTTCTCGTCAGGGACAGAAAGCCGAGTGAAGCGCTTCGACGACCGTGAGCACTTCCGGCCGTGTGATGCGGTAGTAGACAGTCGTGCCATTTCGGCGCGACTCGACCAGGCCGTCAGCACGCAATCGCATGAGTTGCTGCGACATCGGTACTTGATCGATGCCAAGCAGTTCGCGCAGTTCCGCGACAGAGCGCTCATCCTTCCCCAACGCGCAGAGGACCAGGAGCCGTTGCGGATGGGACAGGCTCCTGAGCAGGTCCGCCGCCTTTCCCGAAGCCGGGATCATCTCGTTTACATTCATACTATTGAATTTAAAGTATTTGAATGTTAAATGCAAGCCCATCGGTCTGGCTTGCGAACGGCACAACCTTACCATCGTGCCGCCCGGCTCGGGAATTGAGCCAGATCAACGCAAGCCTGCTGCCTTTCTGTCAGTTTGCTTGAACGAGAAACATCGGGAGAAACCCTATGTCACATGTCGTCGTCCTCGGGGCCGGTCTTGGTGGAACCATCATGGCCTATGAAATGCGAGAGAAGCTGCGCCGCGATGACAGCCTCACCGTCGTCAATCTCGGCACATCCTATTCCTTCGTGCCTTCCAATCCGTGGGTGGCGGTCGGCTGGCGCAACCGCGACGACATCTCTGTCGACCTCCACGCAATTTTCAAGCGACGCAACATCGCGCTCAAACCCGAGGGCGCCAAGAAAGTGTATCCGAAGGAAAACCGGATCGAGCTCAATGACGGTACGTTCGTCGACTACGACTACCTGATCATCGCGACCGGGCCGGATCTCGCGTTCGATGAGGTGCCCGGCCTCGGACCTGCCGGATATACGCAGTCTATCTGCCATATCGACCATGCGACCGCCACGAAGGCGAAGGTCGATGAACTCGTCAGCATGCCGGGTCCGGTCATCATCGGTGCCGTCCAGGGGGCATCCTGCTACGGACCCGCCTATGAATTCGCCTTTATCCTCGACACCGCGCTACGCAGGTCCAAGGTGCGCGACCGCGTGCCGATGACCTTCGTGACGCCGGAGCCCTATATAGGTCATCTCGGCCTGGATGGCGTCGGTGATACCAAGGGCCTGCTCGAGAGTGCCATGCGCGATCGGCACGTCAAGTGGATCACGAACGCCAAGGTGACTTCAGTCGATGCCGGAACCATGCATGTCGAGGAAGTGAACGAGGATGGTGGGCTGAAGGCCAAGCACGACCTGCCATTCGCGTTCTCGATGATGCTTCCGGCCTTCCGTGGCGTGCCGGCGGTGAAGGACATAGAGGGCCTGGTCAATCCGCGCGGCTTCGTCACGATCGACAAGCACCAGCGGAACCAGGTTTATCCGAACATCTTTTCGATCGGCGTCTGCGTCGCCATTCCCCCCGTCGGCAAGACGCCGCTGCCGGTTGGTGTTCCAAAGACCGGCTTCATGATCGAATCCATGGTCACCGCGACGGCGGAAAACATTGGCGCACTGTTGCGCGGCGAGGAACCGCGGGCTGTCGCAACCTGGAACGCGGTCTGCCTGGCTGACTTCGGCGACGAAGGCATCGCCTTCGTGGCGCAGCCGCAGATCCCGCCACGCAACGTCAACTGGTCATCGCAGGGTAAGTGGGTGCACGCGGCCAAGGTGGGGTTCGAGAAATACTTCCTGCACAAGGTTCGTCAGGGCAAGAGCGAGACCTTCTACGAGGGACTGGCACTCGACTTGCTCGGCATCAAGAAGCTCAAGGCCATTCACATAGAGCCGGCCGAATAGGCACGGCGCAGATTTCAGGAGACAAGATTATGACTATCGACAAGGCAGTTCTGATGTTCGCGGGGTTCATGGTGCTGATCTCCGTTGCGCTCGGCTATTACTATTCACCCTACTGGTTCCTCCTAACCGCCTTTGCCGGGCTCAATATGGTGCAGGCTTCGGTGACGGGCTGGTGCCCGGCGGCGATCGTCTTCAAGAAAGCAGGCTGCAAGAGCGGCGTCGCCTTCAAGTAACACCGACTTTCCAGGATTGGCGTCCCATACGGGAGGTGCCTTCGTGCCTCCCGTCCTTTCAATTCGTTCCGAGAACGGCACATTGCGATGAGATACGCACGATTCCTCCTGGCCGACGGGCTTCTGCTCGCCATCACGCTGCTCGTCGACGGCAGCGCGTTCGCGGGGGACTTCACAGTCAAGGCAGCCACCGTCATCGAGATGAAGGCCGTTTACGGTCAGGTCGAGAGCCGCACGATCGTGCCGGCACGAGCGCGCATTTCCGGTACCATCACCGAGGTGCGGGTGACTGAAGGCCAGATCGTTAAGAAGGGTGATGTGGTCGCTACCGTAGTCGACGACAAAATAGCTCTGCAGCTTCGCGCAGCCGATGCCAAGATCGGCGCCCTTAATTCCCAGATGGAGAATGCCAAGACCGATCTGCAGCGCGCCCAGGATTTGCTGACTAAAGGCGCTGCAACACAGAGCCGGGTCGATGCAGCTCAGACCCAGTTCGACGTCATCACCAGCCAGTTGGCAGCCGCGGTTGCCGAGAAGGCCGTTACCCAGCAGAGCGCCAAGGAAGGCGATACCTTGGCTCCGGCCGACGGTCGGGTGCTGACGGTTCCCGTCACGGCAGGCTCGGTGATCATGGCAGGCGAACCGGTCGCCCGGATCGCGTCGGGACAATACTATCTGCGACTGTCGCTGCCGGAGCGGCATGCGACGGAGATCAAGGAGGGCGCCGAGGTCGATATCGCCGAACGCGGCGCCGGCGCGGACGGCGGCTTCGTCAAGGCCCGCCAGGGCCGCATCGCCAAGGTCTATCCAGAGATCGAGAACGGCCGCGTCATCGCCGATGTCGAGGTCGCCGACATAGGCAAATTCTTCGTCAACGAGCGCACGCTGGTATCGATCCCGGTCGCGAAGCGGACCATGCTTGGCGTGCCGCCAAAGGCGGTCAGGACGGTACACGGGATCGACTACGTCACAGTCAATACACCGGACGAACCACTCGACGTGGCGGTCGTGCTGGGCCAGCGATACCAGGATGACGGAGAGCTGCGGGTCGAAGTTCTGACCGGCCTCGCCGAAGGCGACAAGGTCGTCCTGCCATGAAACTTGGCATCGCCGGCGGGCTCACCCGCTCGTTCATCGCCTCGCCGCTGACGCCGCTCTTCTTGTTGGCGGCGCTGGCACTCGGGCTTGTGGCCCTCGCCACGCTGCCACGCGAGGAGGAGCCGCAGATTTCCGTGCCCATGGTGGACATCCATGTCGCGGCCAACGGGCTGAAGGCGGAGGATGCCGTCAAGCTCGTGACCGAGCCGCTGGAAACCATCATCAAGGGCATTGACGGTGTTGAGCACGTCTATTCGCAAACCGTGGACGACGGCGTGCTGGTGACTGCCCGCTTCAAGGTCGGTACCAGTTCCGACGCCGCCGTTTTGCGCGTTCATGACAAGGTGCGCGCCAATATGGACCGCATCCCGGTTGGCATACCCGAGCCACTGATCGTTGGGCGTGGTATAGACGACGTGGCCATTGTGGTGGTGACATTGACGCCGACGCCCGAGGCGGCCAGCCGCTATTCCTCGGCCGATCTGACTCGGTTGGCGCACGAACTGCAAGTCGAGGTCGCCAAGCTGCCGGATATTGGCCTGACTTACATCGTCGGCGAACAGCCGGAAGCGATCCAGGTCGAGCCGGATCCGGAAAAACTCTCTCTTTACGGCATCACGCTGCAGCAGTTGACGGCCAAAATCGCTGGCGCCAACAGATCCTTCCAGATCGGCACGGTGCGCGATGAGGGCAAGCAGCGTGTGCTGATTGCCGGCCAGACCTTGCAGACCCTCGCCGACATCGGCAACCTGCTTCTGACTGCGCGGGACGGGCGGCCGGTCTATGTGCGCGACGTGACCACAATCATGTTGGCAACGTCGCCGGCAGAGAACCGGGTCACCAACGTCATCAAGTCCGACAAGGGGCTTGAACGGGCGCCGGCCGTGTCGCTGGCAGTGGCCAAGCGTCCGGGCACCAACGCCGTTGTCATCGCGGATACGATCGTCAAGCGCCTTGACCAGGTGCGGGGTGAAATTTTCCCGAAGGACGTCGACATGGTCGTGACCCGCGACTACGGCCAGACCGCGAACGAGAAGGCAAATGAACTGCTCTTCCACCTCGGCCTCGCGACGATCTCCATCGTCGTGCTCGTTGCGGTCGCCATAGGCTGGCGCGAGGCGCTGGTGGTGGCCGTTGTCATCCCGACGACGATCCTGCTCACACTGTTTGCCTCGCGCATCATGGGCTACACGCTGAACCGCGTCAGCCTGTTCGCACTCATCTTTTCCATCGGCATCCTCGTCGACGATGCGATCGTGGTGATCGAGAACATTGCCCGGCATTGGGCCATGGATGATGGGCGGTCCCGCAAGCAGGCGGCCATCGACGCCGTGGCCGAGGTTGGCAATCCGACGATCGTGGCGACGCTCACCGTGGTCGCGGCGCTGCTGCCAATGCTGTTCGTGTCTGGTCTGATGGGGCCGTATATGAGCCCGATCCCGGCCAACGCCTCGGCGGCGATGCTGTTTTCCTTCTTTGTCGCGGTGACGCTCACGCCGTGGCTGATGATGAAGTTCGGGAAGAAGGACCACGCCTCGGCGCATGCCCATGATGCCAGTAGCCCCGGTGGCGCGCTCGGTCGCGCCTATATCGCGGTCGCTAGGCCCATCCTGAAGTCGCGGTTTCGGTCGTGGACCTTCCTGCTTGTCGTCGGCGCCGCGACCATGGCTTCGATGGTGCTCATCTACACCAAGCACGTCACTGTGAAGCTCCTGCCGTTCGATAACAAGACCGAATTGCAGGTGGTTGCGGACCTGCCCAAAGGCTCCTCTGTCGAGGACACCAATCGGCTGTTGCAGGCTGTGGTGAACCGTCTCGCCGACGTAGCCGAGGTGGTCTCGTTCCAGACCTATGCCGGTACAGCGGCGCCTTTCAATTTCAACGGCCTGGTGCGCCATTACTATCTTCGCTCTGGACCCGAGCAGGGCGACGTCGCAGTCAACCTAGCGGGGAAGGGCGAGCGCAGTCGTCCAAGCCATGCCATCGCCCTCGACATTCGCGAACGGCTGAAGGGCATTGCCATGCCAGAAGGCACCGTGCTCAAGGTGGTCGAGCCACCGCCTGGTCCGCCGGTGCTCGGGACCCTGCTGGCGGAGATCTATGGCCCCGACGCCGAGACGCGCCGCGCGGTGGCGGCAAAGGTGCGCGAGACGTTCTCCTCTATTCCGTTCATCGTCGACGTCGACGACAGCTTCCACAACCAGCCGCAGCGCGTGCGGCTGGCGATCGACCAGGACAACCTCGAATACTACAAGGTCGAGCAGTCCGACGTATACGACACGCTGAGCTACCTCTACGGCGGCACGACGGTAGGCTATTCGCATCGCGGCGGCGGCCGCCAGCCGATCCCGATCCGCGTGGCGCTCTCGAAGAGCGACGGCGTCGTCGACCAGCGTGCCCTTACGACGCCGGTCCCGGCGAACGCGCTACCGGGCGCGCGCGACGTGGTGGAACTCGGCGACGTCGTGCGGGTGACGCGTGAACCGGCATCCTACCCGATCTTCCGCCACAATGGCCGGCCCGCCGAGATGGTGATGGGGGAGCTCGCGGGCGCGTTCGAGGCGCCGGTTTACGGCATGCTCGCCGTAGACGATGCCATCGCCAAAGCCGATTGGGGCAACCTCCCGAAACCGACGATCGCATTGCACGGGCAACCGGATGACGAATCCAAGCCGACACTTTTGTGGGACGGCGAGTGGGAGGTGACGTGGGTCACCTTCCGCGACATGGGCGCGGCCTTCATAGTGGCGATCCTCGGCATATACATTCTTGTAGTGGCGCAGTTCGGTTCGTTCAGGCTGCCACTGGTTATCCTGACGCCGATCCCACTGACCCTGATCGGTATCATGCTTGGCCATTGGGCCTTCGACGCGCCGTTCTCGGCCACCTCGATGATCGGCTTCATCGCGCTCGCCGGCATCATCGTGCGTAATTCGATCCTGCTGGTGGATTTCATTCGCCATTCCAAGGGCACCGACAGGCCGCTGGTCGACGTGTTGCTCGAGGCCGGCGCCATCCGCTTCAAGCCGATCCTGCTCACCGCGATCGCAGCGATGATCGGGGCGGCGGTCATCCTGACCGACCCGATTTTCCAGGGGTTGGCGATTTCGCTGCTGTTCGGCCTCGCCTCGTCGACGCTGCTGACGGTGCTCGTCATTCCCGCCATCTACGTGGCGTTGCGCGGCGGCTCGAGGCAGGACACCAGGACCGATGTGCCGGCAGAGCCTGCAACGACCAATCAACCAACCTCAGCTTCCGGCTGAACCAACAAGGACAAGATCATGAGCTACTATTTTTCCAAGATGCTGGACTCCAGCTTCGATGCGGCGGTCGAACACACGACGGCGGTTCTGAAGGACGCCGGCTTCGGCATCATTACCGAGATCGACGTCAAGGAGACGTTCAAGAAGAAGCTCGGGATTGACTACCGCAACTACCGTATTCTTGGTGCCTGCAATCCCAAAATGGCGCTTGAGGCGCTGTCGATCGAAGACAAGGTCGGTACCATGTTGCCTTGTAACGTCATCGTTCAGGAACTGGGCGAAGGGCAGGTGGAAGTCGCTGCGATCGACCCGGTTGCCTCAATGGCTGCGATTGAGAACGCGGCGTTACGTGGTCCGGCCGAGCAGGTGCGAAACATGCTGCGAGACGCAATCGAAAGCCTTTGAGGCATTGTGATGTATGCACGTCTGTTAGTCGCCACGGACGGATCTGAGCTGGCGGAGATCGGCGTGAAGCAAGGGCTGTCGCTTGCCAACCGTCTGAAGGCAAAGATTGTCTTCTTGTATGTCACCGAACCGTTCCCTCTCTTCGATTGGCGAGATCCGATGTCAGGCTATTCGGCTGGCCAACATTTCCGTGCTTATGTCGAAGAGGGGCGCCGCTTTGCCGGGCAGATCCTCGATCGATGCAAGGCGTCGGCTTTGGACCTGGGCGTGGACGCTAAGGTCGTTCATCTAGAGAACAAGAGACCAGCGCAAGCGATCCTAGAGCTATCCAAGGCAGAAGGCTGCGACCTCATCGTCATGGCCTCGCACGGGCGCCAGGGACTGGGAAAGCTGCTCTTGGGAAGCCAGACCGCCGAGGTACTTTCCTACGTCGATATCCCGGTCCTGGTCGTCCGCTAGGACGTTTGGCGGTCAGCCGCGATCTGACCTCGATCAATACCGGGCGCTCGATTTGCCGGTAGAAAAGCTCAGGCGCTGCTTATACCAAGCAGGCAAGCACCAGCGAGAAAGGCCACGGAATGTTCGAATACAACATTGAAGCCCGACGGACCGATGCACGAGGCAGCGTCGCCACGACCAAGAACGCCGCGCTTGTTCTCGACACCTGTCTCGAGGGCCGACCCGATGCCTTCAATCCAGCCGAACTGCTTCTGGCGGCCATCGCCGCCTGCATGATCAAGGGCATCGAGCGCGTCACGCCGATGCTCGGTTTCAAGCTGCGCGGCGTCAAGGTCGCGTTGCATGCCGTTCGGCGCGACAGCCCACCGGGGATTACCTCGATCGACTACGAGCTTGTCGTCGACACCGATGAAACCGACCAGCGGCTGGAGCTGCTTCACAAGAACGTCCGCAAGTACGGCACGATTTCCAATACAGTCGCCGCCGCCACGAAACTCGAAGGCACGATCCGGAAAGCATGAGCCGGCTGCATGTCGAAAACCATCTTGTGTCGCGCATCGGCTGGCTGCGCGCCGCCGTGCTGGGAGCCAATGACGGGATCGTCTCGACCGCGAGCCTGGTCGTCGGGGTGGCGTCGGCCGCCGCGCCGAATTCGCAGGTTCTGGTCGCCGGCATAGCCGGGCTGGTGGCGGGCGCCATGTCGATGGCGGCCGGCGAGTATGTCTCGGTCAGCTCCCAGTCGGACACCGAGAATACCGACCTCGCCCGCGAACGCGAGGAACGGCGAGCTCACCCGCGGATAATTCAGCTAAGAAGTTGTCCGGTTCCCGTATCAGAGATGAGGACTTTTGCCTCGCGCGATCATCATGTGGTGGTTCTGATGATGCATGCCACGCCCCATGAGCCCGAAGAATCCGAGGCCGCGCAGTTTGGCGGCATCCTTCGCCGGCGGCCACACGGTCAGGGATGCGCCACCGTCGATGTCAGAAGCCTCGAAACGCCAACCGTCGACCCCGTTCATCGCCGCCGCATGGGCCTTCACCATCCGGCGCACCGAATCCTGAACGGCTCCCGAACCTGTGACCAGGAAGCGGGTTCCGCCCGCGACCGGCTCGCTCTTCACATCGGCGGCCAAAGTAACCGCGTTCATGTCGACGAGATGCGCACGCAGGGCGTCGATGTCCACTTTGGACCAGTCTGTATCGGAATCAGCCTCCAGGATGGCTACGATCTCCTGGATCGCCGCGAACGCGCCTTGGCCCGGCTCCGTCGGGACCGAAGCACCGGCGGCTTGCCCACTCATCATCTGCATATGCATTTTGTGGTCCATTCCGCCGGTCTGGGCTTGCTGGGCACAGGCCGCGGAAGGAATCAAGCAGGCGGCGAGTGCGAGGGCGCGTATCATGGCAATTGCTCCATTGGACAGGCATGCTTGCCACAGCCTCAAGCAACGCTACATGATAGAAATCATGTCGCTCCCGCTTATTGCCCTGCTCGACCATTTGGAAGGCCGCGATATCGAGTTCGTGGCGGGAGCACCGGTGTTTCATCTGGGTGATCCCGTCCGGTTTATCCACGTTGTGCGTTCAGGTGTTGTTCATCTGGTCAGGCATCAAGACAACGGGACGGCGCTGATCCTTCAACGCGCGGGTCCAAATTCCATCTTGGCCGAAGCCTCGTTGTATTCAGCCTCTTACCATTGCGCGGCCCAGGCGGAAGTTGCTGCCGTGACCTGGGCCATTCCACGCGGCGGCCTGCTCACCCGGATCGAAGAGGACACGGAGTTGGCGATCGCTTGGGCGCGCCATCTGGCACACGAAGTTCAGCAGGCGCGACTGCAGTCGGAGATCTTGTGCCTCAAGACAGTCGCGGCCCGCCTCGACGCGTGGGTTTCCTGGCATGGGAGCCTTCCCGCCAGAGGACACTGGTCAACGCTGGCCCGTGAAGTAGGTGTCAGTCCCGAGGCGCTTTATCGCGAAATCGCCTGGCGCCGAAAGCGTGACACGATTTGATTTCTGCAGCCGTCGCTGGGTTCGCGCTGCAGGTGTACGGCGGCAGCCGATCGTAAGTTTTGGAAGAGACGGACGTGTCTATCCATCGCCGGGGCAAAGGTCTCAAGCCCGTGATCTGCCGCTCTGTCGGGCGTCTCCGCGCTCTTCGAACGGCGCCCATACGCCGTCAGGCCCACCCCAACCTTCGCGACTTTGTGGCCTTCAAATATTTGGTCGCGCGCTGCTCGAAGAAGTTAGCGCGCGCGACCAGTTCTCGGCGTCGATCACACGGTCGTAGATCGATTACTGCTCCTTCTTGAACAAATCCTGGAAGATCAGCTGGCCCCAAGTGCTGGCGCGTGCGTGCACCAGCGCGCCACCCTCGCTGAGCTTTCCCAGCTTGACGGGTGCGAACCCGAGTTGTTTGGCCAAGGCCGCCACGGGAGCGATCGCGTCCTCGTCGTCGCTCGACAGAAAGACCACCCGGTGGCCGCCCTCGACGATCGGATCGGCAGCCAGGGTGGCCGCAATCAGGTGATTGAAACCTTTCACGAACTTGGCGCCGGTGAACGACTCCGCAACGAAGGCGGAGGACGGGAGGCCGTCCAGCTCTTCAGGGACAGGAAACGCGTTCATCGCGTCGATGACCGTCTTGCCTTTCCAGCTCGGCAGGGCTTTCGCAACCTCGCGATGGTCCCCGAAAGGGACCGCCAAAATGATTGTGTCGGCCTCGAGTGCTTCCCGCAGCGACTTGGCGACGACCCTGGGGCCAATCGCCCGAGCCTGCGGCGCCAACGCCTCGGGCGGCCGGCGGCTCGCGACGGCCACGTCGATGTTTTTACGGGCGAAGGCGTGGGCGAGGGCCTGGCCTATCTTACCGAATCCTACAATCGCGTAGTTCATAATGCTTCTCCGATCCGTGTTGGTTTTGTTTGCCCAGCCTTCAACGGCGCTGGGTTATCCGTTCCGCTGTGTGGCGACCTTTGCGTGGTCGTTCCACCATGGACATGATAGTTCCCGCCGGTCAGCCGCTTCCCGCGACCCGGCGCGATTTCAGATGGCCGAGAAGCCGCCGTCGACAGACAACTCCACCCCATTCACGAAACTCGAATCGTCTGAAGCAAGAAACAGCGCGACCGCCGCAATTTCTTCAGGACGCCCCATCTTTCCCCGCGGGATCAGGGATTCGAACATCTGCTTCGCCTCCTCTGTGAGAACTTGGTCCTGCATCGGTGTGGCGATCGGCCCTGGGTGCAGCACGTTCACCCGGATATTCCTGCCCTTGAGTTCGTTGAGCCACCCGCGTGCGAATGCGAGCAACGTCGCCTTGCTCGCCGCATACACGCTGTAACCTGGAAAACCCTTGATCGAAGCGACTGACCCGGTCATGAAGATCGATCCGCCATCGTTGAACAGCGGCAACGCCTTCTGTACCGTAAACAGCGTGCCGCGCGCATTCAGGTTGAAGGCCGCATCGAAGTGCTGCTCGGTAATCTCGCCCAGTGGGACGGCTTCGCCCGTGCCAGCGCTCGCGTACAGGATGTCGATCTTGCCCTTTTCCCGCTTGACTGTATCGAACAGGCGGTCGAGGTCGTCGAGATTGGACGCGTCGCCGCGAACGCCGGTTACGTTCCGGCCGATCAGCTTGACGGCCTCGTCCAGTGCCTCCTGTCTCCGGCCCGTGATGAAAACATAGGCGCCTTCTTCAACGAACCGCCTGGCGCTCTCCAGCGCCATGCCGCTCGATCCACCCGTGATGACTGCAACCTTACCGTCTAGCTTTCCCATGACTTTTCCCTTCAGGCTCTGCCTTTGGTCGTTCGGGAAGAACCCCGAGAGCCAGGAAATAAGTCTGCCGGGGTCAGGCTTTGAGTGCGGAAATGCGCACATCGGTGGTGCAAAATCGATCCGGCTGGACGACGGACGCCAGCCGCGACGATCGGCGTCCGCCGTTCGGGATTGGACCGTGCTTGTCGGCATGGGCTATGATGACCGCCCGGCGCCACCCACATACGAGATGTTGTTCGATGTGATGGACACGGGCTTTGGAAGGCGCACCTCGCGGTGCGGGATTGCACCATGATCGACTGGGATGACATTCGCTACTTTCTTGCCGTCGCACGCGGAGGCTCGGTGCGGGCTGCTGCCGCGCACCTCGGGGTGAATCATTCAACCGTGCTGCGACGCATCGCCCAGCTCGAGGAACGTCTTGGCGCGCACATGTTCGAAAAGCTGCCTTCGGGCTACCGCCTGACGGCTGCGGGCGAGGAGGTCCTTGAGCTCGCGAACCAGATGGAAGCGTCGTCGCACCAGCTGGAGACGCGCGTCTTCGGGCGCGACCAGAGCGTGCGCGGGCTTCTGCGGGTGACACTGGCACCGACCCTTGCGACACACCTGCTCATGCCGGACTTCGCCGATTTCGCGCTTCTGCATCCGGACATCGAGATGGAAATCTTGTCGTCCGGCGAGCTGGCAAATCTGACCAATCGAGAGGCCGACGTGGCGATCCGCGTCGTCTACGACCGCAAAACCCTGCCGCTCAATCTTCACGGCCTGAAGGGACCGGACCTGTTCGGCGGCGTCTACATGTCCCGGGATCGACTAGCCGCATGGCGTGCGGGCGCGCCTGATCCCATCCGGTGGATCGTCATAAGCATTCATGGAATTCCGGATTGGGCCAGCGAGATTCGCACCACGGGGGTTCCGTTCAGGACCACGGACGGCGAGGCGCAGATCGTTGCCGTACGGCAAGGGCTCGGGATCACGACACTGTCGTGCTTCGTCGGAGATGCCGATCCCCTACTGGTGAGGGTGCCGGGCACCGACCTGCACATGTACGGAACGCTCTGGCTTCTCACGCAGGGTGAGACACGCAAGACGAAGCGCGTGCGGCTCTTCACCGAGTTCATATCCCGCAGGCTCGCCGCGTACGCTCCGCTTCTCGCGGGGCTGTCTGTATCGCGCGACTGATGAGCAGCAGGTAACCGATGACGCTGTCTCGAGCGTACCGCTGTATCAACTACGAAGCCGATGTAAATCTCGCGACGGACCCTGGTTGTAGACAGCCTCGTGACGGTCTTTTTTTGGGAACTGCCGGTACGGCTCGGTCGGCGGCCGTCAGAAAGAAATCGACCGATTGATACCGATAGTCGCTGAAACCGAGCAAATCGTGGAAAGCTTCCACAGTCGTGGAAACACTGGACTCGCGGTCGCGACGTCCAGTCCGAGCACAGCGCGCTCCCGCAAGCGGCATTCGACATGCCGAGAAGGCCTCGGCACTGCTCAGCAAGCAGTTGCATAAGACGACGCGACCAATGTCCCGTCTATCAGGATTTGGGGTTGGCTTGCCGCCAGGCCTCGTACTCCCCGCGGGCATCGTCATGCAGCGGATAGTAGCGCTGCAACGGCGCGCCCTCCATGAGCTTCATTCGCGAGAACTCCTCCCAATCGTGATGCTTCTTCGATTCTTCGATGACCTTCGTGGCCATTGCGACGGGAAGCACCACCACCCCGTCGTCGTCGGCGACGATAATGTCACCGGGGACCACCGTTACACCGCCGCAGGCAATTGGAACGTTGACCGCGTTCGGATAGATGCTGGTTTGCACATGGTAGTTGGGCGTCCAGCCGCGCAGCCATAGGGGCAGGTCGAGCTTTTCAACATTGGGCCGGTCGCGCATGCACCCGTCGATGACGATGCCCGCGCCGCCTCTGCCCTTGAAATACGTCGACATCATATCGCCGAAGACGCCCGAACTCATATCGCCGCGCGCGTCCACCACGACCACATCGCCTTCCTGCGCGTGATACAGCACGTGCCGATGCAGTTGCGTCTCGGGATCGGCATATTCTCCCTCGCTGAACAGGTCCGGCCGCTGCGGCAAGAACTGCAGCGTCAGCGCCGGCCCGACGATCGACTTCCCATGGTTCTGCGCCACCGGACCGACCATGTGGGGATTGCGGAAGCCCATGTGGCCAAGCGTGCCGGCAACCGTCGCGGCGCCGATCTCTCTTAGCGCGTCGATCAAATCTTTCGGCGGCCGCGTGATGTCGGGTGTATGCGTCATTATCGGACTCCGGTTGAAAGGGAACTACCAGTTCGTGACGGAACCGTCGCGGCGTCTCAGGTGAGGCGCTTCCCAGAAACGCAAGCTCTCCGCCTGGATCGCAGCTTCGTTGACCTCGACGCCGAGCCCTGGCAGATCGCGCACCGGATAATCGGGGCCGTCGAGCCGTGGTTGCACGGGGAAGAAGTCGGAATTGTCAAAGCCCAGCTTTCTTTCGGGCTCCCTGGTCTCGAGCCACGCGAAGTTGGGTACCGCGCAGGCGAGATGCACGGTCGCGGCCGTGCACACTGGACCAAGCGGATTGTGCGGCATCAGGTCCACGTAATGCGCCTCGCTCCAGCCAGCGACTTTCATCGCCTCGGTGAGCCCGCCGACATTGCAAACATCGAGCCGGTTGAACTGATGAATGCCACGCTCGATGTAGGGCAGGAACTGCCACTTGCTGGCAAATTCCTCGCCGATGGCAAAGGGGATCTCAGTCATCGTACGCAGGGACTCGTAGGCCTCCGGTGTCTCGTCGCGTATCGGCTCCTCGAGGAAATCGAGCACGCCGCGGCGGAGTTTGTTGCAGAAGCTCGCCGCCTCTGCCACCGATAGTCGGTGATGATAATCGATGCCGAGGACGACGTCGTCGCCGAGCGCCTCGCGCGCCCTGTTTAGCATTCTCGCGGTAGCGCCGATCGACTCGCGCGGCTCGAAGACGTCCCTGCTGCTTTGCCCGACGGGGAAGAAGCGGATCGCCTGCCAACCCTGTGCGCACAGTTCGCGGGCGCGTTCGATGGCGGCATCGCCCTCGGCCTCGTCTCCGGTCGAGGCGAACGTGGGGATGCGGTCGCGCTGCTTTCCACCCAGCAGTTCGTAGACCGGCACTCCCAGCGCCTTGCCCTTGATGTCGTGAAGGGCGATGTCGATAGCGGAAATCGCCGCCTGCAGAACCCGCCCGCCTTCGAAGTACTGGCTGCGATAGACCTCCTGCCAGATCCGCCCGATCTGCATGGGGTCGCGGCCGATGAGAAACTCGCGATAATGCTCGATCGCGCCGACCACGGCCCTCTCGCGGCCGCTCAAGCCGCTCTCGCCCCAGCCGAAGATGCCGTGGTCGGTCTCGACCTTGACCAGCATCTGGTTGCGCGTTCCTACCCATACTGGATAGGGCTTGATATCGGTAATCTTGAGCTTCGTAGTCATTAGCGTCCACGTTCCAAACGCATCCACCCTGTTTCAGGAGGCCTCCAGAGCCATTTCAGTTTCGCCGTCGAACAGGTGCATCCGCTCCTGGTCGAACTCGAGCCAGATCTGCTCATCAGGTTTGACGGCGATGTTGGGGGACACGCTGATGTTGACGATGGCGCCGGAGAGGAACGCCTGCACGAAGGTGACATCTCCGGTTGGTTCCACCGTATAGGCCTTGGCCGGAATGGCACCGGTGACCGCGCTCTTGTGCAGCTTGATCGTCGAGTGGCGCGCACCGAGCACGACCTTCCGGGTGGTCGCTTTCTGGACCTTGCGCGCGTTGAGTTGCGACAGCTCGAGGCTCCAGCCTTCCGCGCTCGTCAGAACGGTGCAGCCGTTTGCCGTCGATGCCTCCAGCGGAATAAGGCTCATCGCCGGGCTGCCTATGAAGCTCGCGACGAACATGTTGACGGGATGGGCGAAAACTTGCGCCGGCGAATCGTATTGCTGCAGATAGCCGCCGTTCATCACGGCCATCCTGTCCGCCATGGTCACGGCCTCGAGCTGGTCGTGCGTCACATAGATGATGGTCGCCTTGAGGTCCTGATGGAACCGTTTGATTTCGGACCGCATCTGCACCCGCAGCTTTGCGTCGAGATTGGAGAGCGGTTCGTCCATCAAGAATACCGCCGGATCTCGAACGAGAGCGCGGCCCAGGGCCACGCGCTGCTGTTGCCCGCCCGAAAGTTCGCGTGGCTTGCGCTCGAGCAGCTGCGTCATGTCGAGCACTCGCGCCGCTTCCCTGACCTTCTTGTCGATCTCGTCCCTGGGCAGTTTGCGCATCTGCAGCGGGAACGCCAGATTCTTGTAAACCGATTTCTGCGGATAGAGAGCGTAGTTCTGGAACACCATCGCGATGTCACGGTCCTTGGGGTCGAGGTCGTTGACCACCCGGTCCCCGATGACGATGTCGCCCGATGTGATCGGGATCAGCCCCGCGACGAGATTGAGCGTGGTTGTCTTTCCGCAGCCTGAAGGGCCGACGAGCGCAACGAATTCGCCGTCATTGACCGTCAGCGAGACGTCGTTGACAGCTTTGAAACTGCCATAGGTCTTGACGAGATCTTTGAGGACCACGTGGGCCATCGGCAACTCCCTAGTGCTTGACCGCGCCTTCTGTAAGGGCGCGTACGAAGTATCGTTGCAGGACAAGGAACAGCACCACGACGGGTACGCTCATCATAAAGCTGGCCGCCATCAGGCCCGGAAAGTCCGTCGTATTTTCCGAGAAGAAACGCTGGATGCCGACCGGCAGGGTCAACTGGTCGTTTTTGGAAAGGAAGGTGTAGGCGTAGATGTACTCGTTCCATGCGCCGATGAAGGAATAGATCGCGGTGGCGATGATCCCCGGCGTCGAAAGCGGCATCACGATCAGGATGAAGGCCTGGAACCGCGTTGCCCCATCGATGCGCGCCGCCTGCTCGAGCTGAACCGGGATGTTGTCATAGAAGCCCTTGAGCAGCCAGATCGCCAGCGGCAGGCCGAAGGTGAGATAGGTGAGAATGAGCGAGCCATGCGTGTTCACCAGCCCGATCGCGCGCATCAGGATGAAGAGCGGCACGAGAAAGATCACCGCCGGGAACATGTTACGCAGCAGCACGGCGAAGAACAGGAAGTTCCGGCCCGGGAAACTGAAGCGCGAAAACGCGTAGGCGGCGGGAACAGCTACGATCACCGAAAGGATTGTCGTGACCGTCGACACGAAAAGGCTGTTCCAGAAGAAGCGGAGGAAGTCCTGGCCGACGCTGTTTTGCGGATCGAGCAACTGCTCGTAGCTGGCAAGGGTAGGCTGGTCAGGCCACCATTGCGGCGGGAATTGCATCGCCGCGAACCCGGACTTGATCGAGGTGATCAGCATCCAGATCATCGGCAATGCGGTGTAAAGCAGCATGAACACGAGGAAGATGCGCCCCGCCCACCGCCATCCGTCGACGCGCATGCTGTGACGGGTCTGGCCTCGAGGGGCTGTCTCGACAGTCATGCTCATGCGCTCCCCTCTTTCCGGTCGTTGCCGGCTAGCGCACGGACGTAGAAGTACCCCAGCACCATCAGCATGAGGAACAGGAGCACCGAATAGGCCGATGCGACGCCCCAGCGCTGCCGGCCGAAGGCGAGCTCATAAATGTGCGTGATCCAGATATGCGAAGCGTTCGATGGCCCGCCGCCGGTCATGATCCAGGGGATGATGAACGAATTGAAGTTGGCGACTGCGAGCAGCAGGATGGTCACCGTCGAGACGTTGCGCAAGTGCGGGAAGGTGACGTGCCAGAAGCGCTGCCATGCATTGGCCCCGTCGACTTCGGCGGCGCGCAGCAACTGGTCGGGGACGGTCTGCAGGCCGGCCATCATCATGATCATGGCGAACGGAAACTCGCGCCAGATATTGACGACGATCAGCGAGGGCAGCACCGTGCTGACATTGTCGATGAAGTTCGGGGGTCGGTCCGCAAATCCGAGGCCGACCAATACCGCGCCAATGATCCCGAAATCCGAATGATAGATCCACTTCCAGATATAGGAAGCGGCAACTGCGCTGATGACCCAAGGGATGATCAGGATAGCGCGCAGGATACCCCGGCCGATAAAGTCGCGGTGGAGCGCCAGCGCGGCGCCAAACCCCAGGACGAAGGAAATGAATGTCGAACCCAGTGTCCAGACCAGCGTGTTCCAGGTGACTTTCCAGAACACCTCGCTGGTGAGGATGGCCGTGTAATTGTCGAAGCCGATGAAGCTCTTGTCGCGGAGCTGCAGGCCAGGCGGAGTCTTGAAGAACGACAGCTCGATCGTGTAGTAGATCGGATAGGCGATGACGATGAGCATCACTGCGATCGCAGGGAGCACGTACGCATAGTCCGCGCGATGCTCCCATATCTTCCGCAGAACCCCGGATCTGCCGGGTTGCAATCTTCGGCGAACCTCGGCCTTGCCGGTCACGATCGTCACTGTGGCGTGCCCTTGTTCTTCGGAACGAACCGGCTGCACGATCGGCGCAGCCGGTCAGGTCGCAGGTCAGGCTCGGACTAGAGTCCGCCCATCAGGTCTTTCACCTTCTTGGCCGCGTCGTCCGCTGCCTGATCGACCGTCATCGCGCCGGTCAGAGCATTCTGCAGCATGTCCGGGACAATGATGTTCATGATCTCGGGGGACTGCGGCAGCGCGGGGAACGGGATGCCGTATGGCAGCATCGATGTCGTGACATCGAGGAACTTGATGTTGTCCAGACGTTCCTTCATCCATTTGGTCTTGAAGCCATTAAGGTTGCCCGGGTTCGAGCCGGCGTAAGCCATCTTCAACGACCATTCCGGGCTGGACCACATGCAGATGATAGCCTTTGCAGCCGGCTCGTCCACCTTGCCGCCCTCGACATATTCGGGCTTCAGGATGTGGATGTTCGAACCGCCGAACACGACCGCGCGCTTGCCGTCGGGGCCGGTCGGAATCAGGCCGTAGCGCATGTTGTCGATAACGGTCTGCGCCTTGTCCTTGTCGGTGCCCGTCGCTTTCTTTTGCAGGTCGAGCATGACGTTGTAGTCGGACGGGTGCGAGATCATCATGCCGAGCTGGCCGGCGACGAACAGAGGCTGGTTATCGGCCTGCTGGTTGGTGAGCGCCGAAACCGGAACCGACTTGTCGCGAACATACATGTCGTACGAGGCCTGCAGCGCCGCCTTGCTCTGCGGGCTGTCGAGTTCGACCTCGCCGTAGGTCGGGTTCGCGGTGGCTTCGTCGAAGACGCCGCCGCCATAGGCCCATAGCTGCGGCATGAAGCGGTACGGCGTGTTGCCGGCATTCTTGCGAGCCACGAGGCCGTAGCCGGCAATGCCGAGCTTGTCGTGGATCTGCTTGGAATACTTGACGACGTCGTCCCAGGTTGCCGGCGCCTTGTCCGGATCGAGCCCCGCACGCTTGAAGATGTCGGCATTCCAGATGAACGCCATCGTCTCGTTGTTGGTCGGAATGCCGTAGGTCACACCCTCCCAGGTCACGGCCTTCATGGCGCCGGGCCAGAAATCCTCGGTTGAATAGCCCACATCCTCGGGCTTGAGCGGCTGCAGATAGCCCTTCGAGGCGAACTCGGTGCCGCCCAGGATTTGCAGCCGGACAGCCATCGGCGCGGCATTGCCCAAGAGTGCCGTGCGGAACTTGTCGAGAAGGTCGTTGTAGGTGAGGGCTTGATCCTCGAGCTGGATGTTCGGATAGGTCTTGCGGAAGGTCTCGAAGAAATCCTTGTAGTATTGGCGCAGGAGGTCGGGATCGCCCTCGAACACCCCCTGATACCAGAAAGTGAGTCGCCCCTTGTAGTCGAGCGGGGTGACTTTGGCACAATCGGCCGCCGTGTCGAAATCCTGTGTGCCCGCGATGGAGCGCACATATTCCGGCGACCACTTGCTCAGGTCGACCGGCGGCGCACCCAGCGCTGATGTAGACATCAGCGAGGCCGTCAAAACTCCAACGACAGTGCCGCGCAGGACCGCACTGCCGAGCGTAATCCTCGTCATAGGTATCCTCCTGGTTCTCCCATGCCGCTCCGCGCCGAGGCAAAGCGGTCCTTGTTTGGTCGACCGCGGGGATGCTTCTCGGTCTATGTACCCGTTCGACCACTTAGTACGTTTTCAGATCGTGAATTGCCTGTCAACGCACCAGATCGTACATTGTCTGCGAATGCCGTGTATGATATCGGAGAAAATGTGTATAATCTTGGGGAGCCGGCGTTGGCCGAAACAAGCGATTTCAAAGCAGAGCCACCCTTGGGGATTGACCCTATCGGTGCCTCCAGCGAGGGCGCCTCGCTTTATGAACTGATCAGGGAAGACATCATTGAGGGACGGCTCGCTGCCAACGAGCGCCTTGTGGTCACCGATCTCGCCCGGCGTCACGGCACCTCGACCAATCCCGTGCGCGAGGCGCTGCAGTTGTTGCGCGGCGAGGGCTTTGTCACCTTTGTCGCCAACCGTGGGGCGCGCGTCCGACCCATAGATCAGGATTTTGTCCGGGATATCTATGAGATCGGTGTTCTGATCGAGCCAGCCCTAACGCGATGGTTTGTGAATATGGCTACCAGCGAGGACATCGCCGAACTCGAACGTATCCAGGGCCTGATCGAAGAGAACAACTTCGCCGACACATTCAGGCATAGTGAACTGGACACCGCCTTCCACACCGTGATGTACCAGCGCCATTATAACCGTCATGCCGCCGAGCTTTGGTGGAAGCATCGCGAAGTGCTGCGAGCCGTGAGCCGGCGTTTCAATTTCACGCTCGCGCGGCGGGCCGCCATCATGCGTGAGCACCGCGAACTCATCGCGCATATAAAGGCGGGAAATGCCGACGAGGCAGGCGAACTCATTTCCCGCCATGTCGAGGGTTCCGGCCGGCACGTTCTTGAACAGATGCGTGCGCGCAACGCCGCTCGGGCCGGATAGAATGTCCGGTCCAGAACCTCGTGGCCTGACCATTCCAGACAAAGGCAATTGAGATGAAAATCACGAGCGTTCGGCCGTGGCTGATCAAGTCCGATGCTTCCTATTGGGGAGAGTTCCTGTTCGTCGAGGTGACGACCGACGCAGGGGTGAGTGGCTGGGGAGAGATCACCACCACCACAAGGCTCGCCAACCGAGCCCTCTGCACGATCCTGCGACAGATCGGTGTCGCCGTGACAGGCGAGGATCCGGCGCGTATCGAGCATCTCTGGCACAAGATTTTCCGCAGCTTCACCTACATGGGCAGCCGCGGCGCCGCTGTTGAATGCGTAAGTGCTATCGATATCGCGCTCTGGGACATCCGGGGCAAGGTCCTCGGCAAGCCGATTTATGAGCTGCTGGGCGGATCCGTGCGCGATGAAATCTCGCTTTACACCCATCCCAACCAAGCCAAATTCACCAGCAAGGAGGCTGTGGTCCGCGAAATTCGCGACATTGTCGAGTCCGGACACACCGCGCTCAAGTTCGACCCTTTCCCCCACCAGGGCCGTGGCGCCGATGGCCTTTCCCGCGAACAGCGGGACGGCTACCTCGATGGCAGCATGACCCGCAAGGACGAGCGCGAAGCCGCCGAACTCACGGCCCTGATCCGCGAAACGGCGGGGCCTGATGTCGACATTCTCATCGATGCGCATGGCCGCTTCGACGTTCCCACCGCCATCCGCCTCTGTCGGAGCCTCGAGGAAGCCGGCCAGATCGACTGGTTTGAGGAGCCATGCCCGCCTGAGAGCCTCAACGCCCTCAAGCAAGTGCGTGAGAAGGTCAGTGCCGCCATCTCGTGGGGCGAGCGTGGCCACACGAAGTGGGATTTCGTGCCGGTCCTTGAGAACAGGCTGGCTGACTACATCATGCCGGATGTCACTTGGACCGGCGGCATTACCGAACTCAAGAAGATTTCCGCTCTATGTGAAGCCTACTACATCCCGGTCTCGCCGCATGACGCCGCGGGGCCGATCAACGTGGTTGCTGGAGCGCAGGTGATGATGACCGTTCCCAATTTCTACAAGCTCGAAACGTCGGAGTGGAACCTGGGCAAATACGATCATCTCATCGACAGGCCACTCGACGTATCGAACGGCAGCCTCAAGCTGACGTCGAAGCCCGGTCTCGGTATCGAGATGGACCGCGACTACCTGCAGGCCCATGAGATTGAATTGGGCTAGCAACGCCCTATGCGGGCAGGCCCGCGCGCAACAAGCCCGCCGACCAGAACGAGGATAAGCCATGCCAAAAATGCGTGGAGCCGACGAGGCGCTCAATCGGGTAAACACCAACTCCAAGCCGTCCGAGCTTCGCATCACCGACATGCGGGTAGCCGAAATCGTTGGCGCCCCGTTCACCTCGGCGCTCATCAAGATCTACACCAACCAGGGCATTGTCGGCCTGGGCGAAGTGCGTGACGGCGCCAGCGCGACCTATGCGCTGATGCTCAAGAGCCGGTTGCTGGGCGAGAACCCCTGCGACATCGATCGGCTGTTTCGCCGCATCAAGCAATTTGGCGGCCATGGGCGGCAGGGTGGTGGTGTCTCGGCAGTCGAGATCGCCCTCTGGGACCTTGCCGGCAAGGCCTATGGCGTGCCGATCTACCAGTTGCTCGGGGGACGGTTCCGCGACAAGGTGCGTGTCTATTGCGATACCGACGCGGAGAAGCCCAGCGGCACCGAGACCGGCAAGCGGCTCAAGGCGCGGATGGCTCTCGGTTTCACGTTCCTCAAGATGGACCTCGGGCTGGCGCAGATCTCCCACATACCAGGCGCGGTGGTCGCGCCGGCTGGCGTGCTCGACGGATTCCTCACGCATGCCGGTCGCGGCCGGGCACGCACGCTGGACGAGCGCCGGGCGCGCAATGCCGCTTATGACGCACAGAACGTGCCGCATCCTTTCACCGGCCTCCACTTCACCGAAAAGGGCATCGACCTGCTTGATCAATATATCCACGAGGTCCGAGAGGTGATCGGTTACGAGATCCCGCTCGCTATCGACCATGTCGGCCACATCTCGCTGCAGGATGGCATCCGTCTCGCCCGGCGGATCGAGAAATACGCCCCAGCCTGGCTCGAGGACGTGATCCCCTGGCAATACACCGAGCAGTATCGGCAGTTGCAGCAGGCAACATCCGTGCCGATCTGCACCGGCGAGGACATCTACCTCAAGGAAGGTTTCGAGCCGCTGCTCAACTCAGGCATCTCGGTCATCCACCCGGACCTGCTTACCACCGGCGGCATCCTCGAGACCAAGAAGATCGGCGACGCGGCGCAAGAACATGGCGTTGCCATGGCCATTCACATGGCGGAGAGCCCGATCGCCGCGATGGCCGCCGCGCATGTCGCCGTGGCCACGGAGAACTTCATGGCGCTCGAATATCACAGCGTGGAAGTGGACTGGTGGGACGATATCGTCACGGGCTTGCCCAAGCCGCTGGTCAAGGACGGGTTCATCACAGTGCCCGACAGACCGGGCCTGGGCATCGACGACGTGGTTGATGAAGTCATCAGTCAGCACCTGCAGGAAGGGGTCAAAGGCATCTGGCAACCGACCGATCACTGGGATGACGAATATTCCTGGGACCGGACCTGGAGCTGACCGCCTCACCTCTTGAGGGAACGCAAGAAGGGGAAAGCATGAAGATCACCGATCTCCGGTGCGCCGTCATCGGCAAACATCCTATCGTCCGCATCGTGACCGACGAAGGCCTTTATGGCCTCGGCGAGGTCGAGTACACCAAGCCTTATCTCAAGCCCTGGGTCCTGCATTTCCGCGACGCCCTAATCGGTGAAGACCCGACCGACGTCGAACGCTGCATGCTGAAGATCCGGCAGCGGGGCTCGTTCAAGCCGTACGGCGCCGCCGTCAGCGTCATCGAGCACGCTCTGTGGGACATCGCGGGCAAGGCGGCCGGCGTTCCGGTCTACAAGTTGCTCGGCGGCAAGGTGCGCGACAAGGTGCGGGTCTATAACGGTTCGATCCGCAAAAAGCGCACCGGGGACAAACCCGAGGACTACGCGGCCGACGTCAAATGGATGATGGAGCGGCCCGAAAACTTCTTCATGGTGAAGCAAGGTATCAGCTTCCACTCCAACATGAAGACGAGCGTGCCTGACTTCCACTACGGTATCCGCCAGCCGCCGACCTATCACGGCGCGATGGACCAGGGGCAGATTAGCGAGCGCGGCATGACGCATATGATCGAATGCGTCATCGCCATGAAGGAGGTGCTCGGCGACAAGGTTTCGCTCGCGCTGGATTGCGGCCCCGGCTGGTTCTTGCCCGACGCTATCCGTTTTGCGCAGTCGGTTGAAAAGTACAATCTCATGTGGCTAGAGGACATGCTGACGGGTGACTACGTGCCATGGGTCAATCCGCAGGCTTACCGCGAACTTACGATATCGACGTCCACCCCCATCCACACAGGAGAGCAGATCTACCTGCGGCACAATTTTAAGGAATTGATCGAGACGCAGGCAGTGCGCGTCATCGGCCCCGATCCTGCCGATATTGGCGGCATCGCCGAGCTCAAATGGGTGGCCGAGCACGCCTATATGCACTCGATCCTGATGGCCCCGCACGGCACCGCGAACGGCCTCCTGGGCCTCGGCGCGCTGATCAACGTATGCGCCACCTTGCCCGCCAATTACGTGGCGTTCGAATATCCCAGCGCCTCGGACCCGTGGTGGAACGACATCGTCATCGGCCTGCCCAAGCAGATCGTGAAGGACAGCATGATGGACCTGCTGGAAGCGCCGGGTCTGGGCGTCGATATCGACGCCGAAGCAGCCAGGAAGTACCTCAGGGAAGAGGATGCGGGCTTCTTTGACTGAAACCATCCTTCTTTAACCACCCTGCACCACGCGGACCGCTTCACGCAAATTGGCATCCGGAATGATCGCTTCGGGTCAGAAACGGAAGCTCGGCAAAATCGCAATGCCCCGCATTCGCCTCGCTGCTAAAGACCTTCTGCGAGGTAGCGCACCTTGTGGCAATTGGCGTCTCAGTGCACCAAGTAAAACCTTTGACCTGTGTACTGCGCACCCTCCACCCACAATGCGAGCGCAATCGCTGGCGAACGTCCCTTAACTTCAAAATTGCGGCCCCGATACCTTCCTGCTGCGATCCATACTGTCTTTGAACGGCGGTAAATCGTGATGCCCCGTTCACTCGCCCAAGCGCACAGTTCTGCGCCATTTCGACCCATTTCCCAAACCTGGGCCGATGCTGTCTCTGTATAAGAAAGCTGCATATCCATATTAGGCTTCCCTAATCTTGATAACCTAGCGCCGTCTCCAACATCACGGAATGAATGATCGGACTACTCCGTTTCGGTTGTGTGTCGACCACAGCACGATCAGGTATCCACCATAGACAAAAAGGCCCTTTGCCTTGTGTCAGATGACGGGAGCGGTCGCGTCTTGGTCTCTTGGTCGGAAATGGCCCTTGGCGCCAGCCGTAACAAGACGACCGGCAAGGCTGCCTGAGAGGGGACACCTTGCCGCCCGTGCCGGCCGCTGCGGCGGGAGCTTGGGGTTCCTCTCCGCGCCACGCAGATTACGCCTATATTAGCACTCACGCAACAAGGTTGGCTCTAGCCGACGGAGGTCAGCAAGCGGCAGAGGGGCTGGGTCTTGTCGAAAACGAATGGCCGGTGCGGCTTACTGCGTTGGACAGCTTTGCTTTGCGCCACACCGGCCATGCGGGTTGGATTGGGTGTCCCCCGCGTCGATCAATTTATAGATATATTAGCCGCATCGCAAATAAGACTGAAGTCCCATGGTTCCCATGGAACGTCCAGTTGCGGGGTTGGTTGGTAGCTCCCCATCAACGAGCCAATAGTGGCTCGGCAAGCGGTCGCAGGGGGGCTCTTCGGACGCGATCTCGGATTCATACAAAGTCGGCATCTATGTCAAATGCAAATGAACGAGCACCGTTGCCGGCAATTTGAGGAGCCGAAGGCCAGAGCATATGCATCGCGATTACGAAGCGATTTTCTATCGGGCGAATGCTCTCGGCGTCTCGATCTATCAACGTTCAAAAACAGTGTGGGTAGCTACGGGGAGTCACCTGGGCCGCCATTTTGAGGTTAAAGCGCGCTCTCCTGCGATCGGACTCGCATTGTGGATGGAAGCCGCTCAGTACACAGGTCAACGGATTTAGCGCCTCGCAATGACAGAGGCCTGAACAGCGATCACATCTCCGGGATGTTGAGAACAACATTGTCAGATGGTTAACAAATGGTTGCATCTGGACTTTGGGATCTGTCAGGCTGATGTCAGGAACGCAATAAACAGTCAGATCGCGTTGGCGATCGAACGCCCGACAATTTTAAATAGATAGATCAGTTTCTACTTGGCCGAAGCGCTCGCTAGACCGCCCACGGTTGCCATTAAGTCAGGCGACTGTTGTCGCCTGCCGCATCGCTTCGCAAGTTCTATGCAGATGTCCAAGAAATTGCTAATGCTCCTGTTTTGAAGGAGATGTGAGTAAATGTTGATAATAAATTGAGTTCACTAATTATAAAACATTCCGACAGCTTCATCATAAAACAAGACTCGATCTTCCGGAAAGATAAGTGACAAGATTCTCAGGAGCTGAACGTCACATTGTTATGGAGGCTTATCACTATAAACGCGTTCCTTCCGCGACTTCTCTAGTTACGTCTGTTGAATCGATCTCGACGACCAGCTTTGCAGAGTCTTTGACCAAAATTAAATCTGTGGAAGCAGGCAAGGCAGGTCGCGCTCCGGAACCCGGCAAAGCCGGCGGTGCTGGCGAAACCGGCAGCAAGGCTGGCGGAGCCGGTGAGTCCGGAGGCAAGTCCGGCGGCGCTGGAGAAGGTGGCAGCAAGGGCAGCAAGGGCAACTGATCGCCCTGTCGATCTTGCCAAATGACTAAGAGCGCACCTTGCCGGCGTGTATGCTGGCGGGTGCGTTTGCCGCGGTCGAGACTCCTACCGCGCACGCGGGAGTCCGTCGCCTTGCAAAGTGCATGCGGTGACTAACGGCCCGCTTCCATTCGCTGACGAAGATCATTCTGGATCGGGATCCTGAGATTGAACTGCCACGCCTGGAAGCGTCCAGCTCGTGCTTTCGACCCACGCGCAGTGATTCAAGTTGGAGATCCACATGCGCTCGTGCGCTCGACGAAATGCTAAGAGCGCCTGCAGTTCCGCCCGGCCTTTCTCGGAATTGGAGTCTGGATTGCCGAGCGTGAGCTTGGCGGCGGCCAATGAGCATAACTTCGCGTGCTGCAATCCCAATCGAAGGAACTGCACGCGCATGGATGCCTCCTGATCGCCGTTTGCAGAGGAGGCTGCTCTGTCGAGCAATGCTTCGGCTGGCGCAAAACTCTCCTCTGGATAGATCGCATGCGCCGCTTTCGCCCAGCTTCGCCAACGCGAAGCCCCAAGAGCCTCAAAGGTGTCATGCAGCCGGGCGCGCCCATCCGACGTATACGTCTCCCAGAAATCAAAGTACTTCCTCACGTCAGCTGCCGCTGGGCCGAAGGCAGAGTAATATTCGGACAGGAGGGAATCGGCAGGCACATCGGGACGGATATGCAAACGCAGCAACAGGTAAAGGTTTGGGCCTTGTGTCGCCCAATGACCTGTCAGCGAATCGAAATCGGTCCCGACCATTCCGTTGTTCGCGGCGCTCTGAAACTCGTCGGCGAACTGGGTCGAAAATATGTGCGGCATACAATACCCGTCCAGAAAATAGTTCGCCCGCATGAAAAGTTTAGCTTGTGTGTCCGCCCAACCGCTCCACTGGGCTTTTATCCAGTCTTGCTCGTCGCCACTTCGGGGATAGAACCAGGATGACGGGCAAAATCCGACCATGATGTTCGGGCTCAATTTTACGCCCGATGTTGGAGCGGCGAAGTAGTTCATATAGGCGTAGCCGACGACAACCGCGTTCGAATTGTATTTCGCAGCGATCTGCTGGATGGCTTGCCATGAACGTGCATATCGGTCGGATACGAAAGGCTTGCTGGCAATCTTTGACTTCGACGGAATGAATTTCCGATAGCTCGGTGGTTCGGGACCATCCAGCGCCTTGCACGCATCGCATTCGCATTGGCCAGGGACGTCATTCTCAACAGCGTTGACGAAGGTTGGAAGATGCCCGGGGCGATCGCCTCCATGCTGACGCCACTGCGAGACAATCTCTTCGTGCAGACCTGGATTGGAAATGCACATCGAGAAGCGCCCACCCAGCCATGAGGGTCCTCGTTTGCCGTTGACCAGCTGAAACCATTCGGGATGCTCAGCACCATACTGCCGCCACCAGTTCACGAAGGCATGGCCGTACCTCGCCGGGATTCGGCGACCCATGCGGTTGCGACGCAGAAATGCAGCCTGGGCGTTCATGTATTCTTCAGCCGCCGCGGCGGTGAAGCCCATCTCGGCATGATCTTTGGCCCTCAAGCCAGCGCCCGTGCGCACGTGACGCTGCATGAATCGAGGCGTTACGACGCAATCTTGAAGAGGAACGACAACGGACTCTGCTTTCGGAACAAACGTTCCCAGTTCGCCTGGCCATAGCCACCGAACCGCGAAGTAGCGATCGAGAAGTTCGTAGACGCCGAACAGCGTTCCCGCAGACGTGTTGACATCAACAGGACTGCCGCTCGTGTCGTGCCCTGCGATACACAGGTGGCGGCCGACGGTGCGAATTGCGCACGACTCCGGCCCTAAGGCGTCGAAATCGACTCCGGCCTTTCGGGCAAACTGGGTATCGCCCAGAAAGATGTGGGTTTTGCCGAGCCTGGCCGACGTCACCTTGCTCTCGGTCACTGTGGCAGGTTGGGAGCCGGTGGCCTTTTCAATGTGCCAGCGAAGTTCCACCGCAGCGTAGTGGACAGAGTCGGTTGGCGTATCGGGGGTGACCAGAGTGACGACGGGTCTGCCTTCCGCCACCAGGGTTACACCATCGCTCGGCTGATGGTACGCGTCAGCCGGCCTGCAAACGCCGAGCCAGTGCGACAGGCCTAACAGAGCTCCCTGCGCAAACGTCCTCCGCGACAGTGCTCGCATAACAAAACCCTACCTACGCGCGATCATCCGACACGGTGGACCATCTTCTGGTGACTGCGCGAAGTGGCTTGTGGAGCGGTGCAGGCATGGGCGCCATCCGAAGAAAATTGCCCGCCGCATGTTGGTCCGGTTGCATCCTAGGCGAAGTGGTTGCCGTTGCACGCAAATCATCAGTGAATGGTATTGCCGTAGCGTATTGATCCCAGATAGGCTTTTGGACGTTTCGGCTAAACCTTTGGGTGGGGGTGAAGGACGTTCTTGTCCCTTGGTGGCTTGCTGTTTTTCGCGCTTTCCACGTTTGGTAGGGTTCGACGCTTACCCCTCGTTCCAGGAGTTTGCTTGCTCCAAGCGGGGGGCGAGATCGACAGGTGTTGGCAAAACCGGCATGGCAGCCGATGGGCAAGTGTTAAAGTCGTCACATTCCGTGCAACTCTGGTCTGGCATTGTCGTTGTCAGGTGCGGTTGCATGGCGACGGGGCTACAATGCATGGGGGTAACAACCAGTGGCGAACTGTCGCCAGCTCTCTGGGCGTCACTGTTTATCAGCGCTCAAAGACAGTGTGGATCGCGGCCGGAAAATACAGAGGTCATGATTTTGAGGTGAAAGCTCGTTCGCCAACGATCGCGCTCGCTTTGTGGAAGGAGGCCGCGCGTTATACTGGTTCGGACTGGTGACAACTGACAGGACGGTATTTGCGCGTGGTTTCGTGCATAGCGCTATCTTACTTGTGCAGCAGTCAGCGGAAATAAGAAGGGGCGGTTCCCGAGGAGCCTCAAATATATCCGGTATATTTCAATTATCGTCCTGTAGAAGGCGCGTTGATGTCGGCGATCTTCAAGAATACGCGCAACAAACGAGGCGCGACGAGTCGCGGTGCCAACGAACGAGTGCGCCTCGGCCATCTCGATCGGTTACCACTTTTGGATGGATTCAGCGCCACCAAGGGCAATTGACAGAAATGGCACCTGCAGATGGCATTGAAGGGTTCCAAACGCGGGGAGGATCAGGAGCATATGCTCCCGATTTGATGTTGGATAGTTCGGCAAACGAGTGATCCAAGACGTGCTCCGCATCTGGCCACGGACGATAACCATCGTCAGTTGAGAGCGGATCCATGCACCCTGACCCCGTCGATCACCTGGAATCAACTGTCAAGATTGTTTCGGCCTTTGTCAGCAGGAACCGAGCGTCGCGTTCTGATCTGGTGGATCTGGTCCGCACTTTGCAGGCCCTTGCGAGCGGTGCGGAAAAACCCAAACCGAAGCTCATTCCCGCCGTGCCAGTCAGCAAATCGGTGACCCCGGATTTCATCATCAGCCTGGAGGATGGGCGCAGGATGAAAATCATTGAAGCGGTATCTGACCACGATTGGAATGACCCCGGCCGATTATCGCAGGAAATGGGGTTTGCCCCGAGACTACCCGTTGGCGGCGCCGAATTTCACCGCGCTGCGTTCGCAAGCGGCAAAGAGGATCAGGCTTGGACAACGGATCGCCAGTGATCAGACCTCACGAACCTGACCGCATCGCTCTGCGGCCATTCAACGTCAGTTCTTCCTTGCGCTGTTCGGGTGATTTTGCCGCGACGGCTGCCTGCTCGCGATCTATGCCGCCATGATGGAGGATTGCAATAGCATTCCCCATGGCACGCGCCTGGAGGCAGATCTGTGCATCGTGGGCGCGGGCGCAGCCGGTTTGGCATTGGCTTCACAGTTTGAAGGAACGCGACATCGTGTATGCATCATCGAGAGCGGCGGGCTGACATACGAACACGGGCGCCAAAGACTGTCGCGCGGCCGTTCTGTAGGCAGACCCTACGAGGCGCTTGATCTTTGCCGTATCCGCCAGTTTGGCGGCAGTACCGGCAGAGCTGGTTGGGGCGGGTGGTGCAAGATGCTGGACCACGTCGATTTCGAGGCTCGGTCCTGGATTCCCATGAGCGGATGGCCTGTCGACCGTAACTCGCTTCTCCCTGACTATGAAACGGCGGCCGGTTTGTTGGGCATCGAGGATTTGCAAGCCGAATGGCCGGGCTCCCCAGTCCTGCCAATGAATGGGCCGGTCTTTTCAGAACGATGCTTTCTCAGTCCCATCCCGGATTTGGGGGCGACACTGCGCGCCAGGCTGCAAGCGGCGAAAAACGTGCAGGTTGTTCTTCACGCCACGGCCTTGCGGCTAGACACCGACGCATCTGGAAGATGTGTTCGCTCCATCGAGGTGGCCAGTACACCAGACAGACGTTTCCGGATCGAAGCACGATCATTTGTGCTGGCCTGCGGCGGGATCGAAAACGCGCGCCTGCTCTTGGTTTCAAACCAACAGATGCCGAATGGGATAGGCAACGAGCATGACCTCGTTGGCCGCTATTTCATGGAGCATCCCCGCGTAAAATGGGGAAGCCTGCAAATCTGCCGTCCTGACACCGCCATAGCCTTTCACGTGCCATCCGCTGAGGCTCGCAGGCCTTATCTGTCACAGGAAAAACACTGTGACGTGACCGCTACATTCGGACTGGCGCTGCGCCCGGAGATTCGGGAAAGTGAACGCCTTCTGGGCTCCCGGACGTGGATCAAGCCGGGACCTTGCGCCAGCGATTTGGATGGTTCCGAAGCGTTGCACTATCTTGCTTTCTGGCTGCGGAAGGGGCGCCTGCATCGCGACCTTATCAGGAGTGGCCGCACCATCCTTCGGCATCCCGCAGGATCGATCGCATCAGCTATCGAGCGCATCGGGCACTCACGCCGGGGCGCGGGGCACTTTCACTTTGACACCATCCTCGAACAGGAGCCGGACCCGGAAAGCCGGGTTACGCTTGATACAAGACTTGACGAATTCAATGTCCCGCGCGTGAAGCTGGAATGGAGGGTGGGACCTCTCGTTCGGCGCACTCTTGAGCGCGTGCAGGCAATCATCACTGACGAGATGCGGCTGCTGGTCCATAGAATCGATGTTCAAGCTCCCACCCACGAGGCCCCAGCCTACGGGGACGATATCCCATACCGATGGGTTAGGCACCACATGGGTACTACGAGGATGAGCAACGATCCACGGACTGGCGTGGTCGACGCCTCATGCCAAGTGCACGGCCTCGCGAACCTTTTCATCGCCGGGAGCTCCGTCTTTCCAACCGGGGGAAATGATATGCCCACCCTGACGATTGTTGCACTCGCCATTAAGTTGAGCAGGCACCTCCAGCAATGGCTTGAGTAAAGATCAATTCCAGATTGGCGGGGCCTAGTTGACGGGGGCCGCGCTTGGAGGCTTCACGCGTCTGGCGGCTTGTTGCTTGAGGATCGGAACGTGGGAGGCTCCAAATATATACTTTAGTTTAATAATGAAAAAATTGCAGATATAAATGATATACTTGCGAACGTCCGCAGATTTATAATTGTCGTCACGTGAATTCCATGGTTGCAATTGGTAATATACAGCATCCGGCACAGAACGACGTCTTTTTCGCTGATGATACACCTTTTGGTGGAGCCGACCTCCACGCCACGACATCTGCCCACGTCGGATCTAATCCTCTCAAAAATATGCAATTATATTCACGCTGTGCGTTTTGTCACACCGCCGCTTCAATCCGCAAGTTATTACTAATGCATTAAGGAGGTCATTAAGGAGGTCATTAAGAGGTGGGTCTTCGAAGGCGGATTCTCCGTTGGGGTGAATTCCGCTCATGTTGAGTTGAACCTTTGGGTTGGGGATAAGCCATGACAATTCTGTCCAATACCGATCAGCCGGTCAAAATCGATCTGGCTCATTATTCACCTGTTGCCGATGTCAATCATATCGGATCTGCCTCCTCCTTGCGGGGGGGGTTGGAGATAGCAATTATCGATGACAGGCCGCTGATGTGCGACTGCTTCGCCAGTAGCCTCGAGCTCATCGAGCCATCATTTCGCATCCAGCGCTATCCGACCGTCGAAGCGTTCGACGCCGCGAGTCCAGAGGAGACTGAACGGGTTTCGACAGTCTTGCTCTGTGTCATGTGGTCGAACTCTCAAGCAGACTTTCATCTTTCGCGGATTGCCCATCTCACGGCAACCAGGCCGTCTCTGGGAATCGTGATGCTGTCGGATATCGAAAGCCTTGATGATGTTCTCAAAGCAGTAGAAAGCGGCAGCCGTGGCTACATCCCCACGAGCGTTAGCTTGCAGGTTGCGGCAAAGGCGATCCAACTTGTCGCGGCCGGCGGGACTTTCATACCGCCCAGTGTTCTCTTTAATTCGGGTCAGGCGATCAAGGACACCCAGCCAGCCAAGCAGCCGCAAGGTGACAATGTTTTCACGTCACGCCAGATGTCGGTGATCGAAGCGTTGCGTCGAGGCAAGGCAAACAAGGTTATCGCTTACGAACTCAACATGTGCGAAAGTACGGTTAAGGTGCACATTCGCAATGTCATGAAGAAGCTTCGCGCCAGAAATCGTACCGAGGTAGCCTATATCCTTAACACGACGCCTTATGACGGTATCACTATGCGGAATTGAGGCATGGCTGCCGCCTCGGTCCAAAAAGTGATGGTTTTTTTTGCTCACGGCAACTGTGGCAGATGGCTTTATCAGGCCCTCAATTTGGAGGGCCTGATGAGCGATCGACATTTTGTAAGGGGCGAAAAATGAAACAGCCGCCCGATCGATATTCTGTTCCGCAGACTGAGAGGGAGTCCAGTTCCGCAGCCGACAGGAACACATCAGCAGCCGACAGGAACACATCACAAGGGCCGGACCTGGGCGATATCGAGCATTTCCACGCCATTCGTCCCTCCACGCTGGCCGAGATGAACCGCCGCTGTCATTGGTTCCATCTCGAAGACGGTGATGTCTTGATCCCGGCCGGCGAAAGGGTCGATCGACTTTTCTTTCTTTTGGCGGGCGAGCTTCGCTTCCCTGTCTATACCCGTACAGGCAAGATAGTGTGGCTCCCATCGGCGCACCAGGGATCACTCGTCAACGGAGTGGCTTTAAGCGGTGACCTTCTTGTAGTGCCCTATTCGATTGAAGCCGCGGGACCATGCACCATCGCCTCCATCGGAAATCGGGCCTTCCTGGATATAATCAAGGACGATCCGGAGGCTCTTCAAGCCGTCGTCCAAATGTTGGTCGAGCGCCAGCACGCGCTTGTCGAGCACATCGTTGAACTCTCGACACTCAGCGTTCGATCGCGCGTGCATAGCGAGCTGCTGCGCTTGTGCGTTGAAAAAATCGACACTGACGGTTCGGCTTTGATTTCTCCCATTCCCACGCATACGGATCTGGCCAATCGCATCGGCACGCATCGCGAAGCCGTGGCCCGCGAACTCAGCTATCTTCAGAGTGTCGGGATCGTGCTGCGCCGCGCAAAGGAGCTTTATGTGCCCGATGTGTCCCGCCTGACGGATCTGCTGTCTAAATCTGACGATTAATCGGCCATGTCTTCACTTCATGGACTGCCGCAACCTGCGTTATCCCCGCAGCCACGCGAATCGCTTGGTCCCTAAACCAAGCCACGACCAAACGGCGTTCTGCTGCGATGTCGAACGGTAGATCTTCTGATGATAGACCAACTCATAGGGCCACAGTTCGAAGGTGCGGTTCGCGAGATGCGTCAGTATCCAGGTGATCGCACCTGCAGCGACAACGAAGGCGCCCATCGAAACGACGACATTGGCGGTGAAGAGGTGCGCGTGCGAAAAGACGGAGCGGGTCAGAAGATAGGTATAGGGATGCACCAGGTACAGGCTGTAGCTGACTGTTCCGAAGTAGCGAAGAAGCCGATTGCCAAGCAACAGCGTCGTTAAGCTGTTTCGCGAAACTGCAAGGCAGAAGTACAGCGCTGTCGAGGCGACCAGCACTGGCACTTCGGCATTCTGGAAATCGGACAAGTGATAGTCGTAGTGGCCGCGGGCGGATAGAAAGACGCAAGTTGCCAGGGCCGCGCTCTCGGCGAGCCGATGGTGACCAAGACGCACCCAATCATATCGATCGTAGGCAAGTCGGATCAGGCCGCCCGCGACGAAATACAAGGCAATTGGGTATCTGGCGATAAAGAACGCTGCAAGCAGACCCAAAACGGCGATGCCGACCTTGCTGGGGCGACGAATAGCGAGGAACACGAAGGCGCCGGTAAACACATAGAACCAGACCTCGAAAGTCAGGCTCCACGCATTCGGTGTCAACTGCTCTGTGTGGGTGAAAAGATTCAGGAACGTCAGTCCCGCGAGAATTGCGGTGAGATTGTTGGTATCGGGATAAAGGTTCGTTGCTGCGTTCAGCGCGACGTACAGCACACTGAGAACGAAGAACAGCGGATAGACGCGCAGGAACCGTCGGGCGGCAAACTCACGCGGACTGTAGTGCAGCGCACTCGGAAGGATAACGAAGCCACTGATGGCGAAGAAAAGGCACACCCCGAAGGTGCCGAAATTCCAGAACGGCCCAATGGCGGCGACATAGGCCGAATTCGAAGCGTAGACGTGCTCCGCCGTGCCCCCTAGGAGATGCGCAAAGAACACCATCAGTGAAGCAATGCCGCGAAGCCCGTGCGCAGCCACGTTGAATGACTTGTCGGAAGTTGGTGTCGCGGTTGCGTCGCGCAGGACATGCGGTGCGTCGGATGAATTCAGAGAATGGGGATGCGCAACAGCCATTTGAGCCTTCAAATTGGTCCCCGCAGACCATTCCAACCTACACCGATCCAGATTTTGCAATGCTCAGGAATTCGAAGGACACCCCTGCCCAAAAGTAGTGGGCTGCCGCGGGAAAACTCCTCCCGATGATCAAGCAGCCGCGTTGCGGGATCGCGGACATTAACGGAGGCCCGCCTTTGCCGCAGGCGAGCGCTGAACCGCAGCGGGGCGGAGCTTGACCTGCACCGGACCAGAATTGGCGGGCTCTTCGGCAGCCAGGACGCCAAAACGGCCGCAAGTTGCCACGTCGAACCGCTCCGATCGGGAAAAGCCCCCGGATCTCCGCGCCTCCCTGTTGTTTCAGAGGCCATTTCGATCATGTTCGCGGGTCCGCGGCGTGGTCCGATTTAGCCGCAGGTTACCTCCTATTGCGGGCGGACAGCGGTGCTATCAGGCTCGTCGGCCCAGCCTCGCTGCCGGCGTGATGTTGGACGGTCGAAAACCCTCTCGTCCAGCATCGCTCCATTCAGCACAGGCGGCTCCAACCTATCGCGCCGACATCGATGGTTTGCGCGCCATCGCCGGCGCGCTTCTCCAGGGCAGGTCGACTCGTAGCGCAGGGACATGACCTGCCTGGCTGCAACGTGTCAGAGCGCGTCTCCCGGGAGCGGCAGCGGATTGCATTTGGCGTTCTGGACAGGCTGGCCCAACATCCGGGGCTCGTTCGCGTTTATCCGACGCAGGCACTTTGTCCGCAGGAACGGTGTGTTGTCATGATGGGCGGAAAACTGCTGTGCTTTGACAGCCACCACCTCGACATCCCGGGTTCCGAGACACTCGTGCCGATGCTTGCAAGAGCTTTGCGACAAGGCGCCTGAAGTTCCAACAAGGCTCCAAAGTGTCGCGTTTGAACGGAAACGCAGAAAGCCGTTTCACACTTTCCTGGAAATCGCTTTAGCGGAGATGTCGGCGGCCCTGAGCGTCAACGATGGTATTGTCTCCGACATTTGCGCTGATATGCGCGCCATTGTGGATCAGGCAGCCGGAGCCGATCTGGACGCCCAGCAGCACCGTTGCGCCCATTCCCACGACAGTCATGGCCCCAACACTCACCGCGCCGGCGAGGATGGCGCCCGGAGTCAGGTGCGCATTGTCCTGCACGATGCTGTCGTGGCAGACGATACTCCCCTGATTGACGATGACGTTGTTGCCGATCGTACAGCGCGGACCGATGCTCGCGCCGGCCAGAATATGGCAGCCATCTCCGATCCTGGTCGCCTTGGAGACGATCGCGGATGGATGGATCACAGGAGGCAGAACGAAGCCCATGGCCAAGGCGCGTTCAAACATTGCCCGCCTCGCCTCGCTGGACTGGGCTCCCCCGATGCCGATGAAGGCGTAGCGCGCGCCTTCGGCGAGCAGACGCTCCAGGCTCTCTTCCGTACCGATCACCGAAATGCCACCGCAGACCTGGTGGCCAGCGGGCAGAGCTTGATCGGTGCAACCGAGGATGTCGTATCCGGACCCATCGAGAGCATCGATCAAACAGGCGGCGTGGCCGCCGCCACCGATGATGACCGCCCGCCGCGTGGATGCGGAAGGAACGACGGACCGCGTCCCGTCCGATCCCGCGGCTATAACCTCGGATCGGCGGCTGGCCGCCGCGCGCACCTCGGCTTCGCCGATCCGGCCGTTGGAGGGACTGACATCCGCAAGATCGACCCCGAGCTCAGACGCGGCCTTCCGGGCCTTGGCCGTTATCGCGATCTCGTTGACCGCGACACTGGCCGGGCTGGCCGTTCCGGATTCGGCATTCGGATTTTCGTCGACGATTTCGCACAGCGTTGAGCCGACAGCGACGAAATCGCCGATCTTGACGTCGAGCCGGCCGATAACCCCTGCCTCGGGGGCCTCAACCTCGACGGCAGCCTTCGTGGTCTCAAGCACAAAGAGGATAGCTCCTTGCTCTACCCTCTCACCCGGCACGACCCTGATCTCGATCAGCTGAAGATTGTCCTCGTTGGCGTTAACCCGCGGGGCTTCGACAAGCACACTCATGAAAGCTTAGCCCTTCTTGAACAGATCGATGCAGGCCGCCTGGATGGCGTCCACGCCTGGCAGCAGATCATCCTCCCATTCGCGGCTCGAGGGAATGGGGTGGTCCGGCCCGGCCAATGCGCTGAAGTGCTTGACCCGACCGATCAGAGCGCGTGCGCATTCAGACGCGAAGCCCCAGCCGGGAGAGCCTTCCTCCACGGCGAGAACGCGGCTGCAGTGGCCGACCTGGCTTAGGACCTCTACGCAAGGAAAGGGCGAGAGCTGTTCAACGGCCACCACGGTGGTTGCAATTTCCTCCTCTTCAGCGAGCTTGTTTGCGGCCGCAACCGCGTGCTCGACGCAACCCCCATATGTCAGGATCACGACGTCCGAATCCGTCGGACGTGGAAGGGCACCCGCACCGAGCACCGGCCTCGAATACATGACCTTGTTTTCGATTATCAGGTGAGGGGACCGAGACGCGAGAGCTCGATGTAGCAGCGCACCCGGATCCGCATACTCATGCGTTGCAAACACGGTGAGACCGGGCACGCCGCAGAAGTGCTTTTCCAGACTTTGCGAGTGCGTCGGCCCGTAGCCGCGCCGTCCACCCATGGGCGCGCGGATAGTGATCGGCACCTCAACCTGATCGTTGTACATCCAGCGGAACTTGGCTGCGTGGTTGATGATCTGGTCGGCAGCAAGGGCGATGAAATCTCCGAACATGAGCTCGACGATCACAGGCCTGCCCTTGAGAGCCATGCCCGCCGCCATGCCTACGATGCCGCCCTCGCTGATCGGCGTGGTCCAGACACGATCCTGATAGGCCGAAGAGAGGCCCTTGGTGACTTTGAATGCGCCGCCGTAGGGATCGAGGATGTCTTCCCCCAGGATCACCAGGCGGAGATCGGCGTCCATAAGATCATGTAGCGCGCGATTGATCGATTCGACGACGCGCATGGGTCAGCCTCTCGCCAGGGCAGCCGCGGCTGCGGATTCGACTGCGCGGTCCACGGCAGATCGACAGAAGGCATCGATCTCCTCGAAATGCGCAACGCGCCGGCGCATCGGGGGGATGGGATCCCGGGCTCGAGCCTGCTCAAGCCGCAAGGCCGGCCGGGTATCATCTCCCTTGCTGTGAGGACCAATCCGTTCTGTCCGTAAATAGAGCCAGCACGGGCGCGATTCGGCGCGGACATAGCCTACCGCCTCTTGGGCAAGCTCACATATTTCGACGGGATCATTGCCGTCATAAGCGAACGTGCGGATGCCGAAGGGTTCAGCCCTGGCGATGATCGATCCGGAAACGGTGAGACTCTTTGGAGTGGTTTGGGCGATTTCGTTATCCTCGACCACAAAAAGCACGGGGGCACCAAAAACCGAAGCGAGGTTCAAGCTCTCGTAAACCGCTCCCTCGCCCATCGTGCCATCGCCCAGGAAAACCACTGCCACGGCGCCCTCATCCTTTCGTGCCAGCGCGCAGCCAACCGCCACGGGTGCTATGCCTCCTTGGATCCCATTCGAGTGGAAGTTGCGGAAACACAGATGCTGACTGCCGCCGCGCCCTCCGCAAATGCCTGTTACACGCCCCATGATCTCGGCGATCAGGCCTTCGACCTCACCCGAATAGGCAATGAAATGACCGTGGCAGCGGTGGTTGCTCCAGACAATGTCGCGATCCCGGTCAAGAGCGTTGACCACCCCCACAGCATTGGCTTCCTGTCCAATGGATGTGTGCGTCGTGCCGAACAGGAGACCCTGGGAAAAAAGCTCGAGCAGGCGCTCCTCCACGAGCCGGATGAGGATCATCTGCTGATAAAGTCGGGCCACAGTCGGCAATTCGAACCCGAGCAGCGTCCTTTCTGCTTGAGGGAAGGTAAGGTTCTGTAGCGCTGAAGACGGCACCAATTTCAGCTCTCCAAAAGAAGACGCTGGAATGTCTCCATCTTTCCTGATCGCAAGCTCGTTCATCAAGCCGCCTCGAGCTGGCGCGAAGCCGCAACAAGGATGGAGCGCGTCGTCGCCGCCGCCGCCGTGGTCTCCTCGATCGTCCAGGACGGGTCGACCAGGAACGCGATGCTCGTTTCACCCAGTTGCCGCGCGACTGGCAGTCGTTCCGCCGGTGCCACGCCAGCATCCGCGAAGGCATGCTCCAGATAAATCTCGGAGCAGCTACCCGAGAAGCATGGAACGCCTGCAGCATTGACGGCTGCAATCAGCTCGTCCCGCGACCATCCCGAAGACAACATTTCCGGCTTGATATAGAAATAGCATCGGTACCAGGCATGCCTGTGCGCCGGATCGAGCCGGGGCGTGCGCAGCATCGGCAAATCGGCAAGCGTCCTTATCCAGATGTTGGCGTTGCGCTCGCGTTGACGAACCCAGTCCGGCAAACGTTCGAGCTGCCGCAAACCAAGCACGGCCTGGATGGACGTCATGCGCCAGTTCGTGCCGACGCTGTCATGCAACCAGCGGAACCCGGTCGGCCGATGCGGGGCAAAGACCACATTGTAGTTCTTGCCGTGGTCCTTCAGGCTCCACGCGGCGAGCCACAATTTCCTGTCGTCCATCGCGACAAGTCCGCCCTCGCCACCTGTCGTGATGATCTTGTCCTGGCAGAACGAAAACGCCGCGATGTCACCGAAGGAGCCGATCGGTCGTCCGGTGTATTCGGCTCCATGCGCCTGTGCGCAATCTTCGATGACCTTGATGCCGCTGCGCTTTGCAAGGTCCATGATTGGCGCCATGTCGCACGGCCATCCGGCGATATGGACGACAATGACCGCCCTGGTTCTCGCCGTTATCTTCGGCGCGATCGTTTCAGCGGAAAGATTGCCCGATGTAGGGTCGACATCCGCGAAGACAGGTGTTGCACCGGCAAACATGACGCAAGCGGCCGATGCGACGAAACTGCGGGGCGTTACGATCACCTCGTCGCCGGCGCCGATATGGAGGATCTTCATTGCAAGGTCGAGCGCGAGGGAGCCATTGGCCAGAGCCACCGCATGGCGTCGGCCGAGGCTGCGCGCATAGGCTCGTTCGAAGGTCTTCACATGGTCGCCGGTCCAGGCGTTCACCCGGCCAGACCGCAGGACATCCACAACGTCGGCTATCTGTTCTTCATCATAAATCGGCCAGCGTTTCATCTTGGAACACTCCAGCTAGAATTCACATGACATTTCTCAGAAGGACAAAGGCCTCGGCCGCCCTCAGATGGACAGCGGTGCCCCTGACAATCGCCAGCGCCCGTAATGTTTCGATCGAACGCTCGTGCGGGAAATTCTTCATCTGCGAACCGAACATCGACGCAGCTTCGAGTTTGCGCTCGAGTGTCGCTTCGATGTCTAGGAAGACATTCGGCACGAAGCTCGGCGTGACATAGGGTGCATTCCAGTTCGTCTCAGACACGGTCTCGTAGGCCATGATCGTCCGTGCGTAGTGGGACTGGGTGGGACGAGCCGCAACCAGCGACGACAGGAAGATCAGCTGATGATCCATATGAACATCGCCGACGAAGGGGATAAGCAACGTGTCCGGCTTGACCTCCTGCAGCAGAGCTTGCAACGTCGCGTTGACGGTCGAGTGTGGTGTCTGGGAAATCTGCGCGGCAGGCAGATCAAGCCAATGCGTCTGTCGCACGCCCAAACAAGCATGGGCCCTCTTTGCCTCGCAGCGAACCCGTTCTGTCATGTCCTCGGTGAAGGCAGGTGGGCAGCCTCGCGTGACCACCGCAACATGGACTTCTCCGCCTTCCGCGGCGACCCGGGCTATCGTGCCGCCACACCCCAGAACCTCATCGTCAGGATGTGGCGCGATCACCAGGAGTCGACCGATGGCTGGGCTCATGACCGAACCGTCCCGGCGGGCATCGCCTTCATAGCGTGATCGACATGGCGGCGGTCAACGCGCTCGCCAAACAGTGCCACCAGGACTGTCAGAATCAGTATCTGCAGATCGAGCCACAGGCTGCGATTGCGCACATACCAGAGGTCAAGCGCCAGCTTTTCGCTGTTGGTGAGGCGGGTATTGCCGTTCACCTGTGCCCAGCCAGACAAGCCTGGACGGACCGTACAGCGAATACGCCCCAGCTCGCCGAATTCGGCGACGGTGGCGGGGAGCAACGGGCGTGGTCCAATGAACGCCATGTCGCCTCTGGCTATGGAGAGAAGTTGAGGCAGCTCATCGATACGGGTGGCGCGCATCAGCCGGGTGGCGGACGTCTCACGCAAAGCGTCAGGGAGCAGTGCGCCATCTGCATCTCGCCTCTCGTGCATCGTACGAAACTTGCAGATCACAAAGGGGCGAGTTCCCAGTCCGCTGCGAATCTGCCGGAAGAATAGTGGACGGCCCACACTCGCCCAGACAACCGTGGCAGCCACGATCCATAGCGGCAGGCTGAGAACCAAAAGCACTACCGAGGCGATCTTGCTGGGCATCGCCCGGCCGATCGGCACTCGTGCAGTCCACTCGGTGGTGCGAGCGATCGGGTTGCTGAGGCCGATCATTGCGACGGTCCGACCTGGACGGAAGGGGGAGCCGCCAAAGGTGCGTCCAGACTGCTTGCCAGGTCCAAGGTATTGTCCAGGCGGTTTATCGACACCAAGATCGTGTCCCCGGCCGCAACCGCATCGTCGAGGGTCGCCACCTTGGTGGCGATCTGGCCGTTCAGCTTGCGGCGGATCTGGTAAGTGAACGCGATGGTGTTGTTGGTCCGTGTCTGCTCCGCGGCAAGTGAGCTCAGCAGCAGGATCTGCTCCTCGGTCGACTCGCGAACTGCGATCAGGCGTTCGATTTCAGAGTTGTGGGCTTGGAGGTCGGTCAGCGCGGTGTGCGTCCAGGTCTGGGTGGCGTCATCGAGGTCGCGCTGCAACTGGCTCAATTCTCGGCGCACCGTTGACGCCTGATTGTAGATTTCAAGCAGGTGCGATTGCTGCGTGGTCGCTTCGCGCTCGGCGTTCGAGAGGTCTGTAAGCGTGACGATCCCTTTTTTGTTGAGGGCCCTGACGCGCTCGAGATCGGCTTGCGATGAAGCGATCACGGTCTTCTGTATCTCCGAAAGCTGTTGAATGTTGGCGAGGGCGACATTCACCTCGTCGATCCCCGCCGAGAGCTGCTTGCGACGTGTGGTCAGAGCGTGTTGATCTGTCTCAAGGATGCGCTGTTCCGTCGGAAGCAGCGTTGCGATCAGATTGGCGTTCATCAGGCCCTTGACCTTGTCAGGCATATCCAGTTCCGAAATCTTGTCGCTGTTTGCCAACTGGGCCTTGATGCGCGCGGCAGCGATTGCTTCCTTGGCGATCTCCACCACGCTTTCGTCAAGCGCTCCGCGCAGCCGGGCGCGCGTCACGACGCGGTCCTCGGCAGTGGCTCCGCCGGTCGATTGGCCGCCGGCGAGCGCCACCGCCTGCTCTACAGTCAGTGCTGGTTGATAAGGAAACGAGCCCGGCGCCTTGACGTCCCCAAGGACGAAAATTGGACGGAAGCTGACCACCGCCAGGGCTATATGCGGGTCATTGAACAACTCGCGATCGATGAACGCCTTACGAATATGGCTCAAGGCGTCCGGCACCGTAAGGCCGCCAACTTCAAAGCTGCCGATCAGCGGAATGTTGACCGCTCCATCACTGGCCACGGTCAGCTGTTCGGCAGGCAGCGAATCGTCAATGAAGTCAAATGACACCACATCGCCGACCGAAAGCCTGTAGCCATCGTTGGCCGCGGCCCAGGCAGCAATCTGGGAAGCCAGGATCGCCGCAATCGCGGGCACCGCAATCCTTGTACGTCCCAACGCTTTCGCAAGGAACGCACTGGTCCAGGTGCCGATCGATCGCCGGCTCCGCGTCGCATTGCAACAAGACACCATGATAGCCCGCCACAGAAATTTCCTGTGAAGACCCTAGCGACACCTGCGCGAGGACAATGAGTCATACCTTTGGTGGAGCAGTGGTAACCTTAGGTCTCGTTCCCACCCAATTTGGCTAACTGGATGTCGGCCTCAACCAACGTATGGTGCGACTGGATACTGTCGGCAGATTGAACGCTTCCTCGCGGTGGGGCGTCGCAGACAGCTGGGAATCTTGCGTGCACACAAGTGTTCTTCACACCATAACCAGTCTCGACGTTGGCGGCGCCCAGGTCATGCTTGCCCGCTTTCTTGGCCAGGTCGACCAAAACCGCTTCTCGTCTTCGGTTCTATCGCTGCTTTCACCCGGGCCGTTGGCCGCACAGGTGGAGTACACAAAATCAGGGCTCGCTTCGCTCGACATGACGGAACGCCCGCGTCCGCGCGATGTCTTTCGGCTGACGCGCTCGATAAGCAGGGCCGCCCCCGATCTGCTTCATGGATGGATGTATCACGGCAACGTCGCGGCAACGTTAGGCTCGGTGCTGGGGCTCAATTTCTCGCCGGTAATCTGGAGCATCCATCACACAGTTCGCGATCTCGCCGACGAGAAGCCGTTGACGCGCCATCTGATCCGGCTCTCTGCCCGTCTGTCGGGTCGCGCTAGCGCGATCTCGTATTGCTCACGCGTGGCCGCCGACGATCACGAGCGTCTGGGCTTTGATCCGCGTCGCAGGGTGGTTATCCCGAATGGCACGGATTGTGATCAATTCTCTCCCTCGGCCGACGCCGGTGCGAAACTGCGCCATCTGTTCGGCTTGCCAGCCGGACGGCTGATCATCGGCCATGTGGCACGGTTTCATCCTATGAAAGACCAGATCAGCCTGGTCCGGGCTATCAGCCGTGTCCTGGCCCAGGGGTACGATGTTCAGGGCGTGTTTATCGGGGAGGGGCATGTCGACGGCCCGGTGCGGGTCGCCGCCCGTGAGCTCGGTATAGACGACCGGATCACAACGCCGGGCATCCGCAGTGACGTTGCCGACCTCATGCCAGGCTTCGATATCTACGCGCTTTGTTCAGCTTGGGGCGAGGCTTTTTCCCTTGCCGTCGGCGAGGCCATGGCATGTGGCGTACCGGCGGTGGTCACGGCAGTCGGTGACTCAGGCTGGCTCGTCGGCAACAGTGGAGTGGTCGTTCCGCCCCGAGACAGTGAAGCACTGGCCGCTGGGCTGATCAGGCTTGTCGGCCTTGAACCGGCCGGGCGACGCGCTTTGGGCCAACAAGCGCGTCGCCGGGTCATGGAGAAGTTCTCACTGTCGCTTTACGTCGATCGGCACCTGGAACTTTATGGAACAGCTCTCGGCTGTCGTCGCCATATCTCGGTCCGATAGGAGCAACTGGTGGTTGTTGCGCATGCGAGTGGAAGAGATCATTTTCCTACTGCCGTGGATGGTGCGATGCGCCGCAAGCGGATCGTCGTCATCGCCAGCCTGACGCGTTCGCTTGTCAATTTTCGCCTCGAATTGTTGAAAGCTATGGTCACCGCCGGGCACGAGGTCATCGCACTCGCCCCCGATAATGACGAACAAGCCATCGCCAAGCTGGGTGCGATTGGCGTGAACTTCCAACAGATTCCAATGGCCAGGACAGGCACCAATCCGCTGGCAGATCTGCAAACGCTCAAGGCGCTCTACGGGCTAATGCGCCGCCTGGCTCCGGACATCGTCCTGCCGTACACGATGAAGCCTATCATCTATGGGGGACTGGCGGCCCGACTTGCAGGAGTACCTCGGCGGTTCGCACTCTTCACAGGGTTTGGCTTCATATTCAGCGGCAGCGTCACCGGACTGCGCGCAACTGTTCTGCGCCGGCTGAGCATTGCTCTTTACCGCTCGGCCCTGATCGGTTGCGAAGCTGTTTTCGCCTACAACGAAGCCGATGCTTCCGACATCCGAGGCCATCGGATGGTTTCTGCGACGACGCCGGTGATAAGGGTTCCAGGTTCCGGGGTCGATCTGACGCTGTTCGCCGCCAGCCGTCCACCGTCGGGGCCTCCCGTCTTCCTTCTGATTGCCCGCTTGCTTCGCGAAAAGGGGATCGCCGAGTTTGCCGCCGCCGCGCGCATCCTGAAGACCAAGCACCGTGCCGCGCGTTTCCAGATTCTCGGGCCATTCGATCCCAGTCCTCTCTCCATCTCGAAAGCCGAAATGGACCAGTGGACCAGGGAAGGAGCCGTGGAGTATCTCGGCGAAACGCACGATGTCAGTCCCTATCTGACCGCATCCACGGTGTTTGTACTGCCTTCTTACTATCGCGAGGGTATTCCTCGCAGCGCGCTGGAGGCCTTGTCGACGGGGCGGCCGATCATTACGACCAACGCTCCTGGCTGCCAAGAAACGGTCATCGACGGCGAGAACGGTTTTCTGGTCGAGTCACGGGATGTGGAGGCTCTGGCCTCGGCGCAGCGAGCCTTTCTTGAAGATGAGGGTCTCGCCGTGAAAATGGGCGCCAACTCAAGAAAGCTGGCGGAAGAACGCTTCGACGTTCACAAGGTAAACCATACCCTGCTCGAGGCGATGGGGCTGTAACCGGTCGGGCGTGATCGGCTATGCGCTCACCGACAGTCAAACGGGGAAATAGCGCCGGATCTGCTGCCGTCTCAGATAGGCTTTCCGGAACGCACCATGAGCCTGTTGGAATGGGTCCACCCGGTTGAACACCCAGCCGATCGATGGGCCGCCGGCGAACCGCAGACGCTCGACAACCTGGGAGAGTGCCTCTTGCGTTGTGCTGTCGCACGCGGCGACGACCACGACAGTGTCCACGGAGGCAGCAATCCGGACTGCGTCCTCCAGAACGAGCATAGGCGGTGCGTCGATGATCACTACGTCGTACTCGAGCCGGAACGCCTCCAGCAACTTAGCAAGCTGGCTGGAGTTGAGGAATTCCGGCGACGTCTGGTCGCCGGCAGGTGGCGCCATCACATCGAGCTGCGGAATTTCAGGCAGCGTCTGGACGATTTCCGCCAGACCGCAATCCCCATGCAAATAGTCATCGAGTGTCTTGCTGGCGGAGCCAAGCCCCATGGCGGTGTGGAGGTTGCGGGTTCGCAAATCCAGATCGATCAGCGCAGTCAAGGCGCCATCCATTCCAGCAGCCATGGCAAGGCCCATGGCTGTCGTTGTCTTGCCCTCCTGGGGTAGGCCGGAGGTGACCAGGACAACATGTTTGCCCCGCCCGCCGTTCATCCTGGTGCAGGCACTGTAAAGCGATCGGAAAGCGTCGGAAAAAGCCGACCGTGGTTTTGACAACAGGGTTTCGAGAGGGGGCAGGGCCGGACGCAGGAACTTCCGGGGCAATCGCGGGATTGACGCCAGCAGAGGGGCACGTATCAGCTTCGATGCCCGTCGCAAATCCCGTATCCGCACATCCATGCTATCGAGCGTCACCACAAGAATCAGAGCCAGGACAAGCGACGCGGCGAAACCGCCAGCAAGCATCAAACGAAACTTGGGAAAGGAAGGGCTGGTTGGAACCTCCGCCACCGAGACGGTGCGCACGCCGGGCTCGACCGCTTCGGAGAACGGATCGAGACTGCCAAGCCTGCCGGACACGAGGTCGTAAAGCTTCTGCTCGGTCGTCAGATCGTTGTTCAGTTCACGCAGCTTGGCTTCCGCGAGGCTTCTCTGCCGCAGTTCCTCGTTGGATGCCTGCAAGCTTTTGGTGAGTTGGTTCACCCGGGCCTCGTCGACGCGCACTTCATTTTCCAGGATTGCGATTGTTCGCAGCATCTCTTGAGAAATCATCGCACGGACAGCAGCCACTTTTGCATCGGCCTCTTGGACCAGAGGGTGATTTCGACCGTAGTTGCCGGCCAGTTGCGCGCGATCCCTCATTGCCGTCGCTTCGTCATTGCGCAGGGAGGTCAGGAAGTCCGATGAGAGGAGAGGATCGACGTTGGCGCCCGCGTCGCCGGTCTTGGCCGCCAGCTTGACCTGGGCGAGGCGCGCCTGCGCTTGCGTGTACTCACCTCTGGCGGTGTTGAGCTGTTCGTTGTTCTGCTGGATTGAGGCGCGCAGCAGATCGTCGCGCGGATCGCTGGAGACGCCGTGTTCATTTGCGTATTTGGCGATCTGGCCTTCGATAGTGGCAATCCGCGATGCAAGCTCGGTCGACTGCTGTCTCAAAAAGCTGACTGCGTCCTTGATATCCTGCCGCTTGTTGTCACGGGCCCATTCCACAAACAGTCTGGCCGTTGCATTGGCTATTCTGGCCGCGGTCGCGGCGTCGTCGTTGAGGAACGAGATCGTCATCGCCGCGCTTTCGCCGGAGCGATCGACCGACAGGCTCGCCAGATACAACGTAATCGCCCGGTCCTGCTGAACGCTCTTGGGCGGGAGCGATGGAGCATGCTGCGGGTCGGCGCCGAAGACCAGCGCGAATAGCTTTTGCGGTATCGCGACGATCAAGCCGACGGTCTGTGACAGCACTCCAGTGCCCGAATCCGAAGTTGAAGTCCCGCCAGGGCCGGCTGGCGGCAGGTAGGTGTTGAAGTCCGGATCGTTGATGAGGTCGAGCCTGTCCACGACCAGGCTGGCAAACACGCGAGAGGTGATCAAATCCGCCTCGGTGTCCATCCGCGACTTGTCGGGCTGCTGGTTCGGCTGCGCCTGCGCGGTGTCGAGAGGATTGGAACCGTCGGTTTCGACAACGATCATCGAACGAGCCGTATAGGTCTTGGGAAGTTCCACGGCGGCGATGAGCGCGAGAACGGTGCCAGCAACGACGATACCGATGATCAAGAGGAGGCGTCTGCGGAAAAGACCATAGAGCTCACGCGCGCCGAACGTCCGTTCCTCCTGGGGCTCGAGTGGCTCTTGAAGGAATGGGCCCAGCCGGTTCCACACACTGTTTTCGTCTACCAAGCTCACGGATCGCGCCCCCTGAGGTTTGTTTCTTGATGGTCTCACCGGGTCTTCAAGCCAAGTTCGAGACCCAACCCAAGCGACAAGTTTTTAACACGGATGCACGGACGCCAGCGCGTTCAAGAGGCTTAGTCGCCGGAAGGGGAATTATCCGAAAGGATAGCGTAGGTGGCCGGGGGCCTATCTTGGCAGATGCACCGAACTGCCTGTCCATGATGGCTGGTAAAAAGAACTCTCGAGTAGATTTCAGGAGTGAGGATGAATCACGCCGGGCTCCCTCGCGGCTACTGGGCAAAGCCCGACCGCAGGCCGGCTGCCGTGTCGTTGCCAAAGGTGACCAACAAGATCGGGCTCTGGCTGGCAATGGCCTCGGTCTTCCTCACTCCGTGCAACATCCTTCGTGTCGACACATTCTACTTCACCGCCAGCGATGCCTTCGCTCTGGCGGCCGTTTTGGCGATGGTCCTGGGGAAATCCTTTCAGCCCGCCCCTTTGGGGGCGGGGACGCTGCTGTGGAACACCGGAGTGGCACTGCTGTGTGGCATGCTGCTGCTCAGCAGCCTGATCAATGGTGATCCCCAACGAGGGTTCATCATCTCGGCTCAATATCTGTATGCCTACTTTCTCCTGGCCTTCATGCTGGCGTCAAGGCCCTGGAGCGAAACGGTTCTGCTTACAAAGGCGCTTATCTGCTCGATCGCCCTGATGTGCCTGCATGGCGTACTGGTCATCGACATCCTCAAGCAGCAAGGCACATACATGACCAGCCCCAGTGGCCGTTTTATCGGCTGGGTCGAACGTGAAAATGAGTGCGCGACGCTGATTGCACTCGCGGTTCCCCTTTTGTTGTGGCTGGTCGCTTCGGGATGTGCACGGCCCCGCTGGGCCTGGATCGGAGTGCCGATCCTTGCGTATGGTATTGTTCTGACCGGCTCCAATACCGGCCTGATTGGCCTGGTCGTTGCGCTCACCGTCTTCGTCGTCATGACGGGCTCGTGGCGCCGTATCATCTTGCTGGCGGCGTCGTCGACCGCCACGTTCTTTGTCGTCGTTACGTGGGGCCAAGATTTCCTGCCGCCCATCTTCCAGCGCCGTGTGCTGAACGCATTGCAGAGTGGCGACATTGACGAGGCTGGTACGTTTGCAGACCGTATGCGGCTTATTCATGAGGCCATCGGCAAAGTGGACAGCAGTTCGCTGCTTGGCATTGGTGCCGACCAGTATCGATCTTTCAGCGCGCTGCATGCTCCGGTCCACAACGTCTATCTTTTGATATGGGTCGAGGCGGGGCTGGCTGGGTTGATCGGCTTTCTGCTCATGCTGGTAGCCGGCATAGTCATTGGCATGCTCGCTGCCCGGCTTCGCGAAGGACGAATATCGGCCATTTGCACGCTGGCCACGGTCCTCCTCTTCGCAGCATTGGCCAATGCGCTGCCGCATCTCTACAGTCGTTTCTTTGTCGTGCCTCTCGTGCTTGGGATAGCACCCAGTGTTGCGATCCTGCGCGACGGCCCAGTTCCGAGAACGGTCGGACGCTTCCTTCGTGACGCTCGCTCCGGGCGGGGTCGTTTGCGGCCTCCCCAACGCAGGCCGATCTAAAGCGCGTCGCGTTTGAACGGATTCAGGCGACGCGCTTGTCTTATGACAATTTTGGCCGAAGGGGCGAGAATGAACCGCTGGGAGAGAGTAGCAGCTCTCTCGTCAGCGGCGAGGGATGGATCGTCGACGCGCTGGCCATTTGAGGGGCCGAGCTAAAGTTTGATCACCCTCGTCTTTTCCCGAAGGCCTGAACGGATACGCGCAGTTTGAGCTGCGCATGACAAGCAGAGGCACGGCAAAAGATGACGGAGATTACCATTGGCGTCGACATCTCGAAGAGGCCCTCGACGCCTGTCGCTTCCCTGACGCCGTGAGCCGCCGCTTCGACAACACGGTCAAGGGCCACAAGGCGCTGATGCGCTGGATCGGCTCCGAGGTCACCCGGATCGTCTACGAGCCGGCAAGTCCCTATCATCGCGGGTTTGAGTGCCATCTCGCCGAGGCCGGACTGCCACTGGTCAAACCCAATGACGAGCAGGCGATGTGCGGAAACTACTTCGCCGATTCTGATGCTTGCGGGGAGATAAAACGAGCGAGAGCGAACACCCCGTCGACAAAGTCCTCTCCCATGACAAACCGGCCCTCGACCCAGCGTCCTTGGGCATCCTGACTGTCGACGAGGTGACGCACCTCGGAGCTCAGTTCGTCAGCGCTCAACTCATCCGCGGCATTGATCCACAGCTGTTGATTGGAAACCGTCAGGCCGCGCCTGGCAAGCTCCAGCCGAGCGAATACCGGCTCGATCTCTGCACCCGTTTTCATGCCGTAGTGTTGCAAGAGGTTCTTGTCCTCGAAGGTCACCTTGCCACGATCATCAATGTAAACCGGCCGGTTGGTGTTGAGTTCATAGAAACGAGCCCATCTGCCGTCGGGCAGGCGCGCCGCCTGCAGCCAGGTGGCCGCGGATGCTGCCGCGTCCAGCAGCCGCGCATCCTTGTTCTGTTCGTTCAACTCGATTAGGTAATCGATATTGCCGGCGGTTTCGCGCGAGACGACGGCTGGCGGCTCAAACTTGCGACCCCATACCGGCTGCATGGAACGATCGTAACCCTGAGCCCAACCCTGTTGCGGGGCGGGCAACTGGGCCGCAAGCAGAAAATCACCGACCTTCTCCGCTGCCTTGAGATATGCGGGATCATGATATGTGCGGTAGGCGTTGAGAAAGAGGCGACCCATATCGCGGGGGAGATTGTCGTTGACGATGAAGTAGGGCGGACGATCAGGCTTCTGCCAGTCGTGAGACCAACTGGCCGGCATACTTGCCTTGGCGGCTGTCTCCACATCCGCACCCGGCGCGGCGCCCTTGAAGAAGACCGGAAAGGCCCCATTTGGATACTGCACGCGCATCAATCGATGAAGTGCTTTGTCAATGCAGAGACGGACGTGGGGATCCGAACCGCTGCTCGCCTGGTCGAACCACATCAGGAAATTCAGCACGCTCTGTGTGTTGTTGTCGTCGAGCACAGTCTCGTTGCGATGCGGGTTGTCCTTGATGTCGTTACAGGTTTTACCGCCCACCATCAGTGCGCGGTAGCACCATGTCGCCGCCTTTTGCGGGTCGGTCTCGATCTTGTAAAACCATCCGCCGGACTCCAGCTGCGTCTTGACGAGAGCCGTCGCCACAAGCTGGGCAGACTGAAGCCATTGCTTGTCGCCGGTAACCTCGAAAATGCGCAGGAAGGCAGCTCCGACGGCCGGCGTGCCAGGCGGCTGTACCCAGCCAACGCTTGTGGGCACGGCGCCGCCTTCGCCCACCCTCCTTTGGCCATCAAGCGAATATTTCCATACATAAGTTCCTGCCACTCCGAGATGATCGCGGAAGTAGACCCCTGCGCGCTCGATCGCGCTCCGTGCCTCGGCCACAGTTGGTTGAGGTGCTCCGGCCAGTGCAGTACCGCACGACAGCGCAACGAACAGAACCGAGGCAATATGTCTTGGCACGGCAGCGCTCCCGCCGGGCATCAGGCCGCCGCCTCGTGTGGAGGCGTGGTGGTCGCCTTGGCCGAACCGAGTATCACATGAGGCACGAATGGCGCCGGAGTGGCCGCCGTGGGTTTTGGTTCCTCTCGACGGTAGCTGGGAAGCAGCTCCGCAACAAGGTTCAACACTCCCGTAGTGTCGCCAGCTCTCGCCAGGCGGCGCAATTGCGAAAATGCCTTGCGCAGCGTGTCAAGGGGCACCGGGTTGGGCACGGCACCCAAGACCCCGGAAATAGGGACGTCGACACGTCTTTCTCTTTCGTCGAAAAGCTCCTCGAACAGCTTTTCTCCAGGCCGGCATCCCACAATCTTGATCTTGATGTCTTCATCCGGCCGAAACCCTGCGAGCTTGATCATGCGGCGCGCCATGTCGATGATCTTGATTGGCGCTCCCATGTCGAGAACGAAGATTTCGCCCTGTCCTAGGCTCTTTTCCAGGCCGTGGGCCGATGCCTGCAAGGTGAGTTCAACCGCCTCCCTTATCGTCATGAAGAAGCGCTTCATCTCCATATCGGTTACGGTCAGCGGGCCGCCGTGGGCAAGTTGGCGCTTGAACAGCGGGATCAGCGATCCACTTGAGCCCAGAACATTGCCGAAACGAACGGTCATGAAGCGGGCGGGTGTGTCACTGGCGACAACAGCGAGGTCCAGGGACTGGCAATAGAGTTCAGCCAGGCGCTTGGTGGCGCCCATGACGTTGGTCGTGTTCACAACCTTGTCCGTGGATATCTGGACCATTGCCTTCGCACCGCAAAGGCGCGCGGCTTCTGCGACATTCATTGTCCCGATGACATTGGTAAGGACGCCCTCGCAGGGATTCAGTTCGACCATTGGCACATGTTTGAGCGCCGCCGCATGGAAGACCAGGTCGACGCCATGCCGTTGGAAGATCTCGCCCAGGCGAACAGGGTCGCGCACGTCACAGATATATGGCTTCCGGCGCACATTCGGGAATTTCTCCGCCAACTCCAGATCGATGGCGTATAAATTGTATTCGCTGTTATCGATCAGGATCACTTCGGCCGGACCAAGCGCGGCAATCTGCTGTGTAAGTTCGCCGCCGATCGAGCCGCCGGCGCCAGTCACAACGATGCGACTGTTTCCGATCATTCGCGACAACGCACCCTTATCAAGCACCGCCTGCGGCCTTTCCAGCAGGTCGGTAAGTTCGATCGGACGCAATTCGAAGCGACTCTCGTGTTTGGGATTGCGCAGTTCCAGGACGGGGGCAGGGCGAGAGACAGCGATGCCCAGACGTTCGGCCCGGTCGATCAGCGCTTCGAGCGCTGGGTCGACGAGACCAGGCACTCGTTCAGTGAAGATCACGTGCCGGGGTTTGATGCCGCGGCCCTCCAGATCGCTAATCACCGCGTCGAAATCAGCGATGTCGCCCAAGATCGGCACGCCACGCAGAAAATAGCCCTCGGTGGCCGCACCTCTTTCCAGCAGGCCGACCGGCCAATGGCGTGCATCCGGGTCCCGCTGCAGCGCGCGAATATAAAGATCAGCCGCATCGCCTGCACCGATCAGCAGGACAGGGACCATGTCGCATCCATTCTTTGCCCTGCTCGCGGCCGGGCCAAAGCGGCTTACTTCAAGGAGCTTGGAGCGGATTCGAACTGAGATGAGCAGCGGCACGAGCAACAGAACCTCGATCGCCATCACCGAGCGCGGGATCGAATCGAGCCGTGTCGCCACAAACATCACAAAAACGAAGGCGAGCGATGCGACTATTACCGCGCGAAGGATACCGAGCATGTCGTCGACGGATGCATATCGCCAGTTGCGGGTGTAGAGGCAAGTCACCGGGAAGACCACGGCGCATGTGAGCAGGAAACAGGGGAGTGCGAAAAGCAGCGAATGGTAGCTTTCCGGACTGGTGACATCTCCGTCAAGGCCCAGTCGCATGAATGAAGCAAACGACAGGGCCGCGAGCGCCATCGCCAGATCGAAGACGTAGAGATGAAGATTCTTGCCAACGGCCTTGGCGCGCCCGATCACCCGTCGACGCAAGTACGACAGAACATGAACAATTGTGCGCGGTTTGCTGACAAGACGGCCGAGAGCGATTGCAGTGGCCATTAAAAGGGATTGGCCTCCAAGTGGACCGACTGCCTCAAACGGCTGATCTGACTGGCTCATCCTAGGACCTCGACAAAGCTAAGCCGCCGCGCTCCAGAGGGCGCGTTAATATGTGCAGCTGATTGAACTCGCAGACATCGATCCGCGACGGCCATTCCCTTGTTCAATCAAGAACAGGTTGACCTGCTGTCGTTCGGATCCGAGGCTACGATTTTATGTTGCTATGGAGCGCTCTGCCTGCTTTCGACGCAACACATGCTTTTGTGCATGGAGTACATACCGGATCCACAGGCGGGACTTTGCCAATGTTAATCCAAAGAGGTACTTCCGCCAGTCTGGACCAGCCAGCCAGACACGACCCGTTGCACCAGCGTGCCAAGCTGATCGACTTTAGCCCAAATTGCAGAGATTTCTTGCAAACAGGAGGATGCTATTACCTGGGAGAACGGCTTGCACACACATCGCCCGTAATGTCTTGAATGATGACGCAGTGGCTTACAATGACGCTACAACCCACCGGAGATCAAAATGGGTCGCTTGAGTTTCGATCCGGCGATCCCGCTCTTCGGCACCTTCGTTATCGACCACGCTAATGCGCCAGGCTCATGCTAGCAAAGGAAGCTTTCTATGCTCGGACGGTTGAAGAACAATCTTCGCGACGGTTCCTTTTTCCTTGGCGAAGCCATTGTCCCAAAGAAAATACGCTACTCGGGTCCCCTGGGAGCGTTGCGCCGCCAAATGATCTTTTGGTCGCGGGACTCCTTTGTGCTTTCATACCCGAAATGCGGTCGAACATGGCTACGCACTATGGTTGGCCGCGTCATCGATAAACACTACGGCCTTAACTTGCAGAATCCAATGGAAATCCAGCACTTCTGGAAGATCTCGTCGAAGATCCCTTGCATTGGTTTTTCTCACGACGACAGCCCAAACCTTAAGCGCCCTGGCGAGATCCAGATCGACAAGTCAAAATATTCAGGAAAAAAAATCCTATTTCTGGTTCGGGATCCGAGAGACGTGCTTGTTTCATATTATTTCGACGCAACGCATCGAATGAAGGTGTTTGACGGAACGATCAGTGAATTTCTGGTCCAAGATGTTGGCAGCATTGATTCCATCATAGCGTTCTATAACGCTTGGGCACACAACCGCGACAGGGTGAAAGCATTTCAAATTCTATCCTACGAACATATGCACCAATCTCCAAAATCGGCGCTTCGCACGGCGTTGGATTTTCTGGGCATTCAGGGCGTGCCGGAAATGATTCTCGACGAAGCGACAAGCTTTGGCTCTTTCGAGAATTTGCGAAAGATCGAAATGGCAGACGCTTTCGGCCACGAAAGAATGCGCCCGACGGATCAGTCGAACCCCGACAGTTTTAAGGTACGGCGTGGTAAAATTGGTGGTTATGTTGACTATTTCGACAGAGACGAGATCGCCTACCTGGATGAGAAAATTGCCAACTCTTTGGACCCGTATTTCGAAATATACCACCGCAAGGCATAGCGTCGAGCACTACTGCAAGGGCCGCCTTGTCGCTTCCGTGCTGAGACGTCGCATAAGGTCTCACCCGTCGAAAGGTCCACGCTTCTTCCTTCGCCTGTCATCCGTCATTTCCCCCACCGTTCTTTGATGGCGTCCATGATCAAAGTATTGAGCTTGGACGCGCCCGTTTCGCTGAGGTGGTTGTCGTCCCGATAAAAAACCTGAGAGCCTTGGTTAGCGAAACAGCGCTGTTGATCGCAGAAGACCTTCTCCGGATACACACGCACGAGATTTGGATCGGATACTACATGATCGTATAGTGCGTATGTCCGTTGCGTTCGCCTGCGGAAATCCTCGTAGGAAACCGAAATCGGTTCCGCCTGCATATAAGCTGCAGGATCGTTCTGGCGTCTGGCCCGCATGAGAAGCACCTGCGGGACGTTCCAACCCATCTCCGGGATAGGATAGACTAAGACAACCTTCACCCCGCGTTCCAGAAGTGTGCCCACAGTGTGGGAAATGGCCGTGGCGACTGCAGCCGGATCGGCGGGCCCGGTTTCACCCAGCTTGGCCAAATGCGGATGATCGTCGCCCGGCTCGATGCCCCCCTCGCCATTGTCATAACGACTCTGCTCCACGAGAATAGGGAGACGCCACAAGAGCACGGCGATCGGTCGCTTCAGCCTGCTTACATAGTCGAGCCTCTTGTCATTGTAGTCGCCTGGACACCCCGGTTGGTCCACGTCAACCCTTTGCAAACCGAGGAGAAATACGCAGCCGCCGCGATTGAGCGGTGTGAACGAGGCGATATCTCGGTAGCTGTCGAGGCTGACCCGCATTGGACCAAGCAGAGTACGAGCGTGAGAGTCACCCAAACTAACGAGGGCATAGCCCTCGGGATTCGAGCCATGAAAGGTACAAGGGCCTTGTTCAGGCACAAAGTTGAGACAGCTCTTCCCGTTCTGAAAGATCTCCGCCTCGCTTACATTGGATGCAGCGGCAATCGGGGCAAGACCGTCTGCAAAACGGCTTGGCATGCCATTTTGGACATACCAGTAGTATCCGCCCCCGCTGAGTAAGACGGCCCCGAGGGAGGCAATCAGCCATATAACGCTTTTGCTGGTTCGCTTTCTGCTGCGGGTCGGAATCTCAACGAAACGGTAGGTCGCAATAGCAAGTATAATTGACACTAAAATCCAAAAAAGCACCATCGCATCATCGACGGAAGCGGTGGCGGTCATTCTTCCGAAAGCAAATATCGGCTGATGCCAAAGATAGAGAGAATAGGATATCAGGCCGACAAATACGAACGGTCGGGAGGAAAGCGCTCGGGTAATGGGATCGCCGTGCCCTGTATACCAGATAAGCAACGCCGTTCCTGCAATCGGGATCAGCGTTACAAGTCCTGGGTGGTGCCACTGCGGTCGCATGAGCGGCACCGCGACGATCAGGAGCGCCAAACCAACCGCAGGCGCGACTCGTGAAGAGCGCATCGACACAAGCCGGCCGCCAGCCAATTCGCGTCTTGCCAGAAACACCCCCAACCCTAGTTCCCAAATTCGAGGCGGCAGTAGAAAAAAAGATGCGTCCGGCAAATGCCGTGTCATCCACTCCGCAAGAATGAATGAAACGACGAGCCCAAAGCATAGGATGACAGTTAGAAACTTTCGAGAATATTTCCAAGTCAATAGGAGAAAGCAAGGAAAGATCACGTAGAATTGCTCTTCGATGCCCAAGCTCCAGGTATGAATTAGAGGTCGAAAAAGATTGTCGGCGGCGTCATAGCTCGCGACATGCCAGAAGTATATGTTGGAGGCTGAAAAAACGGTTGCCAAAAGGCTCGCTGAATAGTCTCGAAAGGCACCAGGCAGCAGATATAGCCAAGCGAGGGGGATCGTTACTGCTAGGACGGTATACAGTGCAGGTAAGATCCGTCTCGCCCGACGCTCGTAGAAGCTGGCGAACGAGAAAGTCCCATTCATGACTTCCCGCTGTACAATCGAGCCAATCAGATAGCCGCTAATAACAAAAAAAATGTCAACACCAATAAAGCCACCCGCAAAAGGGTCATGGCCTGCGACGCGAAACCCTGAATGATAGAGAATCACCAGAACGACGGCGATCGCCCTCAGGCCGTCAATTTCGCGGCGATATCCAACTTGACCGGCCTGGGTCGTAGTAACGATCCCACTCTGGGCAGCTTCCTTGTCTTGGTTCGCATCGCGAGCAGCAACATGGCCTTCGTGAGGCAGACGTCGATCAATGCCGGGGGAGCTATATGTCAATAGCGCAGCTGACTTTTCGCGAAATTCACTCATGGCAATGGAGGCCCTTCCCTCGGGTGTCGCCACGGTCATAGAAGCGACTGAGATAGTGCAGCTCGGGATCCGGCGTGCTGAAGCCCGGATCGGCTTGAAGCTGCTGCTGCTGCCAGGTCGTCGCGCTTTTTGCGGCTCCGATGACAAGGAAGTCGAGGTCCTCTGCCCGCATTGCCAAATCCCTTTAACCGCCGATTTCGCTTGTTAGATCGAAAGCCAAGCCGGCTTTGCGAGAGCAAAGCGCCCCGTCATAGATCTTCATGACATTTTCGACATGGCGGTGCGTGCTGTAGGAGAAGAAGGCGTGGTCACGGGCTGCGTCGCTGATCCGGGCCCAGAGCCGCGGATTGGACAGCAACCGCGATAGCGGCTCCATGAAAGCCCCCGCGTCTTCCGGTGTGACCAGAAATCCGGTCCGCTCATTCTCGATGGCTTCCGGGTTGCCGCCATGATCGGTCGCAACCACCGGCGTCCCGAGGAACATCGCCTCGATAAGGGTCCGGCCGAAGGGCTCTCCCATGGCGGGAACGACCAGAACGTCCGTTGCCGCGAGGAAAGGTTCGATCGGGTTGCGAAAACCCATGAAGCGCACCGCTTGGCCGAGCCCGCGCTCGGAGCAGCGTATGCGGGCGGCCGATTCAAGATCTTGCGAGCCCGCAGGTGAATTCCCGAACACGCAGCCGACGACCGGGATTTGCGGATGCTCCCGCACGAAACGGTCAAGTATGTCGATGAAGAGGAGCGGCCGCTTTCGTTCGATCAGCCCACCGATGAAGCTCAGGACGCGTGTGCCTGGTGCTAGGCCGAGCTCTTTCAGAAGCGTGGCCTTGGCTGCGGCCCTATCAGGAACGACCGATGGCTGGTCGAAGGGACTGTGGATGACGCTGAGGCGCCCATTGAAGGATCTGATCGGATGCTTCGGCCGCGAGAATCGCGACACGGTCACCATGCGATCCGCAATTAACGGCCCAAGAATATTGGCGCCCTTTGCATCGGGATCGCCGCGATGATGCCAAACCAGTCGGGCGCCCGCAAACCGTGCCGCAATGCCCCAGTTGATGTGCGTTCTCCCATCATTGGTATGAATGATGTCGAACCTCTGCTCTCTGATAAAACGGCTTAACTGCGGTAGCGTGCTGGTCAAATAGGTGGCGACACCGCCCAAGGTTGTTCCTTTCGCGGGCAATGTTGTCAAAGGAGGCAAACCCATGAAGGGTTGGCTCTCCCGTGTCAGAAACGCTGCGAGCGGCCCCATGGTTTCTTGCAGCACCAAAACCGGAATGACCCTTGAGGTGTCGAGATTCTGGACGAGCTTAAGTGCCGAGATGTGACTTCCGCCGACATCGTCACCAACAAATGGAAAGCAAACCCGTATCGGCTCTCGGCCAGTCCCATCACTCATCGCCGACTTACCCGGTTACGTTTCCAAGATAGCTGCCGCGGTCGAGATAGCTGACGATCAGTTCCGCAGCCTCCTCGGCGCTCAGATCTGGAGTGATCGTGATGTGAGGAGCCTCGGGGCGCTCATAGGGACTGCCAATGCCAGTGAAATTCTGGATCAGTCCATTTCGGGCGCGTTGATACAGTCCCTTCGGATCACGACCTTCTGCCACCTCCAGCGGCGTATCGACAAAGATCTCGATAAACTGCCCGTCGGCAAAGAGGTCGCGCGCCATCCGGCGTTCCGCCTGGAATGGCGAAATGAAGGAAGCCAGCGCTATCAGCCCCGCATCGACCATCAGCTTGGCGGCTTCAGCCACCCGCCGAATGTTCTCGACGCGATCTGCGTCGGTAAAGCCAAGGTCCCTGTTCAGGCCGTGGCGAACATTGTCGCCATCCAGAAGATAGGTGTGTTTGCCGTTTGCATGAAGGCGCTTCTCCACGAGATTTGCGATCGTTGACTTGCCGGCACCCGAGAGGCCTGTGAACCACAGCACCGCTGGCCTTTGCCCCTTGGCGATCGCTCGCGCGTTCATGTCCACGTCCAGTGCCTGCCAGTGGATGTTGCTCGCCCTGCGCAGACTGAAGTCGATCATTCCAGCGCCAACCGTATGATTGGTCATCCGGTCGATGATGATGAACGCGCCGGTTTCATGCACCCGGCTGAAAGGGTCGAAAGCAAGCGGCGCCTGCGTCATCAGATTGATGAAGCCAACTTCGTTCTTTTCAAGAGTTTTCGTGGCGAGCTTTGCAAAATTGTTGATATCCAGTCTGTGTTTTATGTCGGTGACGCTTGCACCTACTACGCTGGTGGCAAGCTTGATCACGTAGGGGCGGCCGGGGATCAATGGATCGTCATGCATCCACAGCACGTGCGCCGCAAACTGATCGGAGACTTCGGGGCGCTCGGCTGCAGCTGCCAGAACGTCGCCGCGGGAGACGTCGATCTCATCTTCAAGCGTCAGCGTGACTGCCTCGCCGGCACCCGCCTCCGACAGGTCCCCATCCTGGGTGACGATACGCTTCACCAAGGTCGTGACGCCTGAGCGCGCCACCGCCACGCGGTCTCCTGGTCTCACCACTCCGGCTACGATGGTGCCGGCAAATCCGCGAAAGTCGAGGTTGGGACGATTGACCCATTGCACCGGCATGCGGAACGGAGCGGCACGGCGGTCACTGTCCACCTCGACAGTTTCCAGATGCTCGATGAGTGTCGGGCCCTGATACCAGGGGAGGTTCGCACTTCTGGAAAGAATATTGTCGCCATAGCGAGCCGACAGTGGGATTGCCTGTAGCGAAACGAAGCCGAGCGGCTCCGCAAAACTTCGATAGGCGGCCTCGATCTCGTCGAACACAGCTTGCGAGTAGCCAACCAGGTCGATCTTGTTGATCGCCAGAACAACGTGCCGGATGCCAAGCAGGGAAACGATGTAGGAATGCCGGCGGGTCTGGGTGAGGATTCCCTGCCGGGCATCGACAAGGATGACCGCGAGGTCGGCGTTGGACGCGCCAGTGGCCATGTTGCGGGTGTATTGCTCATGGCCGGGTGTGTCGGCGACGATGAACTTGCGCTGCTCGGTGGCGAAGAAACGATAGGCCACATCGATCGTGATGCCTTGTTCGCGCTCACTGGCGAGGCCGTCGACCAGAAGGGCGAAGTCGAGATCGTCGCCAGTCGTGCCGTGTCGCCGTGAATCAACCGCAAGGGCCGCGAGTTGATCTTCCATCAGCCGTTGGGTGTCGTAAAGCAACCTGCCGATCAGTGTCGACTTGCCGTCGTCCACGCTGCCGCAAGTGAGAAACCGCAACAGGCTTTTCCGCTCATGGGCATGAAGGTACTGCGAAGTGGTCTCGCGCTCCAAGGAAGCTTCGAGGTCCGCGGCTTGAGCAAAACCCAGCATCAGAAGTACCCCTCACGCTTTTTCTTTTCCATCGACGCCGCCTCGTCATGATCAATCAGGCGGCCCGATCGCTCGGAAGTCCTCGAGGCAAGCATTTCCTGGAGCACTTCGGGAACCGTCGCGGCTGTGCTCTCGGTGGCCGCGGTGAGTGGATAGCAACCGAGGGTGCGGAAGCGGACCGAGCGCATCTCAGGCACTTCCCCGGGGCGCAGCGGCAGACGGTCGTCGTCCACCATGATCCACTGTCCGTCGCGCTCCACCACCGGGCGCTTTGCTGCAAAGTAGAGCGACACGAGCGGGATGCGCTCCCTCATGATGTATTGCCAGATATCGGTTTCGGTCCAGTTCGAGAGGGGAAAGACGCGAACAGACTCCCCAGGCTTCAGCCGGCCGTTGTAGAGATTCCATAGTTCCGGACGCTGGTTCTTTGGATCCCAGCCATGACTGTCGCTGCGCAGCGAAAACACCCGCTCCTTGGCGCGGCTTTTTTCCTCATCTCGCCGCGCCCCGCCGAACGCGGCATCGAAGCCGAACGAGGACAGCGCCGATTTCAACGCTTCGGTCTTCATGATCTGCGTGTAGATCGACGAGTCGTGGGTAAACGGTGTGATGCCCTCGGCGAGACCGGCTTCGTTGCGCCGCACCAGCAGATTCAAACCAAGCCGGGCAACGGTTTCATCGCGGAAGCGGATCATCTCCCTGAACTTCCAGGTCGTGTCGATGTGGAGCAGGGGAAACGGCAGCGGCGACGGGTGAAAGGCCTTCATCGCGAGATGCAACATCACCGCGGAATCCTTGCCCACGGAATACAACATCACGGGGTTGCGCAATTCGGCTGCCACCTCCCGCATGATATGGATCGATTCAGCCTCGAGCCGCTGCAGGTGGGTGAGGGACGGCGACGAAGGAGCAGGGCGTCGCTGTACCGTGGGCAAGGTTGTTGAGGCTTGGGGTTCAACGGTCATCTAAATCGCCTTTGAAGGGGCAAGACTTGCTTGGTTGAGAGCGTCTGCCGGCGGGACCTGCCGGTCGGGGTGATGAACGGTCTTGAGCGCCTTTCGCAACGAAAGCCCCAGGCCGAGGGTCCACAGAATGCCCAGGATGATATGGGCAATGTTGCCGCCCATCGCGCCGATCCGCGGGATGAGCAGGAGGGCCGTCATGTGGAAGGCGGCTGTCGCAACGACAACAATGCGCAACACCTCACGTTGCCGTCCCATGGCAAGCAGCGCCGTGCGGGCGGCTGAGCCCGAAAGCACGAACGTGACCGCCACCATCTGCACGACGACGAGGCTGGCTGCGCCTATGAACTCCGGTCCCGCGGTCCAGGTGAGCAGCGGCCGGATGATCGCCGCCACGACCAGGATGCAAATGACACCAAAGCCGAGCAGCATGGCCTCGGCCTGAAAGATCACCCGCTTGAATTCCTCGATGCTGCCTTTCGCCCAAAGGCGGGCAACATCGGGATAGAGAACGTTCTGCACCTGCGGGCCTACTTGCTGGCCGACGCGGCCTATGCGCTTGGCGATCTGGTACAAGCCAGCCGAGGCCGGGTCGGCTAGCCATCCGACCAGCAGCGTATCGAGCTCTTGCGCGCTAGCGCGCAAAGTGAGCGAAATGTTGGACGACCACGCGAAATTCCAAATGCCGGGGAAGCGGCGTGTGATGCCGGCCAAAGGCGCGCCCAGGACATTGTGGACACCCTGCTTGTGTAGCGCGCGCATGGTCAGCGTCAGGAGCGTCAGGGAGCCGAGGATCTGCGTTCCGGCCCAAACCGCTGTGAAATAAACGAGATCGGCGTTGAGCAGCACGCCGAGGAGACACAGCAACACGCGCAGAACGGCGTTGAGCAGCTGCCCGTAGGCGAGGAGGCGGAAGTTTCCGGCCATGCGTTGGACAGCCACGGGGACGCCGGAAATCTGAAACAGCAGAACGCTGGAGTAGAGAACAAGAAGATGCACGATCTGCGCCGACCAACCGAAAACTGGCGCAATGAGAAGGGCAGCGCCAATGGCGACGACCCAGGCGCAGACAGCGGCGCCGACATCGATAAGCAGGCCAAACTTCATGAGGACGCGCAAATTCTCGTGGCCCTCGGATGCGTCCAGGCCGGCTGCGTATTTGATAATGGGCTGCCACGACTGGAAGCTGACAACGCGCTCGACGACCCTTGTGAACGCAATAATCAATGCAAGCTCACCATAGTTCGTCACGCCAAGCGCTCGTGCTGAAAGCGTAAAGGCTACAAGTGCCAGCAATGAGCCAAGAAAGTTGCCGGTCAGAAGGTGTGCGATATTGGCCATGCGCGTGCGGCCCGCACTCTTGCGCCTGGCAGCTTGCAGAACCCGTTGAGCCAGTCTTCCGATCATCGCAACCGTAGCCAAAGTCGCCCCGCTCATTCTTGATCGGCAATAAACTTCCCTTGGTCGTTCTCAGGGACTGTTTCTGCCGATGGCTTCCATCATCGGCAGAAACCAGAAAGCCGCCACGACCAAGTTTGGTCCTGTCGCAACCCCAATAAGCTAGGACCTGATCGCTGATACGACTGACGGCCTACTCCATTAGCGGTAAGCAGCTTCACGGTGAGTTCATCGCCGAATATATACGGCGCGAAAAATTAGAATGATAAATTACATTCAACAGATAGGGCAAGAATATCTTAAGTATTTGGCTCTCTCATCTTAAAGAAAATCAGATACTTCCATATTTTAGCAATCTCCTCGGGATGAAGCGCAACATATATGACGCGCCTCTTTCGCTGTTGGTCGAGGACTGATCCAAGGTTGGATCCGGTAAGAGATACGCCGAAATCCGACGGACCCGAATAGGCCTCGCCGAGCATGCGATCCAGCATCAACTCTCCCAAAGCCGGGGTATAGCGCGCAGAGTTCCAGTACCATCGCATCGCCTGATGACGATCGCCCGGATCCGGAATGTCTTCCATTGTAATGGAGTTATAGCCGCTAAAATCCCACAGTTTCACTTCAGACGTGGCTGTCTTGAATGCATTGACCTGATCTACAGCATATGTGAGGTCCATACGCCAGCGGTCGTAAACCGGGAGAAGCCCCATGGCCCTGAGTGCTTCCATCTGACGAGCATGTATCGGTGAAATGAAGAGCGTGACGTCCACGCCAGCGGCGGTGAGGCGGTCCAGCAGGTCACGCAACAGGCCGATTCTGGTCAGGTCATAGTCGAAGCTGCCGGGGGACGAAAACTCCGCCATCAACCGATTCAGCTTCTGGTCGGATACCTGTCTGTAGCTGTAATTGTGCGCTAGCGTGATCTGGTGAAAACCGTCTTCCTTGTCGGTCTCTCGAAATCCAATGCTGTTGGCGTGCACCGTCCGCAAAGCGTCGATAAAGCTTTCAGGGGAGAACAAGGAGCGCGCATAAACGATAGGCATTGGAACCCCGGCAAAGCCGGATTCCGGAAAATCTTGCGTTTCCTTTTGGTCGGCCTCAAACATGGAAAAATCGAGATTGACGATCACCCGGCGGGGCGTGTCATGAGCCAAGGCGAACATGCCAATGTCATAGAGTTCGACCATGCTCGCGCGGGGAACTGCCGCATTGTAGGCCTTTAGCCTGTTGAGGCTCGGTCCTGCTGGGTCAAGACCGACGCGAGCCCGCGAGCCGCCGAGGATCAAGGTATCGTAGTCGGTAAGCCATAGACGTAGCGAGTGCTCTGCACTCGCGCCTATCGAGAGGCGATGTGTCTTTTCGGCATTGAAATCGCGAATCTCCGGAAGATGACTAATCCCATACGGATCCACAACGAAAACGAAGCCCGCAATCCCGAGCTCTAGCAACCCCCCCAAGACTGCAACCCTCAAAGCCAGCCGTGGCAGGCGCGATCCGGATATCATTAATGGCGGGCTTGGCGCAGGAGCCTGCGAGCCCCTGAATTTGGGCATGGTCATGTGTCCTGCGGGGTTGATGCCCTCGCGGATGAACACCTTGTAAAAGGTCAGGCAGAGGATTCTTATGTCGAGCCAGAATGTCCGGTGATCAACATACCAAACGTCCAGAGCGAAGCGGTCCTCCCAATCAAGTGCGTTGCGGCCTTTCACCTGCGCCAAGCCCGTGATGCCAGGAGTGACTTCGTGACGACGCGCCTGCTCAGGGCTATAGCGCGGCAGATATTCTACCAAAAGAGGCCGAGGCCCGACGAGGCTCATCTCGCCCCGCAATACGTTGATCAGTTCGGGCAGCTCATCAAGGCTGCTTGCCCGCAGGAAGTTACCGAAGCCAGTCAGCCTGTAAGCATCGGGCAGCAGCCGGCCATGACGATCCCGACGATCGGTCATCGTTCTGAACTTGATTATCTTGAAGGTTTTTCCGTGCAGTCCGGGACGTTCCTGGCGGAAAAAAACTGGACGCCCAAGAAGCAGCGCGACTGCAATTGAAAGTACCATGATGAAGGGCGACATCAGCAGCAGAAGGCAGGCGGCAACGAGCAGGTCGAACGTGCGTTTCATGAGCGATGCTCCTTTCGTCGGCATGCCTGCCGCGGCTCGCTGATACGCCCTCCGGCCAACCGCGACGCTCCGTAATAATCAAAAGCTAAACCACGTCACGGGAGATGTTGTGAAACATAATTTCGAAAGGCAGAACAAGGACTCGACCTGCGCCGAACAGCGCCTGAGAACGCTTGAGATGTTCTTGTCCAACACCGGATATTTCGATTGCAGATCGAGAACCTGAATGGCTGAGTTCGGTGTCGATTGCTTTCAATTTCAGAATTTCGTCAAAGCGGTGTTCCATTTTTCCGCGATCTCCTGCATTGAGAACCGGGCGCTCGTTTCGCGAGCTAATCGCCCCATTTTCTGGCGAAGAGCGTTGTCTCGCATCAGGCATGCCATTGCGGATGCCAACTCGGCAACATCGTCAACCGGCACGAGCAAACCCGAAACGCCTGACTCGATGATCTCGGATGGACCGAAATCGCAGTCCGTTGCGACGACCGGCCGGCCGGCCGCCATAGCCTCGATCAGCACGTTGGGAAAGCCTTCATACCGTGACGTTAGGACAAACAGGGAGGCGTCGCGTGCCCATTCACCCGGACGCTCCGTAATGCCGTCAAGCTTTACCCTGTCCCTCAGATCAAGTGCATCGATCTGACTTTGAAGAAGACCCCTATCCGGTCCCTCGCCGAAAATCGTCAATGTCCATGCCGGAAATTCCGTAGCGATCTTGGCAAACGCCTTGATCAGCGTATCGAAGCCCTTCTGTTCCACCAGACGTCCGACGGCGACCAGACGAAACGTCTCGGTGCCTTGGTTCTTGTGGGCATCGGTTGCTTGGCACGGATTCCCGATAACGAAGGCCTTTCTTCTGAGCGTATCCGGCAGTGTCGTGAGAATCGCATCGGTCTGCATGACAAGCCGATCCGCCCATCGAAGTATAACCCCGGAAACGAGGCGCCATGCGAAGTGCTTTTTTTGCGCGTTTGGATTGTTTCGTTCCGAGATAATGACCCGGATGCCGAGGTTTTTTGCCGCCAGCAGGCAGAGAATATTGATTTTTGTTAGAAATGAAACGACCAGGGTAGGCTGAAGATTTTTGAATTCTGCACGCAAAATGAACACGCGCCGCAGGCTGCGGACAAATCCGAATTTCGAAAGCCGTGAAGCTTCATCCTCTACAAGCTTGTGAACCGTGACATTCGGGTGCAGGGCAAAGTAGCTCTTTTCTTCTTCTCTCACGAAAGCAAACAGATGGACTTCATCGCCGCGCCGGCATCGATCCGCGGCAAGCAGACTGACCACACGCTCCGTCCCTCCTGCACCCAAACCCGCCTGCACAAGCGCAAGTCGCATTTACGCCTCTCTTAATTCCAAACCGTCGATCATCTCGCCCTGGCGTTTTTATCGATGAGTCAGCAATGAAGTTCATACGAGCCGCATACGAGCCGCGTTCCGCCACGGCGAAGCAGCTCCACCGCCGCTGGAGTTAGCCAGTCCATGCAGGTCTGCTCGATGAGTTCGGCCTGCACATCACTAAGATAGTCCGCAAAGCCGCCGACCTTACCGCAACGTGTCTGATGGCTTTCATCATCATGCGCCGCCGGGCTGCCCGCCATATCAAGCTCACGCATCGCATCGTAACGCGAAGCGTCGATGGAAGCCTGTAGCTCGCGCGCGGACGTCGTGTGGCCAAGGAATCTCAGGATCCGCGTACAGGTCCCCGCAGGGTCTTCGGTCAATTCCTCATAGCTCAACACCGCATTCTCGTGATGCTTAAGGCCTCGGCCCCACTCATTCAGGTAGACGATCAGAGCCGGCAAGCCTTGTTTACGATCGGCAATGAACGCGTCCATGTTTCCTTCGAAGCAGTGTTTGTGACGCGTAGCATGGAAATAAGCTGATACAATTATGCTGCGTGGATCTCGCACCATGAAGATGACGGGCCGGTTGAGAAAGAGCGAGCGCCTGTAGCCCAGGTGCGAAACCAGGACGAGTGGCACGCTGGGGCGCTCTTCTGTGTAACGGAAGGCCGGGATGCCCCTCGCTGGATCGAGATCGAAATCCGGAAGAACCTCGAACATCGGGGAAAGACCGGCATTTCCGCAACGGGCGTGGCGATTGAAGTAGTCCGAAAGGATCTGTCTAAGCCAGGTTCCTCCGCATTTCGGGTAGGAGACAAGAAACGCATCGGCGCCCGACGCAGCCCAGCTCATCCTGATACGGGTGTCGATCTTCTGGAATGCGCGAAGGGTGGTCGTCAGCATGGCGACAGGCCTTCGGTGTCAGGAGGCTGTTTCGAAACACGCTCTGGCGAACCATATGATGGTGGTTCCGAGAACCGGGGCGCATCCCAACGGTTGGCGAGACCATGCATGGCATGTCCCGTGCCCCCCGCACCAGGTCCGGGAATCACGACCGCCACGCGTAGCCGGTGCGATCCCCAGTTCCCAGCAGGAGTGGTGGCGCTGCGATACCGAAATGCCGGGTCGGCGAAGCTCTCCATTGCGTATTCCAGTCCCACTGTCCCAGTCTCTAGATATCCAGCTTTCCTCGACTGGAGGAGATGCAAATATGGCTACGTCAATGCTGCCGTTTACCTCTAAAGGTGAACTTGGGCGTAGAATCGAAGCGGCCATAGAAAAGGTCCGCGTCTCGCTGTCGCTTGCGGCACTTAAGCTGGAGTTCGAATTTGATGCGCATAGCCTTTGTCGGTGCGGTGGAAGGGTCCCGTGTTGCTTTCGACGCCCTCGTTGAAGCGGGTATGACGCCATCGCTGCTTGTCACCCTTGCGGCCGACGCCTCCACACGCCATTCAGATTTTGTGGATTTGTCGGGTCCGGCGCGCGCCGCCGGAGCCTCGGTCCATCTGACCAAGAACATCAACGCGTTTGATACAGTCGCTTGGCTCGAACAAGGTCGCCCCGATTTGACGCTGGTGATCGGTTGGTCGCAGATCTGCCGGGCCGAATTTCGTTCGGTCGCCCGCCTTGGGTCGGTAGGCTTTCATCCGGCGCCCTTGCCGCGCTTTCGAGGCAGGGGGGTGATCCCTTGGACGATCATCGCGAACGAGAGGGAGACTGGATCGACATTCTTTCGGCTCGATGAAGGCGTCGACAGTGGCCCGGTTATCCTGCAGAAGCTTTTTGCCGTGGCGCAGGACGAGACCGCGCGTTCGCTCTACGAAAAGCACAAGCAGGCCCTGCGGGAAATGACACCCCTCGTTGTGTCAGCGATCGCCCGCGACAACGGCGTGGGCGTTGCGCAGGACGATTCCCTCGCCAGCTACTGCGCCAAGCGCTCGGCGGATGACGGATCGATAGACTGGACGCAGACGGCTGAGGCCATTCTTCGTTTTGTCCGCGCTGTCGGCGATCCCTATCCAGGTGCCTTCACTGTAGGCGAGGGCAGCAAAATCGTCGTCGACAAGGCACGCATGTTTGCGGAACGAGGGCGTTACATAGGGCTGACTGGCCAGGTCCAGGCGCATACTGACGGTGGTTTTGCCGTGCTTTGCGGCGACGGAGCAACCATTGAGGTGACATCCTGGCGCGGCGCCAGGCCCAAGATACATGCCAAGCTGGTGTCGGCCTGAGAGGGCCATGCTGGCCCGCTCTGTGCCACGGTCCGCTTGGAAGGGATCTGCCGCTTCAGCTGTTTGTTTGGTGTATTTGAACGAAGGAATGTTCAGGCGGCGATTGTCGGCCGCGATGAGGGTCGTTCTTGCAGATACCAGCGTACGAAGGCAGCCACCCCGTCCTGTATGCTGGTCTTGGGGCGAAAGCCTGTAAGGGTCTGCAGGAGGCGCGGATCAGCATAAGTCGCCGGCATGTCGCCTGATTGCATCGGCAAAATCTTGCGGATGGCACGTTTGCCGAGGCAATTCTCGATTGTCTCGATGAAGGACAACAGCTCCACCGGCTGGCCGACGCCTATATTGACAACACGCCAAGGCGCCACGGGTGACAGCGTATCGACGACATCCGGTCCAGACACCGGCCGGCCGGCCACGGGCACGCATCCGATGAGCCGAACGATGGCTTCAACAAGATCATCAACATAGGTGAAATCGCGTTTCATCAAGCCTTCGCCATAGACTTCAATCGGACGCTCGTTCTGAATGGCGTCGACGAACTTGAAGAGCGCCATGTCGGGTCGGCCCCAGGGGCCGTACACGGTGAAGAACCGGAAGGATGTCGTTGGAATCTGGAAAAGATGCGAATACGAGTGTGACATCGCCTCCACCGCCTTCTTGGTGGCCGCGTAGAACGTTAGTGGCCAATCGGCCTTGTCGGTCTCAACGAACGGGATTGTTTCATTCGCGCCGTAGACCGAACTGGTGGAAGCAAGCAGCAGATGTCCTGGCTTCAGGTCACGGGCAAGTTCAAGGACGTTGAAGGAACCGACCAGATTGCTGTCGGTGTAGCTTCGCGGATTGTCGATCGAGTACCGCACACCGGCCTGTGCGGCCAGATGGACAATCACATCGGGCATGGCCGAGTCTGCCGCCCGCCGGAGCGCGTCCATGTTTTCCAACTGTCCGACGTGGAAGCGAAAGGCGTCATATCGCTGAAGCAAGGCATTTCGGGATTGCTTCAAGGCAACGTCGTAGTACGGCGTCATGCCGTCGAAGCCGGTTACGGAGTGACCGTCATCCAGTAGGCGTCGCGCCAGATGAAATCCGATAAATCCGGCGGTTCCGGTGATGAAATACCTCATTCGGCGGCCGCGGCAAAAGCAGAATTCTCCGCTGTCACCCCCTCGCCGATGTTCACGTACTCAAAACCATGCTTGCAGACCTCTTCGCGCCTGTAGATGTTACGAAGGTCGACTACTACCTGCTTCGACATGCAGCGCGACAGCCGTTCAAAATCGAGAGCGCGAAACTGGTTCCACTCGGTGATAATCACCAGGGCATCGGCGCCCTTGGCGCATTCGTACACTCCCCTCGCATAGTCGACGCTGGCGCCAAGCATGAGCTTGGCCTGTTCCATGCCCTCAGGGTCATACACCCGAACAAACGCCCCGAAATCGATCAAAGCCTGGATGATCGAGAGGGAAGGCGCGTCACGGACATCATCCGTGTGGGGTTTAAATGTGAGACCCAGTACGGCTATCGTTTTTGCTCGCACATTGCCGCCACAGGCGAGCACGATCCTGCGGGCCATGGTGCGTTTTCGCTGGTCGTTCACGGCGACCGTCGTTTCGACCAGCCGTAGCGGCGCGCCGCTATCTTGCGCCGTCTTGACGAGAGCCAGCGTATCCTTCGGGAAACAGGATCCCCCATAGCCTGGGCCCGCATGCAGGAATTTAGAACCGATGCGGTTGTCTAGCCCGATGCCTCGCGCCACCTCCTGCACGTTCGCACCTACGTTCTCGCAAAGATCCGCAATCTCGTTGATGAATGTGATCTTGAGCGCCAGGAAGGCATTGGCCGCATACTTTATCAGTTCTGACGTGCGACGTCCGGTGAACATGATCGGCGCTTGGTTGAGATAGAGTGGCCGGTAGACTTCCGCCATCACTTCGCGGCTGCGTTCGTCCGACGGTAGACCGATAACGATCCTGTCGGGACGTTTGAAGTCGTCGATAGCTGCCCCTTCGCGAAGGAATTCCGGGTTCGACACAACTGCTACATCTGCCGTCGGGTTGCAGCTGCGAATAATCCGCTCGACTTCATCTCCTGTCCCCACTGGCACTGTGGATTTGACAGAGACCACGGTGAAACCGCGAAGCGCAGCCGCAATTTCCCGCGCCGCCTCGTAAATATAGGAAAGGTCGGCATGACCGTCGCCTCGCCTCGAAGGCGTTCCGACAGCGATGAACACCACATCCGCATCTGCGACTGCTGGCGCAAGCTCGGTGCTAAAGACGAGCTGCCCAGTCGCAGAATTCTTGCAGACAAGGTCTTCGAGACCTGGCTCATAAATCGGCATTCTTCCAGCTTGAAGATCGACAATTTTTGCCTCTGCCTTGTCGATACAGACGACTTTGTGACCAAAGTCAGCCAAGCATGCCCCAGACACGAGACCGACGTAACCTGAGCCAACAACCGCGATGCGCATGAACTCGCCACTCTGATGATGATTTTGTTCGATTAAGCCAGCAGCGATCAAGAAAATGGAGCGCGAAATCGGATATGGCTTTACCTCTTCCGAGACCCGCCGCGATCTGGAAACCTCCGCCGGCGCCATTTGACTACTCTAAATGTTGATAGCCTTCCCACGGGATTAGACCCGAGCGATACCTCCTCGCCAAAACGCGGGCGAAGGATCGGTTGCCTGCGGCGCCCGTTGGCAAACGCTGTTGGAATGGGTTCACTGTCGTCCGTTTCCGACCAGTGCCTTTACGAGAGTGCATTGAGACGAGCGGAACTTCGCGGTTGAAGTGGCGGCAAACGCCTGGTCTACGGCTGCTTTCCGGCTCAGGCCATTGTGCAGGAATATCTACCCTTTCCTTCGAAACAGACCTCGCTGCTCGCAAAAGACGGCGGCTGACCACCCTGGGCCGCTACGATCGACGGAATTGGACACGTACGAACAATCGTCGGGCCGAGACGACTTCTTCTGGCATCCCGCCAAAGCCTTTTTGGCAGCTTCTACCCCAGAGCGATGTCCCCAAACCGCGATCCAGGTTCCGTCTATTGATCCGGAGATCGCTTCCAAGCGTGTTTGCCAGGATCAAACCGCATCAGCTGATCGAACTCTTTCTTCGTCAATTCTCCGGCCTGCGGTCGCTTCGTTTGTCGCTGCCAGGCTCTCAAAGCGTCCAATGTCCGCTGACTAATCCTGCCATCGGGAATACGAGTCAGGAAATTACTCTCGAATAGCCTCGCCTGGGCTTGATAAATTTCTGTTTGACTCATCTGGGACTGCGCAGCGGAGTGTTCCTACCCTCATGTCTGGTGGCCGCAATGGAGACCTGCCGTCAGGCACGGCTCAGGCAACGAATCAATGCGCGTGGTTGGGCGCCCGGTTTGTCTTCGGACCACGACCTGCGGTGACTGGCTTTGCGAAGAGGAAAGCTCCATCCTGGGAGAACAGATCCGCCGGCATCATTTGGAATTCGCGCTGCGAATGCGGCACGTCCAATTCCCTATCGATGATACGCCAGAGGTTGTCGAAGAACGACCCGTCGGCAAGCCGTACACTTCCCCCCTTTAGCGGCTTCGTAGAACAGAAAACTGTTGCGGGATTGGCCCACATGTCGGCAATCGCCACGTCGTAGTAACCAGGATGGGCGGTGTTGGGCTTGATGATGGCAAAGGGCGTGTTCTTTTCAGGCCAGCCTATCCTTCCCACTGTCAGGCATTCGCCTGGCTCGGGCAATCTTGCCTTCACCAGATAGGCCAGTGCCGCATCAATGCCCCCAATTTGCGAAACGACGTGGGCCGTCAATCCCGCGCGAGCCAAGTGCATCAATTCTTGAGCCTGTCGCTCATAGATATCAGCCAATGTCAGGAAAGCCCGCCATTGCTGATGTGGGCAGTCATTCTTGGCCTGACAGAGAAGCCGACCCGCCTCCAAGGCGGATTCGATCCTCCTTTTATCCGCTTCTGCGAACGCTTCGCGCGCCGGACGGATGTGTTCGGCCAGTTTCATCAACTCCTTTGAAATGGTCTCCATTTCTTCTACTCCCCGATCGATATCCAGCCAGCATCTTATTGTTACGTTGGTTTAGCCCTACGCAGAACTCCTCCAAGGGTATTGCACGAGATGCTATTGAGACTCATCACACCTATTCTGTTGGGGATGGCTCTACTTTCGGCTGCATCTGCCTGTTGGCTTTCACGCTGACATTCGACAGCGGAGCGCCGCATATCGAGCATGTTGAGGTCCACGGCAGGACGTTTCTCGGGACATCGCACCTGCATATGCAGGCACCTGTTCCAGCGGCGGAGTATTAGCCGATTGAAAATGGGGCGACCTTATCATTTCGGGGAGGGTGCCTATCCGACCTGATCCAATGTCCGCCCTCTAAGTGGTAGCTGCACGACCGCGGAATTCCCGAGTGGCGACGGAGGACGAAATTCCACTGAGCGAATAGACGTAGTGGGAGGGATCGTTCAACCAACTTGCGCACTCAGACCTCTTCGCGCCATAGCGGTGGCAAGCTTGGTTGAGTGGGAGGGACTCCCCTGAACGCGATGACCGCAACATCCGCGACCACAGCATCCGCGCAGGCGGGGTGGCGGTTCAGACAGCCGAGTGTCATTCCTGGTTTCGGATTGACGCTCGGCTTCTCGCTTGCCTATCTCACCCTCATCATCCTCATCCCGCTGTCGGGGCTGATCTGGCGCTCGGCCGCCCTTGGCTGGCCCGAGTTCTGGGCGATCGCAACCGACCGTCGCACCATCAACGCGCTTGAAATCAGCTTCGGCACCGCCTTCATCGCGGCTGGCGTCAACGTCGTCTTCGGCACGCTGGTCGCCTGGGTGCTGGTGCGCTACCGCTTTCCCGGCCGCCGCATCGTCGATGCCATGGTCGACCTGCCCTTCGCGCTGCCGACGGCGGTGGCCGGCATCGCGCTGACCACGCTCTACGCGCCGAACGGCTGGATCGGCAAATTGCTGATGCCGCTTGGCGTCAAGGTCGCCTATACGCCGCTCGGCATCGTCATCGCGCTGATCTTCATCGGCCTGCCTTTTGTCGTGCGCACCGTGCAGCCGATCATGGAGGAGATCGACAAGGAGGTGGAGGAAGCCGCCGCCACGCTTGGCGCCAGCCGCTTCCAGATCATCACCCGCATCCTGTTTCCAGGCCTGGCGCCGGCCATCGTCACCGGCTTTGCGCTGGCCTTCGCGCGCGGCGTCGGCGAATACGGCTCGGTCATCTTCATCGCCGGCAATTTGCCCTACAAATCCGAGATCGCGCCGCTTCTGATCGTCATCCGGCTGGAGGAGTACAATTATCCGGCGGCGACCGCGATCGCGGCGATCATGCTGTTTTTGTCGTTCCTGATGCTTCTGATCGTCAATCTCGCACAGTCATGGAGCCGCAAGCGCTATGGCTGATCCCGAGATCAAATCCTACGCACCGCATCACGAGAGCCGCTCGGCGGCGGTGACCGAGAGCCGGCCGGCGCAAGCCGTCCTGATGGCCGTCGCCTTCGCTTTCCTCGGCATTTTCCTGCTCTTGCCGCTGATCATCGTCTTCAACGAAGCCTTCGCCAAGGGCATCGGTGCCTACACCGAGGCGCTCGGCAATCCCGACACGCGCTCGGCGATCCGGCTGACGCTGCTGGTGGCGGCGATCTCGGTGCCGCTCAACATCGTCTTCGGCATCTCCGCCGCCTGGGCGATCGCCAAGTTCGAGTTCAAGGGCAAGGCCTTCCTGACCACGCTGATCGACCTGCCTTTCTCGGTCTCGCCGGTCATATCGGGCCTCGTCTATGTGCTTTTGTTCGGCGCCCAGGGGCTGCTCGGCGGCTGGCTGAAGGCGCATGGCATCGTCATCCTGTTTGCCGTGCCGGGCATCGTGCTGGCCACCGTCTTCGTCACCTTCCCCTTCGTCGCCCGCGAGTTGATCCCGCTGATGCAGGAGCAGGGCAATGGCGACGAGGAGGCGGCCCTCTCGCTTGGCGCCAATGGCTGGCAGACCTTCTGGTTCGTGACCTTGCCCAACGTCAAATGGGGGCTGCTCTATGGCGTGCTGCTGTGCAATGCGCGGGCCATGGGCGAGTTCGGCGCGGTCTCGGTGGTGTCGGGCCACATACGCGGCCTGACCAACACCATGCCGCTGCATGTCGAGATCCTCTACAACGAGTACAACGCCGTCGGCGCCTTTGCCGTGGCTTCATTGCTTGCGGGCCTGGCGCTCGTCACACTGGTCTTGAAAACACTTCTCGAGATGCGCTACGGCGCCGAGATCGCCGCCACGCGCGGGCACTGATGCATGTCGTCCAAAAGTGGGATCCGGTTTTGGGGCAACGACATGCATGAAACAAAGAAGTGCATGTCGCCCAAAAGTGGGATCCGATTTTGGGGCAACGACATGCATGAAACAAAGAAGTGCATGTCGCCCAAAAGTGCCTAGCGGTTTGGGACAACGACACGCCTCGAATGAAAAGGTTCTGTCGATGGAAGTTCGCGTTGCCAACGTGCGCAAGGAGTTCGACCGGTTTCCGGCTCTCCACGACGTGTCGCTCGACATCAAGTCGGGCGAGCTGATCGCGTTGCTGGGGCCGTCCGGCTCCGGCAAGACGACGCTGCTCAGGCTGATCGCCGGACTGGAGCGGCCGACGCGGGGAAACATCTTCTTCGGCGACGAGGACGCCTCGCACAAGTCGATCCAGGATCGCAATGTCGGCTTTGTCTTCCAGCACTATGCGCTGTTCCGGCACATGACGGTGGCCGACAATATCGGCTTCGGCCTGAAGGTCCGGCACGGGCCGTCGCGCCCGCCGGCGCAGGAGATCCGCCGCCGCGCCTCCGAGCTTCTCGACCTCGTCCAGCTGTCGGGGCTGGAGAAGCGCTATCCGGCGCAGCTCTCCGGCGGCCAGCGGCAGCGCGTGGCGCTGGCGCGCGCCATGGCCATCGAACCCAAGGTGCTGCTGCTCGACGAGCCGTTCGGCGCGCTTGACGCGCAGGTGCGCCGGGAATTGCGCCGCTGGCTGCGCGAAATCCATGACGCCACCGGCCACACCACCGTCTTCGTCACCCACGACCAGGAAGAGGCGCTGGAGCTTGCTGACCGCGTCGTTGTCATGAGCCAGGGCCGCATCGAGCAGGTCGGCACCGCCGACGACATCTACGACACGCCGAACTCGCCCTTCGTCTACGGTTTCATCGGTGAATCGAGCTCACTTTCCGTCAAGGTCGAGAATGGCGAGATCTGGCTCGCCGACCGTCCGATCGGGCTTGCCGCGCCYAACGAGCCCGCGGGCGATGCGACGCTCTACTTCCGCCCGCACCATGTCGAATTGCTGGACGGCTGCAGCGGCTGCATCGCCGGCACGGTCGCCGCCAGCCGCCGCGTCGCCGGCACGCGCCGGGTCGAGCTTGAGATCGGCGGCGAGCGCCAGCGGGTCGAAATCGAACTGCCGGTCGACCACCCCGCGGCCCAGAAAAGCCGGGTGGCGTTCCGCCCCGGACGCTGGAAGCTGTTTCCGGCGNGAGCGCCAGCGGGTCGAAATCGAACTGCCGGTCGACCACCCCGCGGCCCAGAAAAGCCGGGTGGCGTTCCGCCCCGGACGCTGGAAGCTGTTTCCGGCGTCGTCGATTGCAATCCAGAATCGCATGTTTGCGCTTGCGAACTGCAAGAAACGGGTTTCGGAAAAGCCTGAGCGGCTAAAGCCCACCACGCGCGCCGCCTGAATTGGGCCTATTATCTTGCGTCGGCTTCAAGGCCGACGCTTCTTCGTATCTGGAGCCGGGGCCAGCATCGTGAAAGCACGCCCAATCTCATGATCGCCTTCAGCCACGATAGTTGCCGAGATCAGTACGTGTTCTTTTTGCAGCAGGACTGAATGGGTCATTGTCCCAGCGGCCATCATTGTCGTCGAATAGCCCACGATGGACCAGCCTGAGGAAAGAAGGCGACTAAGCTTGTCGTCCTGTTGTTGTTCTCCAGCCATACGGTTTCTCCCGCGAGACCGAGAAGTTTGGAGGTGTGCAGACGCTGGCACTCTCTCGCTCTCGGTCCGGGGCCGATCCCACGTTATAATCGGGTCACCATTATGTTGATTCAGCCGACAGCACGGGCATCGGGGGGAGAAGCTATTTGGAAGATTCTCCTGTCCCCTTATTGAGGCTTGTAGATCTGGTCGAATATACCACCGTCGCCGAAATGATAAGGCTGGGCTTTCTTCCAGCCACCGAACTGCGGATCGTCGATGGTCACAAGCTTGATCGGTGGCAGCTTGGCGAGGTCTTCGGCCGGCACCAGATCGGGCTTGGCCGGACGATAATGGTTCCTGGCGATGATCGTCTGCGCTTCCTTGGAATAGAGCCAGCCCAGATAGGCTTCGGCGACCTTGCGTGTGCCCTTGGCGTCGACATTGGCGTCGACCACYGCCACCGGCGGCTCGGCCAGGATCGATGTCGGCGGGTAGACGATGTCGAAATTGTCGGCACCGAACTCGTCGAGCGCCAGATAGGCCTCGTTTTCCCAGCCAATCAGCACATCGCCGAGGCCCTTTTGCGCGAAGGTCACGGTCGAGCCGCGCGCGCCGGTGTCGAGCACCGGGGCATTGGCGTAGAGCTTGCCGACGAATTCCTTGGTCTTGGCCTCGTCGCCGCCATCGTTGGCGTTGGCGTAGGCCCAGGCGGCGAGATAGTTCCAGCGTGCACCGCCGGAGGTCTTCGGGTTCGGCGTGATCACCTGGACGCCGTCCTTGACGAGRTCGCTCCAGTCATGAATCCCCTTGGGATTGCCCTTGCGGACGAGGAAGATGATGGTCGAGGTGTAAGGYGCTGAATTGTTTTCGAATTTGGTGCGCCAGTCGGGATTGATCTTTTTCGATTTCGAGACAATGGCATTGATGTCGCCTTCGAGCGCCAGCGTCACCACATCGGCATCGAGGCCATCGATCACGGCGCGGGCCTGGGCGCCCGATCCGCCATGCGACTGCTGAACGGTGACCGTCTCGCCGGTCTCGGCCCTCCAATGGGCGACGAAAGCCTCGTCATAGGCCTTGTAGAGCTCGCGTGTTGGATCGTAGGACACGTTGAGGATGGTGGTGTCGGCAAACGCGAAACCGAGCGTGCCGAACTGGACAGATGTGGCGACCAGTGCGCCGAGCAGTTTCCTGAAATGAGGTTTGGTCATTTCTGCCTCCGTTGAACNCAAACGCGAAACCGAGCGTGCCGAACTGGACAGATGTGGCGACCAGTGCGCCGAGCAGTTTCCTGAAATGAGGTTTGGTCATTTCTGCCTCCGTTGAACYCGCGCTAAATCTACCGAATTGATAGAAATTAGATGCATTCATCCGAAAGGGCAGACGTGCCGCGGCAGGTAGTCCAAAGGAGAGTCTTGGCCTGAGACCTGCCAAAAGTGCTGCCGCACGCGACGTTGGGTGTCCGCTGGCGTGTGATGGAAGCAGCCCGGTGTCACAGGATCTGAATACCGCCCATCGCCGTCAAAGGCCCGTCGCTCGGGCCGCAGGCTTTTGTCGGGAAGAACTGCGCCACTACAATCGTTGGCAGGGTTGATGGGAAACGGGGCTGGAGAAATGTCTTACAATGACGCGGACCTGTGCGCTCGGGCGCGCGCACGGGGCATCACGATCTACCAGCGTTCAAAGACGGTGTGGATTGCGGCAGGAAGCTATAGGGGGCAAGATTTTGAAGTGAAGGGGCGGTCTCCAGCAATGGCGCTCGCATACTGGATGGAAGCCGCCCGGTATAGAGGGCCAGGCATATAGGCAGAACCGGGCTCGGAAGCGCGCCGCACGGCAGCGGATCCGTCGATAGGCCGCGGCGCATTTGTCGATACGCATCGGTTGGACCGAAGTTGTACCGAAAGCTCAAGAACTGATCCGCACCATTTCCCGTTGGCGGATTGCGACTGTCGGGCAAAATAATGGTACGAGGTGTGTGACCAGTCCCGGATGAACACTGCCACGGTTATCCAGGATCAAGCGTCCCTTTCCGGTTCGAACCGTAAGCACCGCGCCGCCTCGGCTTTCTCGGTATGACGCCTGACGCGTCATCGATAATCGGCGGTCAAGCGTGGACGATACGGCAGCCTGCCATCTATTAGCTGATCGTGGTGGAGCTTTTGCAGAGGTACTGTTAGAGTTCCTGGTATGATGGGCGACATCGGCGCGGCGCAACTGCCAGGAAGATTCTTCCAGCAAAGCGGCGAAATATTCAGGAGCGGGTAGTCGCCCGTGCTGGGGCAAAAGGGACTGGGGCTCGAACATGGCTGAACGGAACTACACCCGTCAGCTGGCGACAATCATGTCTATCGATGCCGTGGGATTCTCGCGGCTGATGGGTCTTGACGATGAATCGGCTGTCGCTGCCTTCGAGGAACGGCGCGACATCATCGCCGAGAGTTGCAGCAGGTTCGGCGGCCGTACTTTCGGCGATGCCGGCGACAGCATCATGGCCGAATTCGGCAGTCCGATCGAGGCGCTGCGCGCGGCGTTCGATTTTCAGGGCCGCATTGTCGCGCTCAATTCATCGATCGACCACGCCATGCGCATGCCCTTTCGCGCCGGCATCAACACCGGTGACGTCATCGTCCGGGACGGCCGGCTCTACGGTGACGACGTCAACATCGCTGCCAGAATCCAGGAGTTCGCGCCGCACGATGGTCTCGCCGTCTCGGAAACGACCTGGCACCATGTGAAGGACCAGACGGCGGCCGAGTTCACCGATCTTGGCGAATTCAGGCTGAAGAACATCGCGCTGCCGGCGCGCGTTCTGATCGCGGGGCGCATTGGCAGCGGGTCGTCGCCCGCAACGTTGGTCTCGGCCATACCTCCCGTCAATGGTCAGCAGAAGCTGTCGTCCAAAGGTCCGCCCGCGATCGCCGTGCTACCGTTCCAGGCCGATGGAAGCGAGGCCGACGTCGGCTACATGGCCGACGGCATTGCCGAAGACATCATCTACGGTCTTTCCAACAGCAGATGGCTCTCGGTGATCGCCAAGAGCTCAAGCTTTCAGTTTCGCGATGACACCTTGGGAACGCGGGTGATCGGCAATGCACTTGGTGCGCGCTATATCGTCAGCGGCACACTGATGCGCAATGGCGGGCAGATCCGTCTGAGCACCTCGCTTGCCGACGTCTCAAATGGGCGACTGGTGTGGTCGCAGCGCTTCGATCGCAACCTCGTCGACATCTTCAGTCTGCGCGACCAGATCGGTGCCGAGATCGTTTCGATCCTCGACAAGGAGGTCGACCGCGCCGAACAAGCCCGGACCTTCCAAGTGCCGTGGGAAAGTCTGGAAACGTGGCAATTGGTGCGGCGCGGACGCTGGCATATGAACCGGCGCACCCGCGGCGACACGGAAATCGCGCTGGAGTTCTTCGAAAAGGCCTACCGGGACGATCCAAATTCGAGCGCAGTGCTGAACGAACTGGCATGGTGGTATTTCTGGCGGGCCTGGCTGCGGTTCGGTGACAGCGACGATCTGGACAAGGTCCAGCAATATGCGCGCAAGGCCTTGCTGATGGACAGCCTGGATGCTCGCCCGCACGCTCATCTCGGCGTTACCGACATCATGAGGGGACGGCCCGGATCGGCGGTCGACCATCTCGAGGAAGCGCTTCATATCAATCCAAGTTTCGCCTTTGCGCGCTCGGCGATGGGCAGTGCGCGCCTGCTGCTCGGCGAAGCCGCTGGTGCGATACCGTTCTTTGTCGATACTGAGCGACTGAGCCCCTTCGACCTCTATCGGTTCCACAATCTGGGGGAATTGGCCGCCGCCTACAGCTTCGTCGAGGATTGGCCATCCGCGATCTCCACTGCGGACCGATCGCTCGATCTGTCGCCCGGCTATTTCTATTCCCGGTTCCTGAAGATCGGCGCCTTGACGAGAAGCGGGCGCAAGGAAGAGGCCAGGCGGGAACTGGCCATATTCATGACCAGACATCCGGATTTTTCGGAGCAAAGGGTGCGCTGGATACCGTTCGCCGACAAGGCGGCAAACGAATTTCTCATCGCCAATTTCGAACTGGCCAAATGACGCGCAGCGAGCGGTGCGTAATCGAGGTGGCGGAACACCGACAACTGTGAAAACATTCACATACGCGAGACGGCTGCAAACCTAGGCCTTGGGTAGCCGGCATCGCAATGACGTGGACAGCCGGGGGGCCAGACCGCGCATGATCAGGATAAAGTATTTCGATGCCATCCGGGCAGGACAGAAAAGCCAGCGTCCGCTGTCTGAAATGCCGCCATTCGACCTGGGACGCCTCCGCTCCAAGGGCGTTGCGTCGCGCATAGCTGCCTTTCTCTTCAATGATCCGCGCTGGGCGCTGGCGCTGCTACGCCGGTTCTGGCCCAATCTCGCCATAGGCAACTTCCTGCTCGTGACCAGGAACGCCGACGTTCGCGACATATTGGAGCGCGGGGATGAATTCGAGACGCCATACGGGCCGGAGATGACCGAACTGGCGCGCGGATCGAACTTCATTCTCGGCATGCAGGACGGCGCCGACTACCGGCGCATGAAATCGTCGGTGCTGAGCGCTTTCCCCCCGGCAGAAATCGAGGCCTTGGTCAGGCCGATCGCCGCGCGGCATTCACAAGAAATAATGACACGCGCCAGCCCCGGCTTCGACGCGGTCGCGGATCTTATGAAGATCGTTCCGGTGCGCATCTGCCGCGATTATTTCGGCCTTGAGATCGACGACGAATCCGAGTTTGCCGATTGGGCCATGGCGTTGAGCGCGCTGTTCTTTTCGGATCCAACGGCGAGCCCGGTCACGCGCCAGCTTGCGGTGGTGGCCGGCGATCGGCTGATCAAAGTCATCGACCGCTCGATCGACGCGATCCGGGAGAGGGGGGCCAAGGATGAGCAGCCGCTGGCAAGGCTGGTCCGCCTGCTGGATCAGGATCGCCTGTCGCAGCCCGACATTCATTCGATCATGCTTGGCATGATCGCCGGCTTTGTTCCAACCAATGTGCTCGCCGGCAGCAACTGCCTCGACGTGATCCTGTCCCGCGGTGATGCGCGGCAGGCTATCGATGCAGCCTTGGCCAGCAATGACACCGGCGGACTGGACAAAGCCATTCTGGAAGCCATGCGCTTCAAGCCGATCTGGATTGGCCCCTGGCGCTACACCGCGCGCGACGCAACCATCGCCAGGGGCACGCGCCGCGAGCGTCTGGTGAAGGCCAGAACGGTGGTCATGCCGGCAACGCTGTCGGCGATGTTCGACCCTGAGGCGGTGCAAAGGCCCAATCACTTCGACACGTCGCGCCCGCATCGCGATTACCTGGTCTTCGGCTACGGCATTCATCAATGCATTGGCGCCGAAATCGCCAGGATCCAGATTGGCGAGAGTCTTCGCGCCCTGTTTCAGAAGGACAATGTCCGACGTGCGCGCGGCAAAGCCGGCAGGATGACGCGTGTCGGCGCGTACCCGGACGGCCTCAAGGTCGATTTCGAGCGGCCCGCTCTTTGCCGCACGGTCACCCATTCTATGGTCACGGTGGTGTGCCCGATCACCCGGCCCGCGTCACTGGACGCCATCCGTGACAAGGTCGCCGGATTTGGCAACCCTGCCAGCGACGAGATCCGTGCCGCGCTCAATACCGCCGGAACCATCCATTTCGCGAGCCTGGCTGTTGTCCCAACTGGTGAGGCGAATAATGCCTCCGGTGATGAGCAAGGGGCGCTTGTTCTCGAAATCTCCGGTGACGGCAGCGCAGAGGACGTCATCAACGCCATTTCGCATGCCATCGGAGATAGGCTGCGGCCCATCTTCAAGGACGTGTGCGATCTTCGTGACGACCACACGCTGGACAATTTCCTGCGCAAGCACAATGTCGAGATATCACCGTCCTTCGGCAGCAACGCGGGACTGGTCTTTTCCGGTACGCCGGGCCACTCGGTGCAGCGCATCCTCGCAGAAGCCCAGCTTGCCGACGCAGTTCGGCCCGTGGTCGAGCAGCCGCGCGCCACCAATGGCGGGGCGGCCGGCGTGCTTGACGAAGCCCGCCGGCATGTCCGGTCCCTGGGAAAATTCGACTGGGCATTCGAGCCTGCCGAAAGCCTGCTCGAACGGCCGCCTGGAAAATGGTGGCAAGCCATAACGACGACGCTGCTGGCGCCGGCCGCGCTAGCTACTGTTGCCGTAGTGGTGCTTGCCTGCTGGCGGATGACCTACGTTCTGGTGTTCGGCGATCCGCCCGGTGTCACCTTTGGCAGCATTGTCATAGCCGGCACGGCGCTTCTGCTGACCGTGCTTGGAATTCTGGCGCTGGCCGCCCTGATCCTCGGCCTGTGCTTTCTCGTCTTGCGGCGCCTCGAAGACATTGATCGCCCGCACAGCACGCCGGTCGACCTCGGCGCTCTCGACAAGATTCTGGTCCACGAAGACCAGCCTGGACAAGCCCAAAACCATCTGACGGCGATCTCGACGATGAAGGTTGGAACGTTGCGCAGGCTGGCGCTTAGGCTGTCGTTCTACCTGATCTCGATCTCGGCACAAAAGGTCTTCAAGCCGGGTTTCCTTGCCACCATCAACACCATCCACTTCGCCCGCTGGGTGCTGTTGCCCGGCACCAACAGGCTGATGTTCTTCTCCAACTATGGTGGCAGCTGGGAAAGCTATCTCGAGGATTTCATCGCCAAGGCCGCTGCCGGTCTGACAGGCGTGTGGAGCAACACCGAAGGTTATCCGCGCACACGCTGGCTCTTCCTCGATGGCGCGCGCGACGGCGACCGTTTCAAGCGCTGGGCCCGCCGGCAGCAGGTACCGACCCTGTTCTGGTATTCGGCCTACCCTGGCCTCAACACGACGCGCATCCGCGCCAATTCCAGGATCAGGCGCGGCATCGCCGCTGCAACGAGCAGTGAGGCCCGTGACTGGCTGAGCCTGTTCGGCTCCCTGCCGCGCCCGCAAACAAGGAAGGCAGAGGCCGGCGGCCCCGCTGCGTCCGCCCCCTTGCCCATCGAGCAATTGGAAACGGGCGAGATACAGTCCTTGTTCTTCGGCCCGTTCGGATCGCTGGGTCATGCCCATATGCTGGCGATTGCCGTGCCCGAGAACCTTTCCAGGGCCAGGCGCAAGGCCTGGCTTGAGTTCATCGTCGAGAAGACCAGCTTCGGCGACGGCGTGCCGCCGGCGCGGGCGATGACTGTTGCGTTCGGTCCCGATGGTCTTCGCCGTCTCGGACTGGATGGCGGCGTCGACGACAAGCCGCTGGACACATTCCCTGTCGCCTTTCGCCACGGCATGGGCAATCCCGAGCGCAGCCGCATTCTGGACGATGTCGGCGAAAGCGTGCCCGACAAGTGGCAGTGGGGTTCGCCGCAAAAGCCCGTTGACGTGGTGGTGGTTTGCTATGCCGAAAGTTCGGAGAAGCTGAAGACGGAGATCGGTGCCGCAAAGAGAAAGATGACGGCCGCAGGCATGAACCTCGTTTCGGACCTGCCGCTCGTGGTAAAGCGCGACGGCAAACGCGCGATCGAGCATTTTGGCTTCGTCGACGGTGTCTCACAACCGATCGTCAGGGGAACCGCTCGCGCCAAAATCAGTGCGGCACCCATGCATCTTGTCGCGCCGGGTGAGTTTCTGTTCGGCTATCGCGACGAGCACGGTTTCTATCCGGCGTCCCCCTCTGTCGAGGCGTCGCAAGATCGGACGGGCATCCTGTCGGCGGTTCGCCGCAACCGGCAGATACCCGGCCTGCCGCCGCCGCGGCGCGACTTCGGCCGCAACGGCACCTTCCTAGTCATGCGCCAGTTCGAGCAGCACGTCGACACCTTCAACGACTATTGCAAGGCTGCGGCTATTCAGGCGGCCAGCGAAACCGACAACCCGGCGATTACCCCGCGCTGGGTCGCCGCCAAGATGCTCGGCCGCTGGCCCGACGGCACCTCGCTGGTGCGCAATCCGGACGGCCGCCCGGGTCGCAGTGCCGATAATGATTTTGCCTTTGGCGTCGAGGATCCCCAGGGGCACCGCTGCCCGCTTGGCGCTCATGTCCGGCGGTCTAATCCCCGCGATTCGCTGGGCGAGGACCGTGAAACACAGATCAGGATCGGCAAGCGCCATCGGATCATCCGGGTGGGCCGCAGCTACGAGAAGCAGGACAAGAAGGGCGGCAAGGTCGAAAAGGGGCTGCTCTTCATGTGCCTCAACGCCGATATCGAGCGGCAGTACGAATTCATCCAGCAGACCTGGGTGTCGTCGACTTCATTCCAGGGGCTTGTTGCCGAAAAAGACCCGACGATTGGGTCGCGCGACAATGCCGGCAGGTTCACTATACCATCCTGGGAAAAGGTCACGGTGCTGAAAGGCATCCCTCAATTCGTTACCACCCGGGGAGGCGGATATTTCTTCATGCCGAGCCGGTCGGCACTACGCTTTCTGATTTCGCGTCTCTGAGTCTTAGGCGCCTCAACTGCTGGCGCCGTCAGTCGTCGTCCTGCGATTCGGCGATATGGCGAAGTGCGCCGGCGTCGACTATGCGCAGGCCGCCGCGCTTGATGGAGATGATCTGCCGGCTGCGCCAGTCGTTGAGCGTCTTGTTGACCGACTCGCGCGTGGCGCCGAGGAACTCACCCAGTTCAGACTGCGAGATCGGTATCCAGCCTGCGCCGTCGGCCAAGACGCTGCCTAGAAAGACCAGTCGTTTTGCCAGCCTCGCTTCGATGCCAAAAAAGGCCTGATCTCCGAGCTCACCGCTGACCCAACGCAGCCGCGCGCACAAAAGTTCGATCATGGCGCGCGCCAGGGATAGGTTTTTCTCAATTCGATCAAACAGTTGTGTTCGGCTGAGCGAAACCAGCTCGCATGCAGTAAGACAGATCGCGGTGGCCGTGCGTGGGTGTCCGTCAAGTGCTCCGATCTCTCCGACCAAGCTGCGCGACAGCTCAATATTGGCCACCAGCTTCTGGCCGCCAGGCGAATAGATCGAGATCTCCACCGTGCCGCTCATCACACCATAGATGCGGTCGGCGGCATCTTCCTGGACGAACAAATGCTGGCCGGCGGCGTAGCGCTCGAGTTTGCAACCAGTGAAAAGGAGGTCAAACTGTCGAGGATCGATCCGCGCCAGCCGTGGCAGATCATGTCTGGTGTTCGCGCTGGCGGTTGGCATGACGGCTTTTCCGATGTTGTCGTGACAGGATGACTGTACGGCAACAGCGGGATCGATCAAAGCTAATGTGATTTTGAGCGCTGCCGCTTGTCAAAAGAGAGGGGTGGCCGGAAAAACCGATCCCACCATTCGGTCTCGGCGGAAAAGCAGAACGGGTGGGTACCAGTGCGCCCGGCCGCAACTGCTGCAATGCTTGATCAGGAAGCGGCCTTCGCGCGCGGCCTGCCAGAAGGGCAGCGTGTCAGGTGCCGCTCTATGTCATCGCCGACGTTCGGCAGTTTCGAGGGCTTGAACTGATACTGGGACACGGCAGGGAGATTACGCGCATTTCGTCGATGATCAGGGAGGCGGCGATCGAGCAATTGCCAGTCGCCCATCCCGAGTATCCCGGCGTCGGCATCGCGGTCTTGCAGCTTTCCGGGCCAACGGAGGATCCGAACGCCGATTGGAAAAAGTGGTGACCATGTCCTCGGGTACGTTCTCCTGGACGATCCGGCCACCTGGACCGGGTCGATCAATCGTTGCCCCTGCGGCACTGGCACCTACTCCAAGATGGCCGTCCTGCATGCAAAAGGCGAATTGCCGCTCAATCAGGATTTCCGCCATCAGGGAATCGTTGGCACCATATATACAGGCCGCCTCATCGGAGCGGCGCATATCGGAGACAGGCCCGCCGTTGTTCCCACCCTCTCGGGGACCAGTTGGATCTTTGGGCTGAATACGATCGTGTTGGACAACGATGGTCCTTTCCCAGAAGGTTTCACCGTGGGCGACATCTGGGCCTGAATTTCGGATTTTCGCTGCTCGTTTTGCCGCGAAAGCTTGCAATCGACAAGGAACAACAATGCGTACGAAAGCCTCTATTCGTGTCGTCGGCTGTCATGCCGAAGGTGAAGTCGGTGATGTCATCGTCGGCGGCGTCCTGCCGCCGGCGGGCCACACGATGATGGAAAAGATGATCACGATGGAACGTGATCACGATCATATTAGGCGGATGCTGATCTGCGAGCCACGCGGCAGCGTTGCGCGGCACGTCAATCTGCTGGTTCCATCGACGCGCGAGGATTGCGTCGCCGGCGCCATCATCATGGAGCCGACGGAATATCCTCCGATGTCCGGTTCCAACACGATCTGCGTTGCCACCGTGCTGCTCGAGACCGGCATGGTGCCGATGCAGGAGCCCGAGACACGCTTCAAGCTCGACATGCCGGGTGGCGTCATCGAGGTGCGCGCCGAATGCCGCGACGGCAGATGCCTGTCGATCACCTTCCGCAACGCGCCCGCGTTTGTCGATCGCCTGGATGCCAATATAGACGTCGAAGGGCTCGGCACGCTTACGGTCGATATCGCCTATGGCGGCATGTTCTATGCGATCGTCGACGCCAAGGCGCTCGGCTTTTCGGTCGTTCCCGACGAGGCTCGCGAACTGGCCGTGGTCGGCGAGAAGGTCCGCCGGGCGGCGCGCGAACAGCTCGATGTCGTCCATCCGGAATTCGACCATGTGCGCGGCGTTTCGATCGTGCAGTTCGCCATGCCATTCCAGGGCCCCGGCAACGTCACCCGCAACACCTGCATCGTCTCGCCGGGCCGCTCGGACCGCAGCCCTACCGGAACCGGCACATCGGCTCGCATGGCTGTGTTAAAAGCACGCGGCTTGATGGAAGTGGGCGACGTGTTGATCCATGAATCGATCATCGGCTCGCGCTTCACCGGCAGGATCGTGGAGCTGACGGAAATCGGCGATCGCAAGGCAATCGTTCCGGAGATTACCGGCCGGGCCTGGATCACAGGCGAGCATAGCTACTATCTCGATCCAACCGATCCATACCCGCAAGGCTATGTGCTGTCGGATACCTGGGGCACCTCCACCTCGGTGAAGCAGTAGGTGCGTCGACGGCAGGGCTGTGCGGCGTTCAAAATACCAAGGATTCCGGATTGACCGAGGCAGACGCGCGCCAAAAAGCTCGAGGCATTCCAGACTTGTCCGCGGGCCCCTCGCTCACGCCTGTCGCCTCTCCGCCAGACCTCGAAGTCGGGCATTTCCATGGTGAAGACAGGTGTATTCAGCGCACCCGTCGGCGGATTGAAGCCTGGCGGGTGCGTCGGATCCGGACAGCTGCGCCGGTACAGTATGACTCTCATTGCGGATGGTTCGGCTCTGGGGTAATTTAGACCTCGATCGGATGAGAAAGTGCCCGCTGTCGCGACGGCTTTCACTCTGTTCCTGTCTCGGCAGATTGTGAACTCTTTAACAGACCTTGATACCGCAAGCTGTGCTTGTGGTTGTCAGGTAGTGACGGTTAAGGCAGTTGCCATGTTCCGACTTTGCGGATTGATCGCAGTGTTCCTCGTAGCGGCTTTTACGAGCTTCGATGCGTCGGCCGATCGAAGGGTCGCCTTGGTGATCGGCAATTCCGACTACCGGCAATTCCCGGCACTGAAGAACCCGGTCAAGGATGCGGAGGACGTCTCCAAAACGTTTCGACTGGCTGGGTTCGAGGTCTTCGTTGCAAGCAATCTCACCAAGCTGCAGTTCGAAGAGCAGTTCCGCAACTATCTTTCCGCCATCGACGGTGCCGACCTGGCCGTCGTCTACTATTCCGGTCACGGTTTCCAGATCGGCGGCGAAAATTTCCTGATTCCGGTCGATGCCTCGTTGAAGCAGGCGGCGGACATCGAGGTCCAGGCCATCAAGCTCAACGATGTGCTGGAACAGATGCGTTCGAAATCGAAGATCCAGGTGATCGTCCTCGATGCCTGCCGCAACAATCCGTTCCCGCGCAAGAATTACTGGCTGAGAGACCAGCTTATCACCGCCGGCAATGCCGGGCTCGCGCAGGTCAGAAGCTCGCTGAACACCCTCATTGCCTTTGCGACCGAGCCTGGGGCGGCGGCCTATGACGGCAACGGCGACCTCAGCCCGTTTTCGGCGGCGTTTTCCCGTCGCGCGCTGGCCCCGAACCAGGAGATCCGCACGGTCATGGCGGCGGTGCGCCGGGATGTGGTGGAGGCAACAAACGGCCTGCAGGTTCCCTGGGAGAACTCGTCGCTGATCGACGAAGTCGTGCTGATGCGCCGCAGCAACCGCCCCTCGCTGCCGCCGGTGCTGGAGAAGGTCGTATTGTCGGGAGTGGGCCCAGTCGATCTCGGCCTGCCGGAACCGGTGGATGTCGACGGCGGAACGATCACCGTGAGCATCGAGAGAGCGCCTGCTCTCGGGCACCTGATGCTGGACGGGAAGCCTGTCGAGATTGGCGAACCGATCCAGGGCAAGGACCTGCCGCGTTTGCAGATGGATGTGCCCAAGGGGATCGCCGCGCAGGACGAGGTGGATATGCTGGCCTACGCCACGCATGACAATTGGGGCGGCCAAACCCAGGGCATCCTGGTGTTTCGTGTCAAGAGCGGCGAAGGCGCCCATGGCGAACAGATCATGGCTTCGCTCGAGGCCGAGCAGAAGCAACAGGTCCTGGAGCGCGGTATTCACATCACCGGCGCAGCCGAGGCGATCGAAAACCGCGACATCCGTGTTCCCATTGGGGTGGGACCGGTTGCGCTGAACCTGGATTTCCCGACTTACGATCCCGCGGTCAGCCTGAAGGTCTCGGGATATCCGGCGACGGGAACCCTCTCGTTGCCGGATCGAACCCTGTCGCCGGAATCGAGCCTGATGGCCGGCGAGGTCGACCGGCTGCGCTACGAACCCCAGATCGGAGTCGCCGCGCCGGTCGAGGTCGGCTTCGAAATCCGTGCGGACAGCAGTTCGTCCAAGCCCGCCACGATGAAACTGTCGCCAAGCGTCGATCCTTGCGACCAGGCTGCTGGCGAACCTCTCGATCTGCAAGGCGTGGTTCCCGGCCTGCTGCCCAATGAAATCGGCGCTGAGGCCGTGAAGGCCTGCGAGGCAGCGGTGAAGGCCTATCCCGATGTCGCCCGCTTCCGCTACGAACTGGGCCGAGCGTTGCTGGCCGCCGGCAAGGTCGATCAGGCGAAGAAAGCCATTCAGGAGGCGGCCGACAGGGGCCACGTCCGCGCCGTGTTCGAACTCGGCTACCTCAACGCGACGGGAACGGGAACGCCCGTCGACCGCAAGCAAGCCAACGCCTTTTACGCGGCGGCATCCGACAAGGGCGATCCCTACGGGATGACGTCATGGGGCCGTGCCTTATTCAATGGTTACGGGGTCGAACGCGACACCGGCAAGGGCCTGGACCTGCTGCTCAAGGGGGCGGCGATGGGACATACTTATGCCATGAACGATCTCGCCGCGATCTTCACGGAAGGCCGCAACGGCGTGCCCGCCGATCCGGCCCGCGCCGTTGCCTTTTTGAAGGCAGGCGTGGAGCGGCAGGACATGTATTCGATGAACCTGCTCGGCCGTAACTACCTGGCCGGTGTGGGCGTCAAGAAGAATCCCGGGCAGGCGCAAGGGCTTTTCCAGAAGGCTATGGATCTGGGCCAGCCCTATGCTCCGGCCAGCCTTGCACGCATGTATCGGGACGGCGTTGGTGTCGAGCAAAACCTCGACGAAGCGCAAAGACTGTTCGAGCTGGCCACGGCACGCGGCGATCAGTCCGGCGCCTATGATCGCGCAGCACTCGAAATGCAGAAGGGCGACAAGGCCGACCAGGCGATAGCGGTGCGCTATCTGGCCTTCGCGGTCGCGCTTGATCTTCGCAAGGAATTGCAGGGTGCCCAGACAACGCTGACGAAATTCGCAGTGAAGACGAAAACGGCGGCGCTCAAGCAAATGCGCGGCGAACTCAAGTCGAAGATCCCGGCGAAGGGCTCGCTTGACGACCAACTGGTCGACGCGGCCAAAGCGGTCTGGGAGCAAGCCAATCCGCGTCGGGACTTGTTTTGATCAGGAGGAGGCGATCGTGGGCAGGGCAGTGAAGCAGGCATTGATCGCCACAGTTCTATCCGGCGCTCTGGCGGCACTAACGGGCTGCATGTCCGTTGCACCCAAGGCCGAAGCCACGGTGACGACGACAAAGCACAGGCCGAAGCTCGTTCGCACGACGACCACGCCAAGGATCACCAAGCAGAAGAAGGTCATCGCCAAGAAACTCGTCGAACCGACCGAGGAAATCGCACCTGTCGTCGTTCCACCTTTGGGCGGCGGCAATGGCGGCGCAGGTGGTGGCGGCGGCGGTTGGGGATAGCGCTAACAGCAGCTCAGGGTTTCGCGGCACCGCTCGCCGTGGCCGCCTGCCACCATTTGGCACGCCAACTCCGCAGCTCGGACCTTGACCGGAAACCCGGCTGTAACTGCTCGCCAACCAGTCGCAAGTGCTCTATGCTCCCGCCAGGTGTCGTGTCGATACGGTTGTGCTGGGCAGGGGCGTTCCATGTACGAAGTCGTCGCATTCTGGTGGAAGACAACGTCGAAGGGCGCTGCTGCAAGGGCTCTAGGCCTGATCGTCGCGCTTTCCGGCTTGCTGCTGCTCGGATCGCAAGCCGCCAACGCCGCGCCGAACTGGACGCTTGATCCCACAGCTTCGGTGATCACCTATCAGTCGGTGAAGAAGAACACGATCGTCGAGACAAACAAGATCAGGAACATCACCGGCACGCTCAGCTCGGCGGGTGATGCCAAGGTCACCTTCGACCTCAATTCGGTCGATACCGGCGTCGACCTGCGCAATGTCCGCATGCGCTTCCTGTTCTTTGAGACATTCAAGTACCCGACGGCCGAGCTGACGGCCAAGGTGGACCCCGCCGCATTCGCCGATCTCGCGACAAAGCGCAGGGTGAAGTCGACGCTGCCTTTCCGTCTCAATCTGCACGGCGTCGACAAGGACCTCGAGGCCAGCATCGTCGTCACCATGATCAGCGACACCATGGTGTCGGTCGCTTCGGAGGCTCCGGTCGCTGTCCATGTGGAGGATTTTGGCTTGCTGCCGAACGTCGACAAACTCCAGCAGGCGGCCAATGTGACCAACATCGTGCCCACCGCCTCGGTGTCGTTCGATTTCGTCTTCACCGCCGACGGCAGCAAGCCAGCCGCCACCCAAACCGCCGCGGCGAGTTCCGCCGATGTAGGGCCTGTCGCCACCGACGCCGCCAAGGCGAACTTCAGCGATGAGGAATGCCTGAACAGGTTTGCCGTGCTCTCACGCACCGGCGCCATCTACTTCCGGCCGGCCAGCGCGCGGCTCGATGCGAAGAGCCGCCCGTTGCTGACGGAGGTCGAAGGTGTCGTCGGTAAATGCCCAAGCCTGAAGGTCGAGGTCTCCGGCTATACCGATTCCGATGGATCGCCGGAGGCGAACAAGCAGCTGTCGGAGCGGCGGGCCCAGGCGGTTGCCGACGCGCTGATTGCCGCGGGTATTCCGCGCAACCAGATCAGTGCCGCCGGCTATGGCGAGGAGCGGCCGGTTGCCGCCAACGATACGCCCAAGAACAAGGCGCTCAACCGGCGGATCGAGTTTTCCGCCACCAAGCTCTGAGGTTCCGGTGGGGTGCGATCTGATTGCCCGTTGCGGTGGCCTCTTTCGCGCTGCTGGGTTTGCGGTGCTCGCCTTGCTTTTGACGTTGACGGCCGCCAGTGCCGAGCGCCGCGTCGCGCTGGTTCTCGGCAACTCCCAGTACCAGCACGCGGCGCCGCTCGCCAATCCGGTGCGCGACGCCCGAGCCATGGCCGAACGCTTGAAGAAGCTCGACTTCGAGGTGGTTTCCGGCTTCGACCTGACCAAGCCGCAGACGCAGGCGACGATCGCCCAGTTCGCAAAACAGGTGCGCGGTGCCGACATCGCGCTGTTCTTCTACGCCGGCCACGGCTTGCAGGTTTCGGGCAAGAACTATCTGCTTCCGGTCGACGCGGCGCTTGAGGACGAGACCTCCCTCGACTTCGAGGCCGTGTCGGTTGATTTCGTTTTGCGCCAGATGTCGCGCGAGACCAGCATCAGGCTGGTGTTTCTCGACGCTTGCCGCGACAATCCACTCGCCGAGGTGTTGGCCAAGACCGCGGGTGTCAACGGCGCAGGCAGCGGCCTTGCCGAGATCCCGATAGAGAATGGTGGCGCCGGCACGCTCGTCGCTTTTGCCGCCAGTCCCAATCAACTCGCCTATGACGGGTCGGGCGAACATTCGCCTTTCACCTCGGCGCTCCTCACGCGTATCGGCGAATCCAACGTCTCCATCACCGAGGCCATGAACAAGGTCACCAGCGACGTCTTCAAGGCAACCGCCGGCAAGCAGCGTCCCTGGATCAACGTTTCGCTGACCACGGAGGTCGTTCTGCACAAGGTCGATCTCAACGCACCATTGATCGTGGGCGAGACCAGCGCACCTCAGATCGAAGGCGGTTCAGACGCGCGCAACACCGGGGTTGCAAGCGCATCGGGCCAAAGTGACGATCAGCTTGCGCTCGATGTGCTGCGCCAGAAGATCCCTAGGCTGGAATCGGACGCCCCGATCTTTTTCAACCATCCGATCGATTTTGGCGATCCGGCAATCGACGGCAAGAGCATCGCCCAGCTGATCAAGGGCAAGCCCCTGTTCAGCCCTGTGGAGGGATTGGACAAGTCGGTGTGGGAGGGCAAGCACTGCGACGGCTGCCATGAATGGGATGAGGCACGGCTGTGCGAACAGGCGAAAAATTTCGCGGCCAACGATGTCTCTGTTTTGCGCCTGCAACATCCGCTTGGAACCCGCTTCAAGGTGGCGCTAGCCAAATGGGCTCAAGGTGGCTGCAAGTAAGGCAGGACGATAATGGCATACGCACGGTTTCTGTCGGGGTGGATGCTCTAGTAAGTATCCGCCGATTGGCGCGGCGCCTCGATCTCGGCCATCTGGATGCCCATTTCGACAAACGCGGAAAGAACGGCAAAGCGGTCCGCGAGTGCGACGCGCGCCAGCCCGGCCAGAATCCCGGCATTGACTGCATGGGCGGCAGGATACGGCTGCAAGGCCGATCGTGCTTCCGTGCCGGCAACAGATCCGCCAGCAACAGAACCATTGCCACGCCATCCCGCCGCCAGGGCAATCCAGGCGCCCGGCGTTGTCGGCGGCGGTGCCTCCGCCTGGCCCACCGCGGCGCGATGGTGAGGGCTGTCCGGTTCACCGACCCAGTCGCGAACATAGGCGAGCAACTCGTGATCCGTCCCATCGAGCAGCTCGCTCAGATGGCTCAGGCATTCATGCGCCCACCAGACCGCGGCCCGATCGGGAAGCAGGTAGGCACAGAACGTGATCGCCTCCTCGGGAACGCGCCCGGCGAGGAGGTCGCGGCAAAACTCGATCGACTGCTGTTCGGTTGGAGGGGTGCTCATGTCCCAGGCAATAGCGGGACAAGCCATGAAGAGATCCCGTGCCGTCTTGAATCGAAGCCCATTGGCCATGACCGCCACGCTTTCATCGAGGAGCCTTAACCACTCAAGCCCCAGGCGCGGCGCGGGTCAAGTCTCAACCGGTGACGCTGCAACAACTGCCGGCGCCACCGTATCCCCTGGTGTTTATCGACAGACAATTGCCCCGGAGTTTGGTATGATCGCATTCATCGAAATCGGATGCTCAAGCAGGAGTAACCGCTATGCAGTGGGGCAGTTCAGCCTTTGTGTTGGCGGTCGTGTTTTTCTCGACCCACGCTTCCGCCGACCCTGTTCAGAAATCAGAAGACATCGTGAAGTTTTTTACCGGCGCGGCCGATCTCGGCAAGTCGCGAGGAATTTGTGTCGGGACCGAGGAGGAGTGCAAAAGCAAGAGCAAGGCGAAAGACGCGCCGGGCGAAAAATCCAGCCTCGATATGCTGATCAATTTCGGGTTGGATTCGGCCGAACTCGACACCACCGCGCGCGCTGAACTCGGCGAGTTCGCCAAGGCGCTGAAGGACAGCCGGCTGAGCACGTTCAACTTCGTCGTCGAAGGTTTCACCGACGCCACCGGCACGGTGCACTACAACGAAGGCCTGTCGCAACGGCGGGCGCAATCGGTGGCAGCCTTCCTGACGGCCAGCGGTGTCGAGCCTGCGCGCATCAACGCGATCGGCATGGGCGAAAAGAACCCGCGCAGCCCCAACCCTTACGATCCCGTCAACCGCCGGGTCGAAATGCGGGTAAAGACGCAATAGCGCGCTGCTGCGTGCTATTGCTCCAGGAACGCCGGCGGTCAGTTCTTGAGCACGCCGCCTACTGCCACACCGGTGCCGAAGATCAGCGCCTTGGTGAGGAAGTCGTTATTGTCCCGGGGCGGCGGAAGATCATCATCCCGCCGCACCACGGTCTCCCGGTTGCGCCGCTTCTGAACGACCTGTTTTTGTTTGCGGGGTTTCTGCGCCACCGGTCTCTGCGTGCGGACCTTCTCTACCACTTGCTTTTTCGGCTGCGTCGCACGGGCCTGATCGGCAGCATATCTGGCGCGCACGGCTTCCATCATCGGATCTGTCTGGATCACGAGGAATGCAAGTTGCTCGCGTGTCAGATAGGTGGTCTGCGGCAGGCCGTTCTTCGCTTGCCAGATGCCGATCGCCTGACGGGTCTGTGGGCCGATGTTTCCGTCGACGCGGCCAAGCTCGTTGCCCAACGCTTCGATGCGCAATTGTAGGTCGATGCGACCCTGGCGGTCGAGGCCAATGGCACTTTCGGTCAATTCGGTGCCCGGTGTCTGCTTGACCTGGTCCGGGACGCCGACCGAGGTGCGCACCGCGGAGCCGGAACTGGCGTTCGCCTGGTCCGTATCGAGTGCCGCGACCTGCCGGTTTTGGGCTTTCGGGTCGTTCAATTCATCAATGTTCAGCCGCGCCACTGTGGCGAAGCGGCCGTTTGGGAACTGCTCGAGATAAGCCTCGTAGAACGGCACCGAGTTGCGTTTGGATGCTTCGTCCCAGAGCCGCTGCTCGACTTCCCAGGAAGGCGCGTCACCAGCAACTGGAGCCGGAGCGGTGGCCGCGGCGGCATCGGCAGGCTTTGCCGCAGGCGCGGCGATCGCAACGGGTCCCATGAAGACCTCGCGCCCCAGCGACGCGTTGTGCCAGGGCCTCTGGCGACCTTGTGTCGTCTCGGTCACTTCGCCGCGCACGCGCGTCAGCGCGCTTTGGATCTCAATGCCGGGTTCGGTCAGGTGCCTGGCGAGCGCCGTGGAGTACGGGCTGTTGACGCCGTTGCCGTCGAAAGCGATGGCGCCCGGATCGGTTGCATAGGCGATCAGGATGCCGCCTGTGCCTACGCCTTCCGATTTTGCTTCGATCGGCGCCAGACCGGAGCCCAACGAGCGCGACTTCGGCAGCGAGGCGGCCAGCGTCCTGGCCAGTGGATTGTCGCGGCAGGCATCGAGGATGATGACGCCGACCGCCGGATCGGGCGGCAGCGCCGCCAGGAAGTCGTCGACCTGAATGGTGCGGGTCTTGAGATAGGCCGGCGACGTCAGCTCGGCATCGACCGGTATCAGAAAATTCTTGCCATCGACCTGCATGCCGTGCCCGGCATAAAAGATGACGGCGAGGTCGGCGTCGTAGGATTGCTCTGTGAACCGGCTGATGAGGCTGTGCATGCCGGCATTGTCCTGATCCATCCCCTCGATCACCTCGAAGCCGGCATTGCGCAGCGTGGATGCGATAAGGTGCGCGTCGTTGGCGGGGTTGGGCAAGGCGACAGCATGAACATATTTGCTGTTGCCGATGACCAGTGCGACGCGCTTGGCGAGGGGCGCGGCTGCCCCAGTGCTGAACGCGGCAAGGATAAAAAGGAGAAATCCGCTCAGAAATACGGTGAACGCTTTCATGGACCAGCCCTCCGCCCATCAGGGCGCACTGTTGATGTCTGCGCATGCTAAATTTCGTCAGCGACACGGTCGCTTATGCCAAAAATGGCTCTTGGACGTATGTGATCTCGACCACAGTCTTGGTTCACAAAGGGCCCGAAAAAAGTCGCATATAATAACACTTTGCAGGGGGGGCACCAATGGTCCGATGGCAGCTCATAAACCACAAGGGCAGGTTCAAAGCGTATTCTGAATCGAGCTTATGACGGCCGTGACGGCTTGCTTGTATTTTTCGAACTCCGGCGATGTCTGGCGGATTTCCGTCGTGCTGGTTGTCTGCTGGCCGGCGTCGGTCGCCACCCGAGCAACCTTCTGACCCATTTTCCTTTCTGCCCAATCCACGACATAGCCAGCCGTCTTGCCCGTGAGAAAGGGATTGGCTTGAATGACGGCGGACCCGAGCACGGCGCTCAGTTGCGCCGAACTCGACGCGGACAGCACCTGATGCGCGCCTTCCATGCCCAGGAAATGGCAGAGATAGAGCCGGCCGGCTGTGATTTGATGGCCGCGTGCCCGAAGATAGGCTTCGCCTTCCCGCGCCAGATTTCGCACCATCTCGCGCGAGATCGTGGCGTCGTAGCGCAGAGCGAGCAGATCGGCGGTCGACAGCGTTCGTGCTAGCTCAGGGCGGTAGGTGTTCATCATCCGGATCCAGGTCTTCGTTATGAACTGGCCTGCGCCGGTTGCTGAAGAATTTGGGTTCTTGGCGCGAGCGCTGCCACCACTTTCGACATGAACGATACGGTCGGTCAGCGTCTCGACAGCAGGATCATTCGTTGCCACCGCGGCGGTCACCGTGCCCAGCGGATCGATCGCCTCGCCATTCTGATAGAGTTCGAAATGCAGATGCGGTCCGGTAGACAGGCCGGTGGTGCCGATATAGCCAATGATGTCGCCGGCCTTCACCTTTGTGCCGACACCGCTTGCAATTGCGAATTTCTGCATATGCGCGTAGCGCGTCTCGCTTCCATTGGCATCAGCAATTTTCACCAGGTTGCCGTAACCGCCGCCGTCGCCCTGGAAGGTGATCTCGCCGTCGAAGGCTGCTGCGATCGGCGTACCCACGGGGGCCGCCCAATCGACGCCCTTGTGGATGCGAACCACGCCCAGAATTGGGTGCTTGCGTGGACCGAAGGTGGACGTCATGACCCCGTTGACCGGCGTGACCATGCCGTTGGTGACCGTCAGCGAGCGAACCTGATCATCGCCGGTGACGCATGCAAACTGACCGTCGCTTTGCTGGAAGACGAAGCATTCGAGGCTCTTTTCACTACCCTGCACACCGACATACAACACGCGCCCGTCCGTGTCGCCCTTGCCGCGCGGCGTTTGCGAATAGATCAGGACAAGGCGCTGGTCCTCGCTGGCGAAGGCGTCCAGATCCTGTCCTCTCGACAGGTACATGATCGCTTCGCCGATCACGCTGGTCGGAACTTTGTTGCGCGCCGCCGTTGAATAGATCGCGTCGAGCAGGCGATACTGCCGCTTGTGCGTGCCTTCCTCCGGTGCGCCCGAATAGTTGAACAGATCTTCGCGGACCCAGGGATCGACACCCGATACGAATGCGCCCGCGGCGTTGCGCGTCAGCGTGCCGACAAAGACGTTCTTGGCGTAGATCGACACCTGCATGAGCGACATTGTTGTCGTCTCGCGCGTCGGCCTGAAACCGCGCATGGCGACGACATAACCCGGTTCCAGGCCTTCCCGGTTGAAAAGCGCCTTTAGAGCTTCGCCCGCCAGCTTGGCGTCCTCGGCGGAGAAATGAGCATCGAGCGCAACGCTGTCCAGGCTGCGGTCGTTGAGGATTTTCACGAACGTGTCTTCGGTCGCCGCGAACCGCTGATACTCATTCGTGACGGTTGCGACACTCGTGTTGTTTTCGATCTGCGTCTTCTGGAATGCGGGCAGGGCTGCCTCGCCTGCATCGATTGTTTCACCCCAGCCGGCTTCGGGATCATCGGTGCCCACCTGCTGTCCCGCAGCCGCCGGAGCCTCGTTGGGAGCAGGCGAGGGCTGAAGATCGTTCTGCAGGTCCCCCGCCGGTGGCTGAAGATCGTCCTGCAGATCGTTGGACGGCGGCGGGGCTGTCTGCCGTTGCGCCTGGAAGAATGCGAAATCCTCCTGCGTCGACGGTATCGTCGTCATGAATTTTTCGCTGGCGCTGAGCATCACATCCGACAGGATTTCGATCTGCGGAGAAACCCCGGCCTGATCGAGATCCGACGGCCTTGCGATCGAATGGCCCTTCGACGAGGTGTCGGCATCGGGGGCAAGGGTAATCCACATCGGATCCCCGGCAAGGTCGATGATGGCAGGCACATAGACCGATGCATCGGCCGGCACGTCGTCCACCCCTTCGACCGCGTGGAGTTCTTCGTCTTCGTCGCCGAACGACCAATAGTCCGCGGTGAGGTAGAAGCCCACGGCGATCGACAGCATGACAATCGCGGCAAGACCGGCAAGCAGCCGGCGCCAGAGCTTGCGTCTGCGAAGCGCAAGGCGCGCCTGCTTTTTCTGCCTGAAGCTCATGTCTATACTGTGCGTCACTGGCTGCTTCCGGTCAGGAAGAACGTCCACCGCACCTGTTCGAGCGTATCGACTTCGAGAAATTGCGCCGCGATATGGCCGCGCTGCCAGCATTCGTCGATGCCGCGGATCGAGAAACGTCGTCGCTCGATACACATTTCGGTCGATCCGGTGAGGATCGCATGGCCAAACACGTCCGTGGCATAGATGTAGATATAGCGGTTCGTCAGTTCCTCGCGGATGACGTTCACGCATTGATTTGCGCCGATCGTCCACCAGCCGTCGGTCTGGTCCGCATTGTCGATCTTCTGGCCCACCGCGAGATTGACGACGTCGAGTGTCTGATTGCAGACCGTGAACTCGGCTCGCGCTTCGCCCGATGACAGCACGGCCAGCAGCGCCGCGCCCGAGATGACCGCAAGCTTCATGCGGCCCGTCAGCGCAAGCAGGGCTCGAACCGGATCACGCTGCTTTATGGGCAGGTCGGCGGACGAGTGAGGCAAACACGGGCAGCGTTCCATCGGGCGCGCCCATGCTATCCGCCGAGCCGGAAATACTTGGCAGTGGCTGAGAACTGAGATCCGTCGATCTCGATTTCTTCGAGAATCTTGGGGAGCAGCACCGAGGCTGGCGTGGGCGTGGAGAACGCAGCCGCCTGAATATCCTGCGGGCCCGTGATCACCATTATGATCTGCGGCACAGCCTTTCCGGCAGCCTTGTCGGCGGCTCCGAGCCCAATCGGAATGCTGAAGGTAGCCTTGTCCGATTGTGCGACGATGCGGTCGTCGAGATTGAACACCATGCCCTTATGATCGATCAGCAGCACGCTGGAAATGAGCCCGCCACGCGTCACCAGCGTGCCGCGGATCGGCGTACCGTTCGGCACCGATGTCCGGTCGAGAACAAGCTGCGGCTTGTCGGCCGCGGTCTGCCCCAGAAAGCGCAGAAAATTGGTGACTTCGCATTGGCTCGGCTCAATGAGGCGGACGCTGATGTCGGGCTCGACATGGAATTTTGCCTGGAAATCGCCCAGCATCCGTTCGAATGGCTGGACCGCCGTTCCAAATCCTTCGATCGCGGCGGCCGTGTCGGTTGATGAATTCATGGTCGCATAGAAACAGTCGCCGCCGCCGAAGTCGCGAACCCAGGCGACTCGTTGCGCGATGTCGTCGACGACCGGGGGAACCGCCGGTTTGGGTACGTTCAATGCGACGACAGGTTGGTCCGGCTGTTTGGCTGCCGGTGGTACGGTCTTTTGGCTCTCGGCGTTCGCGACATCTCTCTGGCTTGCGGTGGGTTTGGGCGCCGGCGCGGCCACCTTGGGCGCTGCCGGCTGGCTGGGCTGTGGTTCGGGTTCGGGCTTTGGGCTCTCCACAACCTCTGGCTGGGCCGGCGGGGTCTTTTCGGTCGGCTGCTGCGCGTCCGTTGCCGATGACTTCGGGGGTTCCTCGGTTTGCGCGGGGACAGCGGGCTTCGCCGGCTCCGGCGTTTGCACTGCCTTGGCATCTGCCTGGCTTCCAGCCGGCGGGGCGCTCGCCTCTGTTTGCGGTTGCGCTTCCATTGCCGGCGGCTTCGCGGATTCCTCGGTCTGCGAAGGGAGTTCGGCGGGCTTGGCCGGCTGCGGCTTTTGAGTTGCCGCGCCATCTGGATGGTTTTCAGCCGGCGGTACGCTGGGCTGAGGCTGCGCGGGCGGAACTGGCTTTGCCGGTTCGGGCGCGTTCGCGACTTTGTCCGTCGAAGTCGGCTTTGACGTTTCCGGTGCAGGCTTTGATGGTTCGGGCGCGGAAAGCGATGTCTTGCCGGCAGTCGGCGTCGCCGGCGTCATGAAGCCGCTCAGATACAGGCCCGTGCCTGAGGCGACGGCCAGCGTCGCCAAGGCAGCGATCGCGATGGTTCGGGTCTTTGTGGGTCTTCCAGCCACATCCGCCGTGACCGCGCGCGGAGGGCCGGCGACCGGCGAAGGCTGCGGTTCGGACAAATGCGCGGGCCGGACATGCGGGACGAAGCGCTGCTCGCCCGGACCGGTTGCCGTCGGCGAGTTGTGTCCCGCGACATTGGATGGCTGGGGCTGGCCCTTGGGATCAGGAGCAAGGGTATACCCGGCCGGTGGCAAAGCCGGCCGGTTGCGGGGTGTGATGGACGTCGGCGGCGTTGTTCCTTCGTCTTCGCCACGCGTCATCCTGGCGATATCAGCCATGCTGACCGGCCGGTCTCGCGGATCCGGTTGCAGCATGGCTTCAACAATGCCCCGAATATCGTCGTCGATGTCGGAGAGATCGGGCACGGCACGGCGCTTTTCGATGATCTCGAACTGCGATCCGCTCATGTCGATCGGTTTCCCGCGCAGAGCGGCGGCCAGCACAAGCCCAAGGCTGTAGATGTCGGACTGTTCACTGACGTCGCCGCTGTACAGCCCGAGCTGTTCGGGCGAAACGTAGTTGTACTTTCCCGCAAACTTTCCACCGATCAGCGTCTCCCCGCCTACGGTCGCTGATCGCGCGATGCCGAAATCGATGATCTTTGCGCGGTCGACCCGGCCCCCTGGCAGGATGATATTGTCCGGCGAGAGGTCGCGATGGATTGCTCCCGCTTGATGCACGGCGCTCAGGCCGGATGCGAGGCGATGGCAGAGCTTGCGCACCTCTTCCGTCGGCATCGGGCCACGTCGCATGATGTCGTACAGCGACTCGCCGTCGACGAACTCCATGGCAAGGTAGGGACGGCCGATCCCGGGATCTATGGTGAAGACGTGGTATCGCACGACCGCATCATGCGACAGGTGGTTGAGGATCGAGGCCTCCTTGCGAAACAAGGACAGGATCGTCTGGTCACGGGCAAACTCGGGCAGGACGATCTTGATCGCGACGTGGTCTCCGGTCTGAATGTTGTGGCCACGGTAGACCTCGCCCATGCCGCCGAACGCGATCCGCTCATCAAGTTCGTAGATGCCGCTGAGTTGCGTGCCTACGGCGGTATTGGCCACCTGCGGCGATATTCGCGTCTTGTCGTCGGCGCTCATCAGCCTCGGCCCTCCGCTCCGGACAGATCAGGGTGGAGCGATTGTCCGTTGCGCCCATTTCGGATCTTCACCAGCACGATGGTGACATTGTCTGTTCCGCCCCGCATCAGCACCGTTTCCAGCAGATTTTCGCACGCCGCCTGAGGTGTCGCCGATACGACTGCGGCCTCGATCTCCGCGTCGGTGACATGCGCCGTCAGCCCATCGGTGCTCAACACAAAAATGTCCCCCGGCATCAGTTCGCCTTGTTGGAAATCGATGACGAATTCGTCGCTGACGCCGACCGCATGCGTGATGACATTGCGGCGTGGCCAGGTGAGCGCCTCGGCTGCACTGATCATGCCTCGATCGAGGAGTTCCTGCACTTCGGTGTGGTCTTTCGAAATCTGCGAGATCGAGGCGTTGCGGATCAGATAAATCCGGCTGTCGCCCGCCCACAGGCAGGCAAACCGTCCGTCCATCGCCAATAGGGCGGCGACCGTGGAACCGATGGTTATGCCGCGAGATTCCGATATGCCGCGGATCTCGGCATTGGCTCGGCTCAGCCTGTCCTCGAAGCGCGCCCGCAGATCCGGTGCGGAGCTTGCGATGCCGATCGTGGCCAGATGGTCGACGATGCTGGCCGAGGCGACCTCTCCGGCATCATGCCCGCCCATTCCGTCGGCCACCACCCAGAGGCCGGTTCGTGGCTCGAGCAGATAGCTGTCCTCATTGAGTTCGCGGACACAGCCTTTATGGCTCACGCCGAAGCTCTCGAAGGGAAGGGCGACATCGTTCAATTTGCCACCAAGCGCTTCTCAAGCGCCCTCTGCGGCACACCGCCAGGCGCCCGCTCAAGCCACTTTGCCACAGGCTCGAACATTAGAGTATCTAAATTAAGGTCCGGGCGCCGGAGGCTCATGCAAGGTGTCACCGCATTGAAAAGCTCGAAGTCCATCTCAAAACGCCTTCGGACAGTTGAATCCGGAAAGTGCGGAAAGGAAGAAGGGGCCGGGGCCTGAACCAGTCTGGATCGTATAGGTGACGTCGCGCCCGCCGATCACGAAGCGCGCTTCGACGTTGCTGCCGTTGCTGGTGACGGTCGCCTTGTCCAGCAGCCGCTTCAGCGCCCACGGCCCTTCGAACTTGATGGCGGATTCGCGGCCTGGCATTTCCGGCGTCAGGCTCAGGCTGGCGGAGCCGAAGGCCGTGCCGCTCGGCCAACTCACGGTGCTTGGCGCGTTGCTCGCCTGGTTGCTCTGGACGGTCTGGCCGTCGACATCGAGCACCGCCGCATCGGCATCGCCATGCAGGGAGAACGGCGTGAAGGTCACGCTGACCGAGGGCACCGAGCCGCCCTGGGGAAAAAAGGCGTTGCGGATTTCGGCCGCCAACTGGAAGTCTTTCAGCGTCGACTTCGACAGGTCGCGCCCGAAGCGCGCGTCCTGTTTCCAGCTCCAGTCCTGACCGGTCATGTCGATCAGCGATGCGAGGTTCTGTGCGAAGAACCGGTCCATCAGCCCGCCCGGAGCGAACAATTTCGCGAAATCCGCCATCGCGATGTCCTCGGTACCATTGCCGGCGAAAGGATAACGGCCGTTGACTGCCGCCTCGCAGGGCTGTGTGACCGTCTGGTCGAGCATCTGGTTCAAATTTGCCACCGAGGTCTCGGTGACGTTGCCTTCAAACTCGTCCGCCGTCGCATTGACCATCCGGCCGAGTTGCTTGGGCAGTCGCGAGACATTGGCGCGAAGGGTGGCGATCTGGAGCTGCAGGTTTGCGTTGACGCGTTCAGTCTGGGAAGGCACGTCGGCCGCCATTTGCAGGCTCTGGTAGATATCGCGAAAATTCTGGGTCAAGGCATCGATCGGGCGGTGTCCGGCAGGACCGCTCACCAGCGCCTGGAACGACCTGAATTGCGCTTCGATGTTGGCCCCGGGATTCTGGTTTTGCGCGCTTACGGATCCTGTGCCGGCACGGCTTTGCGATTTTCCGGTGGCGATTTGTATGCCGATGCGAGCCAGACCCTTGGCCATGCTTGCGGCGTCCTGTGACTGGCCCGTGCCGCCTTCAACCCCGGTGCCTGAGCCCTTGCCTGAAGCAGCGTCCCGCGCCAGAGCTGTTTCGTCGGCGATCGCCGTAAACAGCTGTTCGATCGGCGAGGTTGGCGAGGCGGCGGCGGAAAGCGCGATATAGTGCGGCTTGTCCTTCAGCATCGCTTTGAACTTCAAGCCGTCGAGAACACTGTTCCACGCCGTGGCGAACTCCTTCCCATAGCGATCGAGAAGTTCGGGGCCGAGCTTGGGCAACTCCTGATCGATACCGCCTTGCTCGCCGCCGCCACCGAGCACCCACTGGTCGTCGACGAGCGTCTGGGCAATGCGCGAGAGTTGCCCGAGATAGAAGGTGTTGAAGCCGGCATGGGTATAGAGGCCGGGAACACGAAGGCCTGACAGATCGCCGCCATCGACACGCTCGAACAGCAGCTGCGCTTCCGGGCCGCTTTTCAGGGAAACAGAAAAATCATCCAGCGCTGCCGAGTATACCGCGGATTTGACCAAAGCGGAGGCACGGTCGGCAAGGCTCATGCGCCCGAGCGACCGTTGAGCGGCTTCGACGAGCGGTTGGTTGAGATCGAAAACCGGATCATAGGCATCGTCCAACGCAAGCATGGCGTGCAGGTGCTTTTCGAGCTGCTCGCGTCCTTCGCGGTTGTTTTCACCTGGATACCGGTTCTGCTCCCAATCCTGCTTCATCCAGGAAAGGATCAACGCGTCGTCGACCTTCGGCGCCTTGCCGCCAAGCATCAGATAGATTTTCAACGGCTCGTAGAGCGCGGCGGGATCAGCCATCCTGGCCTGGATCGTCCGCTCGGCCTGGATCAGCAGGCGCGATCGGAACATTCGTTCCAGCGCTTGCCGGTAAGCGGTCTTGGACGCCGAAAGAAGTCTCTCCCGTTGGCTGAGGCCGAACGTCTCCTCGATCGGTGTCGGCACGTTACTGGTCTCGAATCCAGCCGGTAGATTGCGCAACTGGTCGAGCGGACCAATGACGTTTTCGAGGTCGACATCGGTGACCTCGGTGCTTTTGAGCAGCGCGTCCGCCGTCTGGCGATACTGGCTCATGGCCTGCGTGGTGGAAGCGATCAGTGACCTGTTGGCTGTGAAGCTCAGGGCCAGGGTGCCGAGGGCGGCCGCCGCGATCAACGCGATGGCGCCAAGGCCGGCGAATCTGGCGATCGCCGCACGTCTTACGGCTATTTTGTCATACGAAACCCATCCGGATTCGGCAAAAATGACGTCCGTCAGCAGATCGTGCAAGAAGAAGCTTTTGCCGGTTCCGGAAAGATGGGCGCGGGGGTTACTGCCGAAATTGCGGCCGATCGCGCCTAACACCTGATCGATTGGCGTTCCCTCTTGCGTGCCTGAAGAAAAATAGAGTCCACGCAGGCTGACATTCACCTGGCTGCGGGTCGGATCGAACAAGCTGGCGATGAAATTCGTAATTCGCTCCTTCAGCGCGCCAAACTGCGCCGGAAAGCCAAAGACGGATATGCGCGCGACCGGATCGGCCTCTTCCTGAAGGCGGTCAGGCATCTCCTCTGCCAGGCGTCTTGCCAGTGCATCGAATTCGGCCGGAGCCTCGGCGGCCATATTCTTGTTGCGATCCGTCGTCTGGAACGTCGCGCCCCAGACCTTGCGCCGGCGTGACTCGTCGAAGCCGCCGAAGTAATCCATGAACCCGGAAACCAGGTCGGCCTTGGTGAACAGCAGATACACCGGAAACTGGATTTTCAGCGTCTCATAGATTTCCCGCAGACGACTGCGTATCTCCACGACGTGAGCGTCAAGCTGCTGATCGTCGAGGCTGATGAGATCGGCAAGGCTGATGGACAGGATAACGCCGTTTATCGGTTGCCGTGTGCGGGCTCTCTTGAGCAGCGACAAGAAGGCGAGCCAGCTCTTCTTGTCGCTCTCGGCATTGGAATCCTGCGTTGTGTAGCGTCCGGCGGTGTCGATCAGGACGGCCTGGTCGGTAAACCACCAGTCGCAGGAGCGTGTTCCGCCAACGCCCGCAACTGGCTGGGCATCACCCGAACCGGCCAGCGGAAAATTCAGACCCGAATTGACCAGCGCCGTTGTCTTGCCGGCGCCGGGCGGGCCTATGACCACGTACCAGGGGATCTCATAGAGGAAATTGCGCTTGCCGCTCGACCGCTTGAGCGCCGCCACGGCCTCATTCATGCGGGCTTCGAGCACCCGAGAGTCGTCATCGCGGTGGTCATTGTGTACGACCACGGTTTCGAGCTCTTTTTGCGCTTTTCTTGCTTGCCAGAAACGCAGGCCATAGAAAAGCGCGAGCGCTGCCACGATCGCACCGATGATAGTCGCGCGCAGCCAGGCAGGTCCAAGAGGACGGGTGTCGGCGAAGCGGATCAAGGGTCCGGCAAACCACACTGCCGCCGCAAAGCCGGCCAGCGCGATCATGCTGAATATCCGCAGCAGCCAACGCGTCATCGGCGCTTCCAACCAGCCGTGCTCACAATGTTTCCTCCTTGGCGATCATCACATCGACACGGCGGTTCTTGGCGCGGCCTTCCGGCGTCGCATTGTCGGCGATTGGCTCGTCCTCGCCCTTGCCGTCGACCGTCAGTCGCGAAGGATCGCTGAACTTCGGTGCCATCATTGTTTCGACAGCCTTCGCCCTGGCGACGGAAAGATCGAAGTTGGACTTGAACGGGCTCGATTTCCGCGGCTTCACATTGTCCGTATGGCCGACAATCCTGATTGGTCCGCGCTCGGGTTCCAGGGCCGCGGCGATATCGGCGGCAATGGGCTGGAACTCCGGCTTCGCCTCGGCCCTGCCGGACTGGAACAGCAGGAGATTGTTGATTTCGACCACGATGAAGTCGCCCTTCGTGCCGATGGTCAGCCCGCCGCCTTCGACTTCCTTGGCCAGTGCCGAACGGATGCGGTCGATCTGCGTGGTTGTGGCGGCGGGTGGGACGACTTTCGCCGGCTCCGCCAATGGGGCCACGCTGGCCCGTTCGATGGCGATCGGCGTCGATGGGTTGAGCGCCAGCAATTCACCGGCGGCGGCGTCTCCTTCGTTGGTGATGAAGACCCGAAGTGCGAAGAATGCAGCAGTCAGCAGCGCCGACGCGGCTGCCGCAACGACCCAGAGCGGCACGCGTGTCGACGACTGCATCATGGTCGACGCCAGGCCCTGCCAGCGGGGCGAGATGTCCGCGTCCGCGCGTGCCCTGAAATAGCGAAGCGTTTCGTAGACGTCGCGCCGAACACGTTCGAGATTGGTATCTTCGCGTGTCAGGCCTCGATATTGGCCCTCGAACCCCAGCGACAGGCAGACATGCATCAGTTCGAGCAGATCGTAATGTGCCTCGGGACTGGCCAGGACCTTGTTCAGCGCTTCGAAGAAGCCTGTGCCGCTGGGCTCGACGTGAAAGAACTGCGACAGCATGCTGTGCCGCGCCCAAGCGTCTTTCCGTGGCCAAGGCAGGTTGCCGATCAGATCGTCAGCGGTTTCGCAGAGGACATATTTCGCAATCCGCGCATCCTCTTCGGCAACACCTGATTTCTCCAGGGCCCTGTCGAACCTATCAATCGCCTCGGCGACATGTTCGGCCAACGGCTCGGCCTGTCTCTCGACGGCGATAAGCCTGAGTTGGCCCAACAGCATCAGCAACGGTGCGGCCGCGGCAAGGATCGGGTTTGTCGCGGAATATCTGACACTGTCCGTGGCATTGAGCAGGGTCTGCTGCCGCAGAGCTGACGCCGGCGCCGCCGCGGAAGCGCCGCCTCCTACAGCAACGGAAGGAGCTCCTTGATAAATCACGGTCCCGGATGTCCAGCCCGGCGGTGTATGCCGGCCGACGCCGGGATCGAACACTGTCGAATCCTTGATCTGCGAGGTCTGCCCGCCATCCGCGACGGGCTCCTGAGCGACTGGCGCCGGTTTTCGCTCGCGCCGTGGAGGAGCGCGAATGACGGTCTTGCCCGCCGGGCCGAAAGGATCGTCTTTCGAGCTCATGGCCGATCGTCCGTGCAGGCGGTGTGCCCGCTACTGGGCGACGCAGACGCAAAACGGTTTCTCGTCGGGTGGAGGAAATGCAATCTCTGCCGACCCTGGCAATGCCCGGAGGAAGGTCGGCTATATCTTACTATCCCGCCGAAAGATGACATTTGCCGCAGACCCCCAGGTCGATCAGCCTTACCCGCTTAGCGAAGTGTCGTATGTGATCGTAATCGCAGAAACTCTCGATTGGAACCGGATGCCGCGCACCGAAGAGGTTTTCTTCGTCGACTTCAGCACCGCATCCCCTTTGGACCGGTCTATTTTTGCTTGTCTGCCTTGGCATAGGCTTCGCTGAAATAGGCCAGGAATATGTCCAGCATGCCGTTCTCGTGGGCTTCCTCCATGGTTCGCCAAGTCGAAACAAAAGCGTCCCAGGCCTGACTTTTCTTCGACGAGAACGACGTCGGCGGGAGTTTCCTTCCGATCGCTTCGGGAGACAGGTCGTCAAGCAGCCGCGACAGCGCGGCTTGCATGGCGGCATAGGTGGCGAATTCGTGCGTCTTGAGATCGCGGAATGCATCTTCGATGCTGCGCCTGGCATCAAGATAGCCGGCCCTGCGACGGGCGAACATGATTTCCAGGATGTCGTCGGTTCCCGGAACGAACTTCAGGGGATTGTTGTCGGCGGCGCTGATCATCGTTCGTTGTGTGCTCTTGGCCAGCATTTTCGCGGCCGCGCGCGCTTTCAAAAGCATGGCCAGCTCCTCGACCACTGTGCGCAGGACCGCGCCGATTTCGGCGGCAACTTCATGCAGGTCGCGCGATTGAAGCAATTCCGGCGAGATGCCGGCCGCGATCGCGATTTCCCGCAGCACCTCGTCTCTGGTAGAGGGGAGAGGCAGTTGCGACGAGAACGCCCGAGCTGGAACCCGCTGCTCGGACTGTTGCTCCGATGGAGTGAAGAACGGCTCGGCGGCGAATTCCAGCGGTCGGCCTGTCGCGGCCGGCATTTCTCGTTGTGTCGAACCGTGGCTGGGATGACCTGTCGAGGCGCGCTCGTCGTCGATCGATACGAAGAGGACATAGCGGCCGATCAGGACGCGGTCGCCATGGCTCAACCGATGCGGGACGGTCATGCGCTGGCTCGATCCGTTGATGTAGGTTCCGTTGCGCGAGACATCGTGCAACCAGAACGCGCCTGCCTCGTATCGAACCTCGCAGTGCCGGCCGGAGATGAACTTGTCCGGGTCCGGCAAGGTCCAGTCACAAGCCTCGCGTCCGATTTCGAAGCCGCGATCTCGCGCCGCGTAGCCGGTCGGGACATCCGCGGGCAAGGCGTCGATATTGTTGATTTGCAGATTGATGTACATCCAGGATCGCCGTCGAGCGCTGACCGATACCTCACCATACTAGCAGTTTGCGGGTGCGACAGGACAGCAGCGTTTCGAGCTGATGCATTGACAGGACGAGGTTCGGTGACTGTGTGTCCTCTCTGGTCAGCAGGACAATATGTGGTAGGCTCAATATGATCCGGTGTGGCGCATCCGAAAAGCTCCCGAGCGTGATTTAGTTAATATAGCGGGAACTTCAAATCCACCACGCTGGCGGCCGCGTCCAGGAGGGGCACGACCCATGCCGAACGAACGTGCCACGATCGTGCAGACGCCGATTGGTGCCGAGCTGTTGACCTTCACGCATCTTGTCGGTCGCGATGAGATCAGCCGTTGTTTGGCCTATACGGTCGGGTTCGTCAGCCCCAGCCCCGATATCGATCCGCTGAAGATGCTGGGGGGCATCGTTTCGGTCGAAGGTGAATCCGATCCGAAACGTTGGTTCAGCGGCCTTGTGTCCGAGTTTCGCTTGACCCGCATCGAGGATCGACTGGCCTACTACGAGGCGGTCGTCAGGCCATGGCTCTGGTTTCTCGGCAACACCACCGATTGCCGTATTTTCCAGAACAAGAGCGTCGTCGACATCGTCAAGGACGTTTTCAAGAAATACAGCACGGCGGAATTCGATCTGCGTCTGCAGGGATCCTACCCTCCGCGCGAATACTGCGTGCAATATGACGAGACCGATCTGGATTTCGTACAGCGGCTGCTCGAGCATGAAGGCATCCTGTATTTTTTCGAGCATGACGAGGGCAAACACACGCTTGTCCTGACCGATGCGATGAGCAAGCTGAAGCCGGCGCCGGGCTACGAGAAAGTACCCTATCACTTTGAAGGGCAGGGCTCCCGGCGCGATGTCGAATACATCACCGAATGGATCCCAGGCAGTTCGGTGCGCCCGGGCGCCTATGCCCACACCGATTATGATTTCAAGAAGCCGGGCGCCGACCTTATGGCCAGGTCGGCGCAGCCTTTCGGTCACAAGTTGGCTGCAGGCGAGAACTACCGCCAGCCCGGCGCGCATCTCGAAGTCGGCCGGGGCGACAACCTTGCCGCGATCCGGCGCGAGGAAATCCAGGCTGTCCACCAGCGCATAGCTGCGGTCGGTACCGTGCGCGGGCTGTATTCGGGCTGCACGTTCAAGTTGGATGGCTTTCCGCGCGAAGACCAGAACCAGGAGTATCTGGTGGTCAGTGCCGAATACAGGCTGTTCGATCCGGGATACAGAAGCCATGCCGACGTCGACAGCGAGAACTTCAAGGTGATCCTCGGCGTGGCGCCGACCGCCTTGCCCTATCGTCCGCCGCGGATCACACCACGACCGATCATGCGTGGGCCCCAGACGGCAACGGTGGTCGGCCCAACCGGGCAGGAAATATTCACCGACAAATACGCACGGGTGAAGGTGCAGTTCCACTGGGATCGCCTGGGCAAGAAGGACGAGAACAGCTCCTGTTTCGTGCGGGTCTCACAGACCTGGGCCGGCAGCGGCTGGGGCTTCATCCAGATACCGCGCATCGGCCAGGAGGTGATCGTCGACTTCATTGAAGGCGACCCTGACCTGCCGATTATCACCGGCCGGGTCTACAATGCCTCGCAGATGCCGCCCTATGGGCTGCCGGCCAGTGCCACGCAATCCGGCTGGAAGTCGAACTCCTCGCTCGGTGGCGGCGGCTACAACGAGCTGATGTTCGAGGACAAGGCCGGCTCCGAACTGGTCAATTTCCAGGCGCAGAAGGATCACCACCTTCTGATCAAGCATGACCGCACCAAGCTGGTGCAGCACGATCAGTCGGATCGCATCGATCACGACGCCAAGCATTCCGTCGGCCACAACCTCGACGAGGACGTCGGCAACAACAAGACGGTCAAGGTCGGCGTCGACCAGACCACCAATATCGGCAACAACGACACCGAGACGGTGGGCGTCGATCGCTCGCTGACGGTGGGGTCGAACGAGACGATCAATATCGGGTCGAACTCCACCGAGACAATCGGCGCCAATCACACCCAGACCGTCGCGATCGTCCAGACGGTGAGCGTTGGCGCGGCCCGGGTCGATTCGGTCGGAGCATCCGAAACCCGAACCGTGGGTGCGGTGCAGACCAACACCATTGGCGCCTCGCGCTCCGTTACTGTAGGCGCCGCGCAGTCCCACAGCATCGGCGCGGCCGACAGCTGGACAATCGGCGCCGGTCAAACCGTCAACATCGCCGCCGATCAGAGCGTCACCACCGGCAGCAGCCAGACTTTCAGCGTAGGCGCCGGGCGCAGCGCCAGCATCGCGGACGACGATGCCACAAGTGTCGGCGGTGCTCATTCGCTCAGCGTCGCAAAGGATAGTGGGATCAGCATTAGCCAGGATAGCTCGATCAAGGTAGGCAAGAAGCTGGTGATAGACGCAGGCGACGAAATCCTGATCCAGTGCGGCTCGGCCAAGATCATGATGAAGAAAGACGGCACAATCGGCATCGAGGGCAAGGATATTTCGGTTAAGGCGTCGGGCAAGATCAGCATCAAGGCTTCCAGCGACATTACCATGAAGGGTTCGAAGATCAGCGAGAATTGAGGTGTAGCGATGAGCGACGTTCGCGAACGCATTGACGGTGTGGTGATCGGCATCTTTCTCGGTTTCGACGATGCCGTGTCGCCGCTGGTGGTGTTTCCCGGCAATCCGGAAGAGACAGCCTTGCCGGCGCGCAGCCTGGCCGAACTGACGGCCGATATGATCGGCTCGGAGGTGGCTTTGCTGTTTCAGGAGGGCGACGCCATGAAGCCGCTGATCGTCGGCCGCATTGTCGAGCCGGCGCGCAAGACCGCCGCGCCGCAAATCATGCGCGACGGCGAGCGCGTTCGCATCATAGGCGAAGAGCGCATCGAATTGCGTTGCGGCAAGGCGACGATCCTCATGGAAAAAGATGGCCGCATCACCATTCGCGGCACATATGTCACCAGCCAGGCGAGCGCCGCCAATCGCATCCGCGGCGGCTCGATCGATCTCAATTGATGGCGGCCGAAACCCGCAATCAAAAATTGGAAGGCGCGCCGGAACGGCCAATCGTTCCAGACGTCGTCAGACAGCACGCGGAGCAGGCGGCATTCTTCTGGGCGCAGCGCAACACGCTGATGGTGGACGATCCGCCGGACCTTCATGTGGTGGCCGGCGTCGACCGCCGTCTGGAGGCCAACCTCGACGGCCTGCGTATCGCCGGGCCGGCAGCCTGGCCGTTCGTCGTTGCGGCATATGAGAACTTTCCCGAAAAGGGCGAGCTGTTCCTCTACGCATGGATGGCGATCGAGCAGAGCAACGGCCGCCGGATGGAAGAGGCGGTCGAGTTCGGCCGTCAAAGCAAGGACGACGCCCGTGGCTTGGTCGGCGCGCTGGCATGGCACAAGCCGGAAACGATCGCTCCGCTGGTGCGGGACTGGATCGGTGCCCAGGATGCGTTCAAGCGATTTCTCGGCGTGTCGGCCTGCCTCGGGCATGGCGTCGATCCAAAACAGATGCTGGCGCGGCTTGTCCGTGACCCGGATGCGCGCGTTCGTGCCGCCAGTCTGCGTCTCGCCGGAAAGCTGAAACGCGCCGATCTCGCCAAGGAAATGCCGGCGGCGCTGGAGGATGATGAGGAGCAACCGCGGTTCTGGGCTGCCTGGGCGTTGACTGAACTCGGCTCGGGCGACCTAGCCAGCTCCGAGCTGCGCAATGTGGCGGTTAGCGGCGGCCCCGATGCAATGACGGCGCTGCGCGCGGCGGTCAAGGCGGCGCCCGACAGGGATGTTCGCGCCTGGATGGGTAGTTTGCTGAAATCGCCTGAAACCGCACCGCTGGCCGTACGCGGCGCGGGTATGCTGGGCGACCGCACCCTGCTGCACTGGCTGATCCACCAGATGCGGACACCGGCCCTGGCGCCTGCCGCTGGCGGCGCACTGTTGGAACTGTTTCCGGAATCGCGCGAGGCGGATCTGTTCACCACCGATCCGAGCCAACTTGGGCAGACTTTCGAGGATCATTTCGGGGATGATGTCGCGAAAGTGCCGTTCGCTGACAAGGTCAAGGCATGGGCCAGTGCCGGCGGCTGGCTGGCGGCAGCGCCTTGACGCGGACTGCCCCAAGATCGTTGCTGCCTAGGGCAGGGAATTGTCAGTCGTAAACCTGTGTAGCCACTGCGTCGAATTCTCATCAGTCCACCGATTTCCGCCAAACGAGCCATGCTTGACGATCTGTGCCGGCAGAAGCGCTTCGGCGAGCCTTGCCTCCGGCTGGAAATCCTCACGCCGGTTGAGGTCGATGAGGGCCGCACGAGGCCGGGTCTGATACATCGCGCCTGTTGCAAACTCCTTGTAGGCATGCGCGGCCCCGCTTGCTGCGGCGTGAAGTTCTGGGAATTCCTGCAGGATCGAGGTGCCGAGCAGCGTAAGCCAGGATATGCATTTGAAACGGTTGGCGAGCCAGTTGACGGTTACGTCCTGGTTCCAGGCCTCGACGCCCCAATATCGTTGGCAGACGGAATACATGTGGTCGAAGGCTTCGACATCATCGGGCCAAGGTTGCAGCACATAGCCGCACGTTCCGCTGGTGAAAGGTGCGAGCGCCGCAACCTCCAGCACAAAGGCCTGGATTTCGTCCTGATCGTAGTCGTGTGGGAATTCGAAGCGGCAGAAGCTCGACTTGTTGGGCTCGCTTACCGGTTTGTAGCTGTGGAAGACGAACAGAAATGCGCCGAGCAATTTGTCATCGTCGAAGGCGTAGCCCCATTCCAGCGTCCGATACAAATCCGGGATGTACTCGTCGAGAAACCTGCGATGCACGCGTTCATCGAAGTCGTCGATGAACGAATCCGACCAGGTTGACAGGTACCGGCGCATTCTTTTGCCGAAGCGCGACATATAGAGGTCGTAGATGCGTCTGACGTAGACGATTTCAATCGGACGATTGAAATACAGGATGCAGATCAACTTGAGTTCCCAGCGCGGGATTTTCTCGTCAAAACGTGTTTCAGTCTTGAAGAAAGTTCCCGACGATTGCAGGCTTTGGCTCATCGCGTCAGACCCTTTCGGTCTGCCTTGTGACGGGCGATGTCTTTCTCGAGTTCGGCCTTTCGCGACTGGAGATAGGCCACGAAATCCGGATGCCTCTGGCGGATGCCGCCGGAATCGAAGTCGATGACGTCGATGTCCCCTTTCCTACCGGCCCTGAAGGCAACCGAATGCGCATCGTTGTCGGCCTGGCAGAAGATAAAGATTTCACCTTCGCGGAACATCTCCGCATCGACAAAGAGCTCGTCCATTTCGGGGTTATCGAGAATGTATCTCGTCGACAGCAGGAAAACGTTCGGCGCATCGAAATTGTCGATACCGTTATGGGTGCTCAGCAGGTTCAGGTAGTCATCTGGCAAAGGGTGGCTCCAAAGCTTTTTCAGCTTGCCGATGTCTTGCTCGCCTGCGCCCGGTTTGAAGACGGGCTTTCGGTCGATCCGGAAAAACGATCGGTGTTCGATGGCCAAGGCGGCTATCTGTTTTACGAGCGAAAGTACGTCAGTGGACATGGAGCGTCTCCTTGCTAGAGATCATGGATCCGGAGGGCCGTCCGGACACTGGCAACTCGGATGCGCGCGTATCGGCAAGCCATCGTGGTCACCCGAGTTGTCGCGATTGTACCTGCCCATGGCGGCACCGATCGTCGTGTTCACCCGCGTATTCAGCATCTTGAAATTGCGCATGCTAGCGAGTGGGCCGCCGAGTGCCGCATCATGCAGGTGGTCGGCGTTGAATGGAGCGCTTGACCCACCCTCTGTAGGGTTTGCGGGCCTCGGGTTCATGGCGTTCCATTCCTTGGCTGCGCATGGATGCGCGAACTGGCTCTCCATCTTGTTTTTCTTGTCGGCGGCGCGCGCGGTGAAACGCTCGGTATACGTCGCTTTGTAGGAATCGTAGTCGGATTGGCTGTAGTCCACCCGTCGCAGGGATTTTCCCTTCGAGGTGCTTTTGCCGCGGTTCAGCCGTGCGCGATCAAGGGACGCCACCTTTGCGCAAAGCTGTTTGCACATGCATGGCGTCCATTTTTTCTTGCCGCGCTTCTTCATTTTCTTGTCGCACCGGATGTTCAGCATAAAGCAGTCGGCTTGCTTAAGCGGGTCGACATCTCCGGCCAGGTTCACTGTGTTCTTGTCGTTGTGGAACTTCTTGTCGGTGTGGCGGCAGGTGTTGCCGCCATCCATTTTCACGTCGAAGGAATAGGTGATCCAGTCGGTCGCTTTCTTGAAGACATTCGACTTGACGCCGCCAACCGTGCCCGGCTCGTCGCCGGAACTCATCGCGTATTGCGAGCCCTTGATGGCGATCATCTTGCCGCCCTTGGCAAAGACCGTCGTGGTGCCATCCTTAAGCGTGCTCTGATTGGCGATGTTGGGGTAGGGCAAGGGGATCGGGCCGCCGGGGCTCGGGGTCTTGCAGACATCGGGTATGGTGGCGATCGACAGGCCGATTGTGCCCTTGTAGGTCAAGCCCAGATTGTTGACGACGATATGAGTGGTCATCAGCCGGCCCTACTCGGTCCGCCAAGCAGCACGCCGGCTCGTGCGCCGTTTTCGGAGCTCGCCCAGATCAGCGACAGTGGCCCAGGCTGGTAGCCGCGCGCTTCCGCTTCTGTGATCAGGCTGACGAACAACGGACCCGAAGCCGCGCCGACATCCCCCCAGCAATCGGCGGGAGTCTCAAAATCGGCGGCATCCTTGAAACGGCCGGGATTGCGGATGACGGCGAAACCATACTCGTTGCCGCGGTAACGCTCGCCATTCATGTCACAGATGATGCGATCGACCTTGTCAATCGGCGCATCCTGGAAAAGCAGGCGGAAAGTGGCGCCCAGGCCTTCACCCAGCACCACCGTCTCCGTCTTGATTCTGTTTTCCTCACTCGCAATTGAAGTGCCGACGATTTCGAGCAGCGGAAGTAGCCCGAGGGCGCGCGCCACGCCAAGCGTTGTCAGCAAGGAAAAACCCGCCGCTTCACCCGGGCAGAAACCATAGGTGGTCGTCTCCGAATGAAGCTGCTCGTTTTGGTCGAGCCATTCCAGCGTCTCCGGCTCGAGATAGCTGTCGACGCCGCCCGCCAGGCAGAATTTGGCTCTGCCGTCGCGCAACGATTTGCAGGCGTGATGAATCGCAAGCAGCCCCCCGGCGTGGCCGCCCGCGGTTGAGCCGCCGCCGTCCAGACCGACATGCTGCCCGATCTGTTTGCGCAGCCGCTTGTCGACCTCTGCCGCAAAGCCATCCGGCTGGCCCGGCCGGGGCTCTCCGGTGGACAGGATCAGCGTCACTGCGGCATTAGCGTTCGATTGCAAGAGAGGTCGCAGCGCGTCGAGCGCCGGCGATACCGCTATCTCCACGGCCCTGTCGACGCCACGCAGATCGACATCGATGCTGGTATCGCGGGTCACCTTCATCCGTTCGCCGAAGCGGTCGATCATGTAGGGATGTTCCTGGATGGCCGAGATTCCGGCGCGGACCGCCGCAGCACTTGAGGCCGCGTCGAAACCTAGCGGGGTACGCGCGCCCACGCCGACAACGGCAATCGTGTCTGCCTTGGCCATCATTCGTCTTCATCCGCCAGCCAGACGCCGCTTGCCGCGATCATTGGCGAAATGCCGGTACGCTCACGGACACTGAGCGTCGTCATTTTCAGGCGCTCCTCGTCGTAAGGTACCGGCAGGGTCGACATCCATGTTATCGAAAACTGCCTGAGATCGGGCTTGATGCGCAGCGTGTGGATGGTGGCTTCGCCGTTCTTGCGATCCGGGCGGTTGTAGAACTCGGTGGTTATGTCGAAGGTGATGCGCGGCAAGAGAAACTGCAGGAAGCCATCCGCGGTGAAATTGCCGAGCCGCACATCTTCATAGCCGATGAGCGGCGTCTGGGTTTGCTGGTCCTCAGGCGCACACTGGTAGTACATTCGGCTGAAATCGAGGGGCAAAAGCGGATCGCGCGTCTTCTCCCATTGTGCGCCATAGGTGCCAGCATGTTTCATGCGCGGCTGCCAGTGCCGCGCCACCGGACCGAAGCCGGCCGGCTTGCCGCTTCTGTGGTCGCGGTAGGGTGCGTCGGGATATTCGAAGTTGGGTCCCGTCCGACTAATCAGCCGCTGCGGATCGACTGCAAATCCGGTACCGACCGGATTGCGCTGGTCCCAGTCCGGCTTCGAGGCCTCCATATCCGTGCCGCCGTAGGTCCGGCGCCAGCTGATGGGCATTTTCGTGAAGGGTTCGGCCCGGCTCATCCGCACCGACACCGCGCCGGGCATGAACACACGGTCGCCCACCACATTGACGGTCTTGTCCACGTTGCCGACTTTCATGCGCGCGGCGCTCTCGATGCCCGGACGCCCGCCGGGCGCATAGACATGTCCTTCGACCAGAATGTCGGTATGCTTCTTCTCCAGGTTGAGGTCCGTCTCGTCGAGAAGCTCATTCGGGTCGGAGCCATAGACGGGCGCCAGATTGACCGGTGTCTGGTCCTTCAACAGCCGCTGCTTGCCGTCGGCATCGATCTCGAACGACGCCTTGATTGCAATTAGCCAGACCTCGTGCCCGCGCTCGTCACGCGTCCAGCTTTCCTGGGCGGCGAATGGCGTCTCGTTGGACAATATCCACATTCGAAACCACGCATCCTTTACGCGATGATGAAACAGCGGGCCTTGACTGCCCTGGAAATAACTATCGATCGGGTCTGTGTCTGTGCCGGGTTTTACGCGTCGTCGAATTCGCCCCCATCAGCTGGTCTCCCAACTGCCGGCGAGTATCTGTTCCAGCGTCGTTTGAGGCGATTGCGGATCGATGTCGAAAATGTCCGAACGGGCGGTCCACATCACCATGCCGCCGATGATCTCGCCGTCCGGCTCGACGGGCGGCACCGGCAGTGCGGCCAGCGCGGCATCGAATTCGTCGGGCGTCAGTTCGCCGTGCTGGGCGGCGATGGCCGCTTCTTCGATCCCGGCAAACCACGCCTCGGCGTCAGCCAGCCGAACCGGGGCTTCAGCAAGCTGTGCGACGACGCTCAAGGGGAATTGCCTGCCGACCCTGTCGGCGCTCTGCAGTATGATGCCCGCCGATGCGCCGAAGCAAGCCGGGCCAGCCAGAAAGCGCAGTGCGGTTGTGCCTGGCCAGAATTCCGAGCCGAACAGCGGGACGAGATGCTGCGCCAGCCAGCGGTCCCAGCCGCGAACAAAGTCACCCGACAGCCGCCGTGTCACGAAATCGCCGGTGGCGGGCATTTTTCCGTAAAAGCCGGGCAGGTTCATATCTGCGGTGGACATGAGAATTTCTTGAACATTTGCAGATTGTAGGGATTTTCGACGCTGGCGGCCTTGAGCTCGAAATCGGCGTACATGCCTTTCGTCCCCAGGCGCAGGCTGTAGACATCGGACAGCGAAGTCCCGGTGAATCGGCCGCTGCGCAGCATCCTCAGCCACGCCCAGCTGCCGGTCTCGTTCAGCATGATTTCGGGTGAGCCGTCGATGGGCTGGAAGGCGAGGGAGATGACCCCGGTGCCGTCCTTGCCGGGCCAGGTCATCGGTTGCGGCCGCGTCGCGTTGTTGAAATAGACGAGGGTCTGGCCATCGAGATTGAGCGTCACACGCGTGACGTTCGGAGACAGGTCTTTCGGTTCGAGCGTGAAGCTCATCACCGGTCCGGTACCACCGGGAAAGAGATCATCGCGTATCCGCCTGGCCTGCTCGAACGCCGCCAGCGCCGAAGGGTCGAGGCCAAAGTCGGCACGCCATTTCCACGGCTGGCTGGCGGTGTCTACATAGCTGATCAAATGGTCGTTGATGAAGGCATCGATCAGGCCCGCCGGTCCGAACAGGCGGGCGAAGTCGCGGACATTGACGTCCACCGCACTTTCCGGACTGAATGGATAGCGGTCGTTCAGCGCTGCCTGGCAGAAAGGCAGTATGTCCGCCCGCCAGATGGCGTTGAGCTCCGAAGTGACCGCCTTCTGAGTCAAATTGCTGGTGTCACCGGCAATCCCGCCCAGCCAGCTGTTGATAGGGTCCGGCAGGATCTGTGCCTGCCTGGCAACCGCACCCGTCAGTTCGGCAAGGCCGCCTTGCTTCTTAATGGCATCCTGGGGGTCGGGATTGGCCGTGACCGTCTGCAACACGTTGGACAGCGCCGTCAGAGCCACCACCGCGGCGTCGAGTGCTGGCGGCTGGCCGTCGACCTCGGCAATAGCACCTTTGAGCGGCTTGAAGTGTTCGGCCACCAGGTTCCCGGTAAGATCCACCTCGTCAGCTGAGCCCGCGCGTGGAAGCAGCTTTGCCCCCGTTTTGACGATCTTGCCGAGCTTGCCGAGTTTGCCGAGCAGTTTCGAGCCGGCCTTGGCCGCCGCCTTGTCGTCGGCCGGCGCTTCATCGGACCGGGTAAGCTCGGTCTCCTGAACGACTGCCGTGAGCAGGCGTTTCAGCGCTGAATCGGCGCTGGAAAGATCCTTCAGATTCTCACTGGCGACATTGAGGTCGCTCAACGGCGCCAGCCTCATATCGCGCAGGAAGCTGTCCCACTGTGCGATATAGTCGTCGTAATAGAGCTTCAGGATATCCTCGGACAGCGCCGACACGGACGTTTCGGAGTTCTCGGAGCAGCCTCCGGCGAAGACCGCCCGATCCAGCGCCGCTTGTGCTGCCACATCCTCGATGCGGTCGAGAATGGCGTCGTGGAAGCCGGAATAGGTGAATGCTCCGGAAATGCCGACGCGAAGCGTCTTGTCGGAACGCCGCGCAAACACCTTGCCACCGTTGGGGCCGGCGAAATTGGCCGGGATCCAGTCTTTTAGACCGGCCACCGCCGGATCGGCCAGCAACTGCTTGTAGGCACGCGCCGGCAACGAGATCGTGCACACCGTTTTCAACGCTTCGGCAACCAGGGCCTGGTCGGGTGCGACATAGCTTTCGTCGACCGTCATGCGGCGGATGGCGGCAAGCTGATGCTCTTCGGCATCGGCGGTTGGAAATGGTGCCGCGGCCGCGAATTCGGGCAGGCTGTTCACCCACCAGTTCTGGGCGTAGTCGGGATCCATCTGCGACAGACCGGTCATCATGCGATACGTCTTGAGCGCGCCGAGCATGAAATCCGGATCGCGGATCTGCCGCCACATGGTGGCCTCGAGAAGGGCCACCATGTGCGGCTCAAGCACGTTGCGCAGGGCGTGATCGTAGGTGTCGGTCTGAGCCCGCACCAGTTCCGCCGAGGCCGATGGCCCCAGCAGATCCTGCGCTGCTGCTGGTGGAGCGGTGCGGGCATTCGCTACCGCGTCCATCGCCTCGAGCGCGCCGTCGATGGCAGGCTGCTGCACCGATGCCGAATTTGCGGCAGCCGAGGTCAGCGGCGTCTGCAGCGCTTCGAACTGGCTTGCCTGGGCCGAGATCGCATTGCGGTTGTCGTAGTAGGACCAGGCAAACACCGCACTGGCCAACAAGCCTGCAGCGGCACAGGCAGCCGCGGCACCGCGCCAAATCCAGGCGCGGCGGCGTTGAGCCAGCGGGTCGAACGTACCGAGGCCTGCTTCCTTGAAGATGACTTCGGTGAGCAGGTTCTTCAAGAAGAAGCTGCGTTTCTCGACCCTTGGTGCGGGCAGGGCCCGCCGTGGCGGAAGACCGAAGGACGACGACAGCGCCGCGGTCAGCCGGTCGATGGGTGCCCCTTCCTGGGTCGCCGATGTCAGATAGAGGCCGCGCAGCCATGCAGCCTCTTCATACCGGCTTTCGCCGAACATTGCCTCGACCAGCACCTGGATCGGTTCGGACAGGCTTGCCAGTTGGGCGGGAAACCGGAAGATCTCGGCGCGGGCGGCGAGTTTTTCCTCATCCTCCAGGCGCGGCACCAGCCGCCGCTCGAGTTCCGTCGCCAGCGTTGAAATCTCGCGTTCGATGATCTTGGCATCCACGCGCGCATCCAGCGCGAAGGTCGTTCCCCATACCTGCTCGCGCGAGGCGGTGGACAGACCGCCAAAGAAGGCCTCGAAACCCTTGATCAGATCGGCCTTGGTCAGCATCAGATAGACCGGAAGGCGGATTTCGAGCCGGTCGTTGAGCTCGGCCAACCGGCGGCGGATCTTGCGGCCATGCGCCTTGATGGCTTCGTCGCCCTCCGAAAGCACATCGATCGAAAGCGCGACGATCACGCCGTTGAGCGCGCGGCGGCCGCGATGCTTCTTCAAAAGGTCGAGGAAGCCCAGCCATTCCGCCGCGTCGACATCGGGCTGGCTCTCCTGCTGGACATAGCGGCCGGCGGTATCGATCAGAACCGCGTTTTCGGAAAAGAACCAGTCGCAGTTGCGCGTGCCGCCGACCCCTTGCAGGTCGTCCGTGAGGTCGATCGGAAAATTCAGTCCGGACTGCCTCAGAGCCGTGGTCTTGCCGGTGGCTGGCGGCCCGACGATCACATACCAGGGCATCTCGCGCAGAAACTTGCGTCCGCCCAGCTTGCGGCGCTTCAGTTCGGCCATCACCTCGGCGAACTTGGCACCCACGGCCGCGACGTTCTCTTCGCCGGGGCTCAGCGGCTTTTCCACCGCAGGCGCGGCGATCTCCGCGACGAACAGCCGGTTGGCGCGGATCGCCCGGCGCTGGGCGACGATCAGCCAGATCAGCCAGAAGATGACCAGCAGCGCGATGATGACGATGCGCACATTTTCAGAGGCGAACGGTTCGTAGGGACCGATCCTGACGATCGGACCGAACACCCAGATGACCAGGGAAAGCAGCGTGATGCCGATCAGCGTCCACAGCCAGCGCGATGTCAGAACCGCCCAGAGGAAGCGCAGGATAAACATCTCACAGCCTCTTTTCGACAAGCACCTCGACGCGGCGGTTCAACGCCCGCCCCTGGCGCGTGCTGTCGCTGGCCACTGGATCGGTGGCCGCGCGGCCCTCGGAATGGACGCGGTCCTGAGGCACGCCGTTCTGGACCAGCATGTCGGCAATCGTCTGGGCGCGAGCCTCGGACAGTCGTTGGTTGGTCGACAGCGGATTGGTCTTCTGCAGAGGAACGCTGTCCGTATGGCCGATCACCGTGATGTTCCCGATCAGCTCCTGATTGGCAAGGATCACCTTGGCGATCGAACCGATCAGGGGCTCGAAGCCTTCGGTCAGTTGTGGCCGCGACGACTGGAACAGTTCGGGGTTGGAGGCCTGGACGATCAGCTTGGCCAGCGAAACGCTCTCGGTGCCGCTGAGGGCGGATCGGAGGTCGGCCGGTGCCCCGGCCTGAAATTCCGGCAACAGCGCAAAATCCACTTTCTCTGGTGGCGGGGCCTCGACCTTGGGTGACGTCCGGCTGATGTCGCCGCGTGCAGGCGGCGGCAACGTGCGCACAAGTGCGGAAAGCTCGACCGCCTGGCTGCTCAGTCCCATCGAGAGTCCGATATGGATGGCAGTGGCAACAACCGCCGCACCGAGCGCCATGACCCAGATCGGAACGATGAAGCGCTGCGGCTCGTCGGATGCGATCACGCCCTTCCAGTTTGGCGACAGCGGCGCGCCTTCGGCGTCGGCATCGCGCAGGAAGCGTGCCGCCGCCACGCGAACGGCATTGAGCGAGCGGTCGCCTGACCGCCCAGGCACGCGATATTTGCCGCGAAAGCCGAGCGCCATGCAGTCATACTGCAGTTCCAGCAATTCGCGATCGCGGTTGGGATGGCGTTCCAGTTCGTCCAGACGCGTGAAGAACTGCGTTCCGGCATCCACATCGCCGCGCAGCATGACCACAAGCGGCTGCCGCGGCCAGGCGCTGGCCCCGCCCCATGGCGTATTCAAAGCCAGATCGTCGAGCAACGCAGCCACGACCCAGGCTGCCTGGTCGGCCCTCTCCATCGAGGACCCTGTCGACATTGCTAGGTCGCGTGCCCGAACCAGTTCTTCGAGCAATCGGGTGCGCAACGCTTCCGGATTCTCCGGCGGCAACGCACTTTCAAGCTCGGGAGCGAACTCGAGCAAGGGCGCGAACGCGTTGACAAGCGCGTTCGGGTGGGTCCGAGACCGCTTTGCCGCCGCGCCCGGCAAGAGTGGCGCCATGGGCCGCGGCATCGGAGCGCCGGTCAATCGTATGCGAGTGCGTTCGCGATCCTCCGACAGTCCGAAAGGATCATCGCGGCTCATGATCTCACCTGTTCACCGAATAGCAGTCCACCTGCGGCTCGCTTGGCAACACACCCGAAACGCCAATGACGAAGCCTGGGGCATCGAGCAGCGACGCCCAGTGCTCGCTTTTCTGGTCAAGCTCGAGGCACAGCCGATCGCCATCGTAGGGGATCTCGCGCGGCTGGGAATGAAGCGGTTTCAGCGGAATGCCGGGCAAACGCGATTTCCACAGGCCCTCGAACTGGTCGGCCGAGCCGACAGTCGCCTGATTGACGAATATCTTGCGCAGCGCGTCCTCCGACAGCTCCGAACCGACCCGGATGACGATCCGGCTGGCCACCAATAGCTTCGGGTTGTCGATGCGGATTTTCCAGACATTGGTCGAATGCCGCATGACAGGCAGCGCACGCGATTTCGGCTCGATGTAACGCAGGCTGAGGATGAGCGAGCGCAGCGCATCCGCCAGCGCCGAATAAGCGAGGCCTGGCGCCATGTGATCATAAGCGGGCAACTCGCCCAGCCGCCGCGCGCTCGATCCGTAGGTAGCCATCGAACCGGCGAGCCCGGCAAGTTCCAGGTAGAGCTCGGCCGGATGGAAGACATCCTGCGCCAGCATGTGGGCCAGCCGCGGGCGCGCCGCATTGGCGAGATTGAGCATCAGCAGATCTTCGACGCTGCGCCCAGGCCCGCCCATGACCATCTTGCCATGCGCCTCCGCGATCTGGTCGAGGCCCGTGACAACCTCCAGAAGCAATTGTCGATACCAGGCCACCGCGCCGGTAACCAGTGTCGGCGGCAGGAAGGTCTCGTCCACGGAGACGCCGCCATCGGCTCGAACCCCCTTGAGGTCGGCTATCGGCAAGGCTGTGTAGCCACCGACCGACTTGCCGGGTGCAAGCAACAGCGCCTGCGGACGGGCGATCTCGATTTCTTCAGGATCTGAGCCGCCCTGGACGGCGTCACGCACCGAAACGATCCGTCCGTGATAGCGTGCTCCCGAGGCGGCGGCGTGTGCCGGATCGAAGCCGACACCGCCGGGAGGCTCCAGCGGCAAGGCGACCAGCACCGGCCCGGCGCCCGTGTCTGGGGTGACCAGCAATGGTCGCGGTGCGTCCATCATGTCTGGAATGGAGAAAGGTGTCCCGTCCGGAAAGATGCCCCGTGCGGACAGGATCGAGATCTGGCCGGCATCGAGCAATGCCTGATCCAACGTCAGCTGCTGAAAGCCGAACGTGTGCAGTTGCCCGGCCTGCAACGCGCCGCGCACTGTCGCCTCGAAAAACCGATCCTGCTGCTGGAAATGCTGAGTCCGGAGAAACAGACCTTCGGACCACAACACCCTGTTTGCATCGCTCATGCCGCTACTCTCTGCATTGAGCTCCCCTTGCCTTGGCCGCTAGGCGGAAATGCCGCCGCTGCCAAGCGTGACGTTGACCGTAAATTGTGATCCCGCCGACACCGACTTGGTCGTCCGCCAGTTCCTGCCAGTAGGCTCGCGGATCAGTGCAACGAAGCCCAGCGCCGTCGCATCCGGCTCGACGGTGATGGTTTTGGACGCGGATTTTCCCGGCCCGACGGCGATCTGGTCGGACCCGATGAGGTCGCCTGCGAGTGCAGAGCCGGCATCTCCCTGCAGGGCAAAGTAGTCGGCGGAATTGAACTTGCCGGTGCTGCGCAGCCGCATCACGAGGACCGTCACCGGCCGGTCACCGCCACCTGGTCCCGGATTCATGCCAGCCCCCCCGGTCACATTGATGGTGATCACCGAAGGTTTTGGCGGACCGCTCTGGCAAGCCGCAAGCAGCCCGGTTGCGCCCAGGGCGACGATAAATTCGCGTCGATCGATCATGTCTCACTCCTCCTCATATGCGTCCCGAAAATCAGCGCCGATCTCACCCAGGAAGCTTTTTTCCGCGCTCTCGGCGATTTCACGATGGCGTTTCTGGTAAAGCTCCCACAGCTTGGCGCCGCGCCCGCCTGAAAGCAGCGTGCCGATCGCGGAATTCGATTTCAGCTCTTCCTCGATCGCTGCCGGGTCAAAACGGTCAATCATCCGCCGCAAGGCGCCCTGTACGCCTCGCCAGGCGCGCACGTGATGTTGAGCGAGGTCGCGAACCGCGTCGGCGATTGCCGCTTCGCCGGCGAGAAATCCCGGGCTGCGCTCGGCGAGAAGCGTGACGATGGCGTCGTCGACCGTCGGCAGAAACTTGAGCGGATTGACTTCGGAAGCCCCGACCATGGTCTGGGCGACGCGAGCGTTTCCCTTTTCCTCGGCCCGCTTGCGCAGAAGCTGCATCAGGCCTTCCATCATCAGCCGATATTCGCGGCCAAACTTCTCCATTTCCGCAAGGCTGTCGCGTCCGGGGAAGTCGGCTTCCTCGACACCCAGGCCGTGCAGGAATGCGGAGCGAAGCGCCATGTCGCCCAGTTGCGGCGCTGCCGGCAGGCGAGCGGGTTTGGCAGCGGCGCCTGTCCGCGCTGGAGGTGGGACATCAGCCGCTCGCACGGGCAAATCCCAGGGATTGGCGGATTGTGGCCGTTGGGCGATGTGCTCGCGCTTTCCGGCCGAGCCGGTGCCGTTTGCCGAACCGGGCGCCGTGGCTGATCCGAAACCAAAATCATCATTGAAATCGGACGGCTTTCCATGAGCGTGTTCGACTTCGCGGCTTGGAGACGGCTCGGGGTCGAGGCTGAATGGGTCCGCCCGGTTCGCCGCGCCGCCCGGTTCGAGATAAGGGACGGCATTTTTCGACACAGGCGTTGAAACCGGATCGAGGCTGAACGGGTCATCGAAAGCAGGCGAGCTGCGCTGGCCGGAGGTGGCACGTTCGAACGCGCCCGGAACCGGCTGTTCGAACGGGTTCGGCAGATCCGCCGGACGTGGGCGTCGCGGCTCTTCTTCGACCGTGGCGGAAAAGAAGTCGTCGCGGCCGATGCTCACAGGCGCTCGGGATACCGGCGGCAGGCGTTCCGGAGCCGGCTGGCCGGCTGTGGATGCTTGGGCGGTTGGCGTCTGCAGATCGACATAGACGACGTAGTCGCCCAGTCTTAGCCGCATGCCGCTTTGAAGGCGCGTCGACTTGCCGGCGCCGAGCGGGCTGTCGGAGTCGTTTATGAACAATCCGCTGCTTGACGTATCGGTGACGAAATATCCATCCCGCCCGCCCGAGATCCTGCAATGAGCCCGCGAAACGAACATGTCGGGATCATCGATCTGCCAGCCAGCGTCCGCGCTGCGGCCGATCACCAACTCGCCCTCGTCCAGCCGGGTCTGCCGCACCGCCTGGGTGCGTGGCCCTTGTTCCAGCGTCAGCAGCAGGCTCATGCCGCGACCCCCGCCATTTCCGGCCGCCATCCGACGATTGTCCGCAGCCGCATGTCGTCAGCATCGCCCCTTTCAACGGGCCGCGCAAGCCAGGCGGTCCGGCCGAGCTGTACCGCTCCGATACGGGGCGGCGGCACTGCTTCGCGCGCAAGCACGATGCGCAGATCGACGTCGAGCGATTCCCCGACCATGTCGCGAACGGCTTGCTTGAACAGTTTGAGCCGCTGGCCGCCAGGCAGGAACGCCTTGAAGTCCTCGTACCCCAGCGGGCCGACACGGAGTTCGATCCTGCTTTGGCGGTTGAAAACGCGCGGGCCGATCGTCGCCCCCCGGCCGAGCCCAGCATAGGCTTTTGCAAGGCGGGTCTGGAGCCCGGCCGGGATGTTTATCCAGGCGGCGATGAACTCTTTGATCTGAACCGGCACCTTGAAGGCTTCCGCCAGGAACAGCGTCAGCCGTTCCGGGCCATCGACCTGGCTGGCGAGCGAAGCTGCCTGGCGAAGCTTCACCGTATCGAGATCGGTGCTCTGGGTGCCCGGAAGTCCGATTCCCGCCATGGCTTCAAGCATGGCGCGGACGCGCCCCCCAACCGCACGTTCGACCTGTACGGCGGGGTGCGCATCCGCCCATGCCCGATAATACAGGGCGATCATGCGGTGCTGCAGAATGTTGACGAAGTCCATGAATGTCGTGTCGCTGGTTTGCCGGGCATCGGCGCCGGTGAACCAGCGCTGCGACAGCCGATCGAGCACCCAGCGCGTCAGATGCAGCGGCAGCGGACCTTCGGGTCCCATCAGGCCAAGATTTGCGACCGTGACCCTGGCCGGAGCCTTGTCGTTCGCTTCGCGGAATTCAACCACGTCCCTGGCCGAAAAGCTGAGACGCATATGCTGTCCGAGCCTCGCCGGCTCGCGCTCCGGCGAGCTGGAATAGCCGAACAGCCCGCCCCTCCGTTCGAGCCGGCGCAACAGCTCGAAGAAGTCGAACGTCTCGGACAGCCCCTCGGTCTGGCTCGAGTCGACTGTGTCTAGATCAGGTAGCGATTGCCGGGCGTCATCGGCCATGGCACATCCTCCTGCTTCTGCAGCAGCCGCGTACGGGTTCGCACAAAGCCGTTTATACCGGCATGACGGGCAAACAGCCGTGCCAGCAAGGCCGAAAGCAGCAATGTGCTTTGCCCCGCCAGGACCGACTGGTCGACATGCAATGTCACTTCCGTGCCGCGTCCGAAGCACATCGGCCCGTCGATCTGCAGCCGTTCGATGACCGGCCGCGAGTCTATGCGAACGATCGAATGCACGTTGCGGGCAAGGCTCGGATCTCCCCGGTCGGCGTACAGATCAAGCAGCGCATGCAGCGGATCGACGCCGCGGCCTTCCTTGGCAAGGCTGAGAAAGTTGAGCGCCAGTTGGGCCACCAGCCGCCAGGCGAGATTGTCGGCGCGGGATTCGCCCGCCGCGCCCACCGGAAGCGCGGCGGGGATGGCCGGGCGAGGCGGACGCAACGCGCCGAGAAGCCGCACCGTTTCGACCGGGTCGCCGGCCTCCAGCGTCAAAGTGGGATTGTCATCGAGGATCGGCAGATCGCGGTTGGTACAAAGCGCCACGATGTCGACACGCTTCAGCGGCCGGTTCGCCGGGCTTTCCACCGGGCGTGAAATTGCCAGGAAAACATCGTCCCCTGCGTAGGAGGTGCGGGTCAGCCCGTCGCGCCGCTCGTCTTCCGTCGGGCGACGGGGGCGCCGCTCGGTGGAGTAGACCCAGCCACTGCCGCGATTCTGACCCAGGCTGAAGAGCTCTGGAATTTCGGCATCGCTACCCCCGGTGTCGGCGTCCTCCACGCGGATGACCCGATAGATTTCGAAGTCGCGCGCCCGCGTCCGATCGGCATGCAGCACCTGGCGCGTCTTGCGCGGATCAAGCTCGATGACGTTGCACTCACGCTCGAAGAGATTGATGATGGGCGTTGCGAAAAGTTCGAAATCGGCCGGTGTCAAGTCGGCAAGCTCGGGCACCGGGCGCCTGAACATGAAGATGATCTCGACCCCGGCCGCGCATCGACGCACGACGGGCTGCAGCCCGGAAACCCGCGCATAGTGAAAGCGCTCGGGCATCATGAAATATTCGCGCAGCAGGCGGTACCCCTCGAATGTCGGACGGGTACGAGGCATCAGGGACTCGTCGTCGCTGATGCCGATCATTTCGGGTTCCGGCAAAGGCGATAGGGGATTGGTCTTGCCTTCCGCGCGTGCGCCAACGGCCGAGCAAGCGCCGAAAATCGCGTCGAAAAGCAGGGGGGCCTTGGTGCGTCCCGCAAAGTAGAGATCAAGCCGATCGAGCGACAGTTCGTCGAGCCTGCCTTTTCCGGTTCGGGCCAGCACGATGCGGAGCGCCGCCTCGCCGGCCACACCGCCGATCGGTGCTATGCCGGCCGCTGCCAGCGCGCTGCGATCTTGAAAATAGCTTACGGAAGTCAGCGCTATCGGCCACAGCGTGATGTCCTGGGCGGTGGTGAAGGTGCAACGCGTCGAAAGGCCGGGCTGCAGGCCGGAGACCAGCCGGGTGTTGCGCTTGACGACATGGCCGGCAACCATCGTCTGGACCTGCTGGCCGGGTTTCAGCACCACCATCGCCGTTGCCGGCGCCGGCGTGACCAGATCGGGATACAGAACGTCGAGAACGCTGCGTGAAAACCGCGAGCGCTCGGCGTCGACTTTCAGCCGGGTGCGCGCCGCGAGGAAAGCGACGCCGTCAAGCAATCGCTCGACATACGGATCCGGACACGGCACCGTGTCGAGCGAGAGATTGCGCGCCACCGCCGGATGCAGGTCGGCAAATTCCGCCGCCAGCGCACGGATATGGGTCAGTTCCTCCTCGTAATATTCTACGAAGACCCGATCCATCTCAGGCCTCCCTAAATTCGGTCCGCGCCAAGCCGTTGTCGAGATTGATCGTGGTGCGCAGGCGCATGCGTTCCGGCGTCGGCGTCATGATCAGCACCGCGTCAATCTCGATCTTCAAACCCACGCTCTTGTCGCCAAGCGTCACCGTGACCTTCGTCGTATTTTCCTTGAGGCGGGGCTCGAACGTTGCAAGCACCGAGCGGATCTCGCGCGCCAGGGCTTCGCGATCAAAGTCGCGAGAGGAACGGCCGGAGAAGGAGGGTACGCCGTAGTTGATCACGCTTCGGCGCACCTCCGGAAAATCGGCGAGCGACGGCGGGTTGTCCGCTGACTGCTCGCTTTCGAGATCGGAGAGAAGCGGAACAGCCTCGAAACGCTCGGTGTTGAACAGAGCCTCGATGTCGCGCCGCACGGCCTCCCGGAGCACGCGGGCCGACACGACCACGCCGCGGCTTTCCATCTCTGCGCGGTGCTGGGTCTGAAAGGCCAGTCGGTGCAGACGCCGCTTCTGATCGGCCGTCAACTCCGCATCGGCATCGATGAGCCGCGCGCTGCCCGCAGCCAGACCCTCCAGCCGATCCACGCCGAGTTCGTCCTGCAAGGCCCGGCGTAGCCCGTCTATCTCGGAGGTCATGCCCGGCAGGTCGTTTACGAGGCGGTCCCAGAGAGAGGGCTGGACCGCTTCGCGTTTTGCTCGCGAACCAGCGGTAACCTGCAGCTTGTCCGCGTCGGGCCGCCGGCCCTCACTTGCCGACATAGACATCCATTTCGATTTCGTCATTGCCGTCATAGACGAACTTGATCTTCTTGTAGGCGAAGCTGACCTCTTCCTCGATCAGGTCTTCCTCATCCTCGGCCTGCGACATGTCGTATTCCATGATCGAGGCGTCGGTGAGGGTGACGACCAGGTAATCCTTGGTCTCGCCATCGATGGTCCGGCGTGCCGAGAACACCACTTCGTCCAGCGCCTTGTTCTCGAACAGTGCTTTCTTCAGATAGGGCGACGACTTGTCATAGTGCTTGGTGAACTTGATCATGCCCAAGGAAACGCGACCGCGGCGCGAGAGCGAATTCGGATCGTATGGCGCGACTATCTTGTAATCGACCCCGTGGACTTCGATTTCGTCCTCGTGGCCGTCTCGAGCGCTTGGGCCTTTGATATCCGGAACTTTCAGAAAACCATCAATCTTCGTACCTGTGGGCATTGTCTTTCTCCACCGCTTTCAAAAAACCAAGATCGTGTTGCTGTAAATCAAGTCTTCACGGACGGCAGTTCCGAGACCAGTCGGAGCGAGGCATTGATGCCCTCGAGCTGGTAGTGCGGGCGCAGATAGAAGCGGGCGTTGTAATAGCCCGGCCGCCCCTCGACGCTGTCCACCTGAACCTCGGCCGCGGCAAGTGGGCGCTTAGCGCGCGCCTTGTCGTCGGCAAAGGCCGGGTTGGCCAGCACGTATCGGTTGATCCATTCGGTCAGCCAGATCTGCATATCGGAGCGCTCCTTGAACGAGCCGACCTTGTCGCGCGCAATGGCCTTGAGGTAATGCGCAAAGCGCGAGACCGGGAAGAGATAAGGCAGGTTGGCGCTCAGCCGCTCATTGGACTGCGCGTCGGGGTCGACCAGCCGTCCCGCCCGCGTCTCGTCGTCCTGCAGTGAGTGTGCGCCGATGAAGGCCGCGAGATCGGTATTCTTTCGATGTAGGATCGGCATCAGACCAAGCTTGGCCAGTTCCGCTTCGCGTCGGTCGTCGATGGCGACTTCCGTCGGACATTTCATCGCGATCGACCCGTCATCGGTCGGGAAACTGTGCACCGGCAGGTTGAGGACCGTGCCGCCATTCTCGACGCCGCGGATCTGCGTGCCCCAGCCATAGAGCTTGTGACTGCGGTTTATGTTCACGCCCATCGGGAAGGCGGCGTTCATCCAGACATATTTGTTGTGATCGCCCTGCACCTCTTCCTCGAAGGTGAAACCCTTCACCGGAACGGTATCCGTGCCATATGGCAGCCGCGCCAGAACGCGCGGCATGGTCAGGCCGATGTAGCGAGCGTCCTCGCTCTCGCGCAGCGATTGCCACGAGGCATAGGCCGGGTTGGAGACGATCTGCTGCAAATCTTGCGGGTTCGGCAATTCCTGCCAGCTGTCCATGCGGAACAGGCGCGGCGAGGCGGCTGCGATAAACGGCGTGTGCGCCGAAGCACAGATGCCGGAGATGTTGCGCAGCAAACCAACGTCGCGCGGGTGGTTCGAGAATTCGTAGGCGCCAATCACGCAGCCAATCGGCTCGCCGCCAAGCATCGAATACTCGTCCGTATAGACTTTCTTGAAGATCGGGCTCTGGTCCCACATTTGGCCTTCATAGTCTTCGAGCGTGTCGGCCAGTTGCTCCTTGGAGATGTTCATCACCCGGATCTTCAGCTTCTGATCAGTCTCGGTGTTGTTGATGAGATACCAGAGGCCGCGCCATGTGCCTTCCATTTCGCGCACTTCGGGCGCGTGCAGGATCTCGTTGACCTGTGTCGTCAGCATCTTGTCGATGCCCGCGATCAGCGACTTGATCGACTTGATCGCATTGGACGAGATGGTGGTTGTATCGGAACGGGACTGTGCCGCGAGGGCGAGATTGCGCACGAGTTGCTGCAGTTTCTCGCTGTCGTCCTTCTTGACCTTGAAATCTTTCTCGAGGAGTCCGCTGAATTCTCCAAGGTCTATGGCTTCGGCCTCGGCGGCGACGGCGGCGGTCTTTTGCTGTTCGGCCATGATTTACTCCCCAACCTTGTCGTCGTCAGCCAGCGCCTGGCTGGCGATCTTGCCAAGAAGCGGTTCGTTGTTCAGAAGTTGCGCGATGCGTTTTTCGGCGTCGACGCGGCCATCCATGAAGCCAAGCAGTTCCTCGAGTTGGCGACGCATCTTGAGGATCTCGGCCAGTTGCGGAACTTGCTCTGCAATCTTGTCCGGGGCGAAATCGCCCATTCTGGAAAACGTAAGATCGAGCGCCAGTTCCTCGTCCCGCTCGGCGCCCTCAGCCTGCGGCAGCGTATTCTTCACGCGGGCCTTTACCCGCGGTCCGAGCGCCTCCATGAACTTGGGGAAGCGGTTCGCGTCTGTCTCGACAAAGGAGCGGTCCAGCACCGACTTTGACGCTTCCTTGGTCTGCGAAGCACCGGAAAGGTCGGCCATCACGCCCATGACGAACGGCAGTTCGATCGTCGTCGGACTACCGTAGGTCTCCACATCGTAGGCGATCTGCACCCGCGGCGCGCGATTTCGTTCGATGACCTTCGCTTTGCTTTCGGCTGGCATGTGTTGTTACCTTTCATCCTTCTGAGCCGTCTTCTTGACATCGGGAACGCCGGCAAGGAGCCGGAATTCCTTCAACCCCGACGGGGCGAGATCTTCCATCAGTTCAACGAAATCCATATGCACCATTCGGCGCACACGCCGCGCCAGGTGCGGGATCGGGCTCGACGGTTCGGTGCGGTCATAGAAGGCGACGACGAGGTCGAGGCATTTCACCACGTCGTCGCGCGAGGAAATCCGGTCGGGAAGCCCCGTGCTCGAGTCCGTATAACTTGCCGCACTTGCCATAGTATCGGCTCCATGACCGTTTCGAGCAGGCGTTGCCGGTTCTGCCGGCGTGGGCGACTTGGCCGCGCCATTCGCCACGGCGCCGGCTGCCGAATTCCGTTCGAGGGTCGTCAGCAAACGCTGCAGAAACCGTTTCAATTCCGGAACAGGAGCGGTGCCGCCCTCGAGACGGGCGTTGAGAGCGGTCTCGACCGCGTCAAGGGCCGCGATCGCTGCCCGGGCGTCAGCGACGAGCAAGACCATCTCTGCGTTGGCTTGATCCATCTGTGCCGCACATCCGGCACGCACCCGGTTCAACAATTGTCCGTGCGCACTGACCAGTGCGGCCTTTTCTGCCGCATTCAACCCCGAGGCGGCCTCCTGGAGCATGACACGGTCGTCGAGCGCACCCTTTTCCAGATCCTTGCCCTGAATCGGGCCGATTGCACGCGGCGCAAAGAACGTCATTTGCCGCAGGTTCGCCAACAACCCCTCCTGACCATTCTGGAGGTCGAGCAGCGCGTTGATGCGGCGCAAGGCGGCATCGCGTGGCGAAGCGTTGGGCCGCAGTGCCGGATGCATGGTTTCCCAATGCTGATCGAAGGTCTGCGCAATGAGGGTCAGCCCCTGCGCAAGCCCGGCCAGTCCTTCTTCATTGGCCAGCGCGCGCGTGACGACGACGAGCAGGCGCAGGTCCCGGCCATGCGCGCGCAATTCCTCCGCCTTGGCGAGCACCGCAGGCCAGTCGACCGGAATGGTGCTTTGCGAGGCGGGTTTGTTTTGGCCGTTGTGGACGACCTTGATCTCAGGTTCCGTCAGGCGCTCCAGCTCATGAAAAGCCGGGTCGTTGCGCAAATCCTCCCCTGACGGATTTTCACCGTCGAGCGGAGCAAGCCAGAGTGCGACATCAATCACACCAACCCCCAGCAATCGGCCCATAAACCGTATGTGACCCTACGGTATCACACGGTTGCACTTTACCACAATTCAAGCACTGCTCAAAAAATTAACGAAAGCTGACCAGGCCGCGTCTTGGGTGCCGAAACCCTCGGCTAGATTGCCGACCCAGTATGTGAAATGCATTACACGGAGGCGGGCAATTACGTGGTTGTTTGCAGCCGATGGTGCGGTACTTTCCACAAATGGAAGGGCGCTGTCCACCACGCGCTTTGTCAAGTGGCGGCTTATGTGGCAGGTTATCGACTGGCAGATTGCAGGAGCACGTTCGATGGAACAGCGCCGGTCATCGCAGACCTTCAAACGCAAGGAACTGGTCGGCAAGCTCAATCCTGTCGGTATGCGCGCCTTCAAGGCCGCAGCCGACACCGCCAAACTGCGCGGCAATCCTTACGTCGAGCTCGTCCACTTCATCGAGCAACTGGTGCTTTCCGACCGTTCGGATGTGCAAATGATAATCGCCGATGCGGGCGTGGATGCGAGCCGGCTCACGGCCGATATGACCCGCGCCGTCGACAAGCTGCCTTACGGCGCAACATCGATCGAGGAATTTTCCGACCATATCTTCCATGCCATCCAGGAAGCCTGGAACCTGGCAACGCTCGAGTTCGGCGTCGAGGAAGTCCGCAGCGCCCATATTCTCCTTGCCTGCCTGAAGACCCCGGTGCTGGAAGGCCTGCTATCGAAGATCAGCGGCGAGTTTGACAAGATCGACGCCGGCGCGGTCATCACGCGGTTCGCCGATGTGATGGAGGGCTCGCTCGAAGCCGGCGCAGGCATAGCGGTTGCCGCAGCCGAAACGCCGAAGCGGCCTCCGGGCGGGGATTCGGCGCTGGCGAAATACGCCACCGACCTGACCCAGCGCGCCCGCGACGGCAAGATCGATCCGGTCGTCGGCCGCGATCCGGAGATCAGGCAAATCGTCGATATCCTGATGCGACGCCGGCAAAACAACCCGATCCTGACCGGCGAGGCCGGCGTCGGCAAGACCGCGGTCGTTGAGGGCTTTGCCTTGCGCATTGCCGCGGACGACGTGCCGCCCACGCTGCAAGGCGTCAGTGTGCGCATGCTCGATGTCGGATTGATGCAGGCGGGTGCAAGCGTAAAGGGTGAGTTCGAAAAGCGGCTGAAGGCTGTCATCGATGAGGTGCAGTCTTCCGAAACACCGGTCATCCTGTTCATCGATGAGGCCCACACCTTGATCGGCGCAGGCGGTGCGGCTGGAACCGGCGACGCGGCCAATCTCTTGAAGCCGGCGCTGGCGCGCGGCGAACTGCGTACGATCGCGGCAACGACCTGGGCCGAATACAAGCAGCACATCGAGAAAGATCCGGCGCTGACCCGCCGCTTCCAGGTGGTCAAGATCGACGAGCCTTCGGAGGCGGTGGCCGTTCTCATGTTGCGCGGCGTGGCCGGCGTTCTGGAGCAGCACCATAAGGTGCAGATACTGGATGAGGCTATCGAGGCGGCGGTCGGCCTCTCGCATCGCTACATCCCGGCGCGGCAACTGCCTGACAAGGCGGTGAGCCTTCTCGACACCGCTTGCGCCCGTGTCGCCATATCACAGCACGCCACGCCGGCCGAGGTCGAGGATATCATGCGCCGCCGCCAGGCGCTGGAGGTCGAGCGCGGCATCATCGGTCGCGAGGCCGCGATCGGCATCGAGGTGAACGATCGGCAGGCACGGGTCGACACCGGGCTAGCCGAAACCGAAGTTGCGCTGGCCGCCGCGCAGCAGCGTTGGGACCGGGAAAAGGCACTCGTTGCCGAAATACTCGAACTGCGAGCCAGGCTGCGCGGCGAAGGTGTCCCGCTCGATGCGGTGGAGACGCCGGAGACCAATAGCGAAACGGCAGGCGCGGGCGCGGCTGAGACTCAGCCGCCCAAGAGCGAAACGCCCAAGACCAAACCGGCCAAGACCAAAACAGCCAAGGCCGATGTGGAGGCACAGGCGGCGACCGATGCCCCTCCACCCGATCCGGCCGCCGATCTCACCCGGCTGCGCGAACTGATGGCCGAACTGGCCGAGGCGCAAGGTGAGACGCCGCTGATCCTGCCGTCGGTCGACCGCAACGCCGTGGCGGCGGTGGTTCAGGATTGGACCGGCATCCCGACGGGGCGGATGCTGTCGAGCCAGACCGAAAAGGCTTTGCGGCTGGCCAGCACTCTGTCCGAACGCGTGGTCGGCCAGGATCACGCCATGGAAATGATCGCCAGGCGGGTGCAGACCAGCCGCGCCGGGCTCGGCGCGCCGGAAAAGCCGGTGGGCGTGTTCCTGCTCTGCGGCCCCTCGGGTGTCGGCAAGACCGAAACCGCATTGGCCTTGGCCGAGACGCTCTACGGCGGCGAGCAGAACCTGATCTCGATCAACATGTCCGAATTCCAGGAGGCGCATACGGTCTCTACCTTGAAAGGGGCGCCGCCTGGATATGTTGGCTACGGCAAGGGCGGCATCCTGACCGAGGCGGTCCGCCGCAAGCCTTATTCGGTGATCCTGCTCGACGAGGTCGAGAAGGCGCATCCGGACGTGCACGAAATCTTCTTCCAGGTCTTCGACAAGGGGATGATGGACGACAGCGAGGGCCGGCGCATCGATTTCAAGAACACGCTGATCCTGCTCACCTCGAATGTCGGCTCCGAAGTCATCATGGATCGGACCAGGAATGGCACGCTACGGGCAGGGCTCGACGATCTGGACACCGCGCTGCGCAGCCCGTTGCTGAAGGTCTTTCCAGCGGCCTTTCTCGGCCGGGTGGTGACCATTCCTTATTACCCGCTCTCGGATTCGATGATCGAAGCGATCACCCGCCACCAGTTCGCCAAGATCGCTCGCCGGCTGCGCGCGACCAACGACGCGGAATTGGTGATCGGCGATGGGGTCATGGACCTGGTCAAGGCCCGCTGCACCGAGATCGAATCCGGCGGACGGATGATCGATGCCATCCTGACCAACACGCTTCTGCCGGAATTGAGCCGTGGCGTGCTGAACCGGTCGCTCGAGGGCGAAAAGATGACGAAGGTGACGGTCGGCGCCTCCAAGGAGGGCTTTACCTACCACTTCGAGTAGCTTCAGGCGAATGTAGGGCCTCTAAAGGCTTCCTTGCAACCAGATCGCTCCTCGGAGGTTCTTGCTTTGATTCTAAGCAAGGGCGGCTTTCGATCGCCGCCAACAGGTAGCCAATTTATGGATGTCTCCATCGCCCAAGCAAAGGACGACAATATCAAGGCCGGCAAGAGCGGCTTGCTGCTCATCTCGGACAATTATGATGCCTTCGCCACGCGCGTTTTGGCGGCACGAAGCGCGGTTCGCACCCTAGACCTCATGTACTACCTCTGGCATGATGACCACACCGGGCGCCTGCTTCTGCAGGAAGTTTTCCGCGCCGCTCAGCGGGGTGTTCACGTGCGAATGCTCCTCGATGATGTGAACCCGCGGACGAACGATTCTGCGTATCTAGCGTTGAGCAGCCACCCAAATATCGATCTGAAGCTGTTCAATCCGAGCGGAGTCAGATCACGCGGCATCGCGCGCAGTATAGAAGTTCTCCTGCGGCTTTTTGCACTGACTCGCAGAATGCACAACAAGGCGTGGATCGCGGACGACAACCTCGCCATCGTCGGCGGGCGCAACGTTGGCGATGCCTACTTTGATGCTGCAGAAACCAATTTCCGCGACCTCGACGTGCTGATGCTAGGTCCCGCCGTGCAGCAAACCGCCCAAATATTCGAGGCCTTTTGGAATTGCGAAGACGCAAAATCAATTGCTGAGCTCGGCTCGGCCACGCAGATTGCGAATGCCAATCTATTTGAAGGAAGCGAAGCTGATACAGAGTCACCGCTCTTGAACGGAATTGGTGATCGAGGGTCCATCGCAGAGTTCATTGCGGCCAGCAACGACGTCCATTGGGTGGAACGCGTTCGGGTGATTTCTGACCCTCCAGAGAAGGTTCGTGGCTGGAGACGTCGCAGTTGGCTGATGAAGGAGTTGCTCCCCATCATTCAGTCGGCGCGTTTTTGCCTGGAAATCGTCTCCCCCTATTTCATCCCCGGCAAAAGAGGGTCCGCGACCCTGTCGGATCTTGTCGGCAACGGTGTGGACGTCGCGGTTTTGACCAATTCCCTAGCAGCCACGGATGTCGCCGCAGTGCATGGAGCTTATGCGAACTATCGCAAGCGATTGCTCAGGAACGGCGTCAAACTTTTCGAGCTTCAGCCCTTCAGCCGGCAACCGAAGATCTCGGTATTCGGGTCCAAGGGTGCCAGTCTGCACACCAAGGCTTTCAGCGTTGACGACAAGACGGGCTTCGTCGGCTCCTTCAATTTTGACCCGCGGTCTGTATCTTTGAACTCGGAAATGGGCGTGCTTTTCGAGGATGAGAAGATGGTCGCTGAACTGCGGCACCGCTTCCAGTCAGAGATATCACCGGAAGCGAGCTATAGGCTCGAGCTGAGAAACAATGTGCTACACTGGCATGGCTGCGACGAAGGCAGACTCCAGAACTATATCCACGAACCCGAAGCGGGAATTCTTCGCCGTATCATGGCGACTTTGGTTCGCTGCCTTCCGATCGAGTCTCAACTCTAGAGGAAGCGCCCCGCGCCTTCGTCAGCCACTTCCACACGCAACTAACCTTTGACAGGAAGCAGGGGGCTTCGGCGAAGCCGCCCTTGGTTTTCGGAACATTTCCGGCACCGGTCCGAAGGGCTGCCGGACTTTTGCTCCCCAGCATCGAGCTGGTTGGTCTGGCGTGGCGATGGCCAAGCGCCAAAACATCGCGGTGCCTTTCGGTTCTATGGTGTCCGCAGGCTGAATGAACGCCTTGAATGGGATATTTTAGTTGCGGAAAATATCAATAAAATTAGTTAGTTTGATATAGTGACATCTCTGACGGCAGGCAAATTTTTATCGATGCCAACATCATTGTCGCACATATTGACGTTAAATTAACAGCGCGATATGGTTCGTTTGATCCGCAAGGTACCCACTGCACTTGTATCACCGTTGCTCGTCGATCGTCGCTATGTCTGTCACCCTTGCCCCAGCCTGCAGGATTGCCTTGCAGTGCGCATCGCCAGTCGCTGAAAGAGGCGGTGACCATGCCCAGTCTGCTTGGAATCGATAACGGTCTCACGGTCACCAAGGCGGTGATCTTCGATGCCGATGGCACGCAGCTCTCCGTGGCGCGTCGGCGGGTGCCGCAGTCGATGCCCCATGCCCGCTGGGTGGAGCGCGACATGGCCGGCCTCTGGCAAGCGACCGCCGACGCAATCAAGGAGGCGATCGCCCTGTGTGGCCGCCCGGCAGACGACATCAGGGCGGTGGCCGCGACCGCGCATGGCGACGGTCTCTATCTGCTCGACAAGGGTCGCCGGCCGCTGGGTCCTGGGATCCTGTCGCTCGACAGCCGTGCCGGCGAGATCGTCGAACGATGGTCGGCGGACCGGGTCTTCGAAGACGCGTTGGCGCGCACCGGCCAGGCACCGCACGTCTCGGCGCCGTCGGCGCTGCTGGCCTGGATCAGGAAGAACCAACCCGACCGCTATGGCTGCATCGGGCATATACTGGCCTGCAAGGACTGGCTGCGCTTTTGCCTGTCGGGCACGATCGGCACCGACCGTACCGAGGCCAGCACCTCATTCACGGATTTCCGCACGCAGGACTACGCGCCGGAAGCGATGCGCATCTTCGGACTGGACGATCTCTTCGACGCGCTGCCGCCGATGGCGCATTCGGCTGAAATCGTCGGCCACGTCACCGCCGAGGCCGCCGAAATGACCGGCCTTGCCAAGGGAACACCGGTTGCGTGCGGACTGCATGACGTGACCGCCTCGGCGCTTGGCATGGGCGGCCATGAGGAGGGCGTGCTCGCCATCGTCGCCGGGACCTATTCCATCAACGAAGTCGTCTCTTCAAAACCGTGCGTCGACCCGCGCTGGTTCTGCCGCAACGCCATCGATGCAGGTAGCTGGAACAACATGGCGATCTCGCCCGCCTCGACCGCGAACTACGACTGGTTTCTCGACACGTTCTGCCGCTCGGAGCAGGAAAAGACATCGGTCGATGTTGGCTCCATTCACGACTTGCTGGCGGCGGAGATCGACGCGGCGCTGAAGAAGTCCTCAACCATCCTGTTTCACCCCTATCTGTTCGGCTCCCCCTTTGGCGATGTCGCCAGCGGCAGCTTTGTCGGCCTGCATGGCTGGCACAATCGCGGCGATATGCTCAAGGCGGTTCTGGAGGGCATTGCCTTCAACCATCGCACCCATGTCGAAGCCTTGCGCGAAGGCTTTGCTATCAGCGAGATCCGCCTGACCGGCGGCGGCTCGCGCAATCCGGCCTTCGTCCAGATGTTTGCCGATGTGCTGAACGCCCCGGTTATCGTCACCTCGACCGACGAGGCGGCGGCCTTTGGCGCTGCCCTTTGCGCGGGTGCCGCGGTCGGCATGTTCGCGACGCCGCAACAGGGCGCCAGGCAGGTCGGAATGACGGCGCGCCAATACGAGCCAGTGCCGGCCTCGAGTGCTGTGTTCAACGAGCGTTTTTCCCTCTATGGCCGCATAGCCGGTGCGCTCAAGCCGCATTGGCCGGAGATCGAGAAGCTGGCGCGGCCAGACACTGGGGGAACCGCATGATCAAGGCCGACGAACGACGCGAAGAGATCGCCGACTATGTGATCAAGCTCGGCCAGGTGCGCATCGACGATCTGGTCGAGCATTTCGGCGTATCGCGCATGACCATCCACCGACACATCGACCGGTTGGCGCAGCAGGGTGTGCTGCGCAAGCTGCACGGTGCGGTGACGGTTCAGCCTTCCGGCCTCTATGAAAGCGCCTTCCGCTACCGGGTGACGGTCAACCGGGCCGAGAAGGATGCGCTGGCGCGGGCAGCACTCGATTATGTCGAGGCTGGCCAGGTGGTGATGCTGGACGATTCCTCGACGGCAAACGCCGTCGCCACGCTGCTGCTCGACGTCAAGCCGCTGACCGTCATCACCAACTCCGTGGCGACGGCGTCACTGCTGACCAATGTCGACGAACTCGATTTCATCTGTCTCGGGGGCCAGTACCACAGCACCTACAGCGCCTATATCGGTATCGTCTGCGAGAACGCCGTGGCGCAGCTGCGCGCCAATGTGCTGATCTGTTCGGCTTCGGCCATCACCGGAACCACGGCCTTCATCCAGGACCCCAATGTCGTGCGGGTCAAGCAGGCGATGATGGCCGCATCGGTCAAGCGCATTCTGCTGGTCGACCATGCCAAGTTCGACAGGATCGCCCTGCATGTCTTCGACGATCTGACCAGCTTCGACGTCGTGCTGGCGACCGAAGGCTTGGGGGATGCGCGGGCGCAAGCCCTCGAACGGGCCGGCGTAAGGCTGCGCATCGTCAAGACGAAAGCGCCATGAGCCCAGTTGAAGGAACATTTACGGAAAACCCCGCCGGGCGTTTGGCCACCATGGCCGGGACCGGCGAGGTCGACGTCGTCATCTTTGGCGCCGGCATCAACGGAGCGGGGCTGTTTCGCGATCTGTGCGAGCAAGGCGTCAGCTGCCTGATCGTCGACAAGGCGGATTTCGGCTCAGGCACCAGTGCCGCGCCATCGCGGCTCATTCACGGTGGTTTGAAATATCTCGAAACCGGCGAGTTCGGGCTGGTGGCGCAGTCGACGCTCGAACGCAATCTGCTTTTGAAGAACGCGCCGCACTATGTCAGCCCGCTGCCGACCGTCATCCCGATCTTCTCCTGGAGCAAGGGCATGCTGGCGGCGCTGCGGACGCTGTTCGGCTCGACCAGCGCGCCGCGCAGCCGCGGCGCCATCCTGATCAAGGTCGGCCTGATGATCTATGATTTCTATGGCTCGCGAAACCAGGTCATGCCGCGCCACCGCATGGTCGGGCGGCGCCAGGCGCTCAGCGAGATGCCGGCGCTCAACCCCTCGATCGTCGCCACCGGCACCTATTACGACGCCAAGATAAGCCACCCCGAAAGGCTGGTGCTCGAACTGATCCTCGATGGGCTGGAGGCAAACGCGGCCTCGGCCAGCGCGAACTACACGGCGCTGGTGAAGTCCGCCAATGGCGTGCTGACCTTCCAGCCGGAAAACGGCGGGGCCTTTTCGGTGCGGCCGAAGCTGGTGGTCAATGCCGCTGGTCCCTGGATCGATGATGTCAACGATTTGCTTGGCGCGCCATCGAAGATGATCGGCGGCACCAAGGGCTCGCACATCCTGTTGAAAAACGACGAACTGGTCAAAAGCCTTGCCGGGCGCATGCTTTATTTCGAGGCCGATGACGGCCGTATCTGCCTTGTCTACGACTATCTCGGCCTGGCGCTGGTCGGCTCCACCGACATCAAGGCCGACAATCCCGACGAGGTGCGCTGCGAGCCTGACGAAGTCGAATACCTGCTCGACAGCGTCCGGACGCTGCTGCCGGGAATGGCGTTCGAGCGTGACCAGATCGTCTATGCCTATAGCGGCATCCGGCCGCTGCCGGCTTCGGATGCATCGCTGCCCGGGTTGATCAGCCGCGATCACTCGGCGCCGGTCGCCGAGCCGGACCGGAACAGACCTTTCGCGGTCATCTCGCTGGTCGGTGGCAAATGGACGACTTTTCGCGGCTTCGCCGAAGAAGTCGCCGACACCGTGCTCGGCCGTCTCCAGCGCAGCCGCAAGGTGACGACGCAGATGATGCCGATCGGTGGCGGCAGGAATTTCCCCGCCGATGCGGCAGCGCGAGCAGCCTGGCTGGCGCTGGCTTACTCGCAGACGGGTGCTGAGGAACGGCGTCTCGACGAGCTGCTGTCGCGATATGGCACCAGAGCCACGCAGATCGCCGGGCATGGGTCGGGCGATGAGGGTCGGCTGCCGGATTCGGCAAGCTACAGTTGGTCGGAAATTGACTACATCGTCCGCAACGAGTTCGTCGAACATCTGGCTGACATCGTCATGCGCCGCAGCACTCTGGCGATATCAGGTTCGCTGACAGGCCGGGATCTGCAGGAGATTGCGGCGATTGCCGGGCGGGCGCTGGGCTGGAGCGCCGAGCGCCTTGCAGAGGAAGTCGAGGCCGCAATTGTGGAGCTCGAGGGCCGGAACCTGATGCGGCTGGACTGATCACTCCGTCGCCGATGCTCTCCCCAAGGCAATTCGATCGGTTTGCCCATGGATTTCACGGCATCCACAAGTCACAGACAGATTGGGATTTTTCTTGTGGCCGATATTATCCATCAAAAACAAACATTTGATGCAAAGTAAGATGGTGATGATCTGTGCAATTCCGCTGGTGTCAGCAGGAGGTAACACAGATTGACGTTAAGTTAACACAACAGTATGATCGAGCAACATACCTACCTCCAAATAGGTCGATGTTGCCTGCCGAACGCCGGCAGGCCGGCATATCGGGGAGGGGCGAGGCCTGTGAATTCCCCGCAGGCGTATGCGCCAAATCCGGCGAGGGATTGACAGCGATGCAGAGATGTGAAAATTTTTGCACACAAAGATAATAATATCATCTCAGGGAGGAGATGGCTTGAAATCCGGCGGAACCGCTAACCGCGACCATGAATCCAGCCTCGCCACGCGCGCGGCCTGGCTTCACTATGCCGGGGGTCTCACACAGGCCCAGGTGGCCAAGCGGCTCGGCCTGACCAGCCTCAAGGCGCACCGGCTCATCACCAAGGCCAACCAGGACGGCCTGGTCAGGGTCTTTATCGATGGCGACGTCGCCGAGTGCGTGGAGCTGGAGCAGCGCCTGACCGCCGCATACGGGCTCGACTATTGCGAGGTGGTTCCGGATCTCGACCAGGAAGACCTGCCGCTGAAGGGACTGGGCATCGCCGGCGCGCAGTTCCTGAAGCGGGAGATCGATCGCGGCGAGGACATGCTGATCGGCGTCGGCCATGGCCGCACCCTTGCCGCAAGTGTCGAGTATCTGACGCGCACCGCCGCCGCCCATATCCGTTTCGTCTCGCTGCTTGGCGGTGTGACGCGCAAATTCGCGGCCAACCCGCATGACGTTATGCATCGGCTGGCCGAGCGGACCGGCGCACAGGCCTATGTGATGCCCGTGCCCTTCGTCGCCAACACTGCCGAGGACCGCGAGGTGCTGCTTGGCCAGCGCGGCATCAGCGATGTCTTCGACCTCGCAAGCCGGTCCGACCTGATGTTCGTGGGCATAGGGACCGCCGAGCGAGAAGCCTCGCTGGTCGCCACGGGCATGATCGAACATTCCGAAATCGATGAGGTCAAACGCGATGGCGGTGTCGGTGAGCTGCTCGCCCACTTCTTCGATGACAAGGGGCGCCCTGTGGAAACGGCGCTGTCGGAAAGAATTCTGGCGCTGCCGCGGGACCAGTTGAAAGGCCGCAGGATCGTCGCCGTCGCCGGCGGCAAGGTGAAAGTGCTCGCCATCAAGGCGGTGCTCGAAAGTCGTTATCTGAGCGGCCTGATCACTGATGAAAGCACCGCCCGTGCCCTTGTCGAACAAAACCAATCCAATGGTGCGAAGCGCCATGTGAACGGAGGATCGTCAAATGTGTGACAACGGCAGATCTGCCTCGCTGGCGGTTGCGTCATGAGCGCGAAGGCCGCCACCGCATCGACAAGGCCGGCATCGCCCGGCTTGCGCCGGGCATTTGCCGGCGCCGCGGTTGTCGTCCTGCTCGGCGCCATGGCGCTCGACACCAAGGTGGTCAGGATCGGCTCCGCCGGCGATGTCCGCAGTGCCGTGTTTTCCGCCGCTGACTACGGCAAGTCGGAATTTCCCAAGGTTCAGGCCGATGTCGAGGCGCGCGCCGTCGACGCGGTGACGGTGGCGACGGCGATCGCCAAGGACAGGGCAACGGCCGAGAAGGAATACGGCGTGCCTGCGGGCGTCGGACCGGTCATCTCGGTCAAGTTCACCGGCGTCGTCGGAGAAGGAAAATCGGGCATCTACAAGGTCGCCGTCGAGGGCGTGCCCGACACGCTGATGATCCGCGTCCAGACGGGGCCGGCGATCAACGGCACCGAGCTTCGTGACGCCACCGGCAAGATCACATTCGGCCAGTTCACCAACCAGATCGAATACCAGGACGCCGGTTCCGCGCTTAACAACGAGATGAAGAAGGAAGTCCTGGCAAAGCTCGATACGACCGCCTTGACCGGCAAGACCATATCGGTGGTCGGCGCGTTTAAGCTGGTCAACCCGAAGAGTTGGCTGGTCACTCCCGTGAGGCTGGATATCAAATGAAAGCGGCGTCCGGCACCGAGCCCGCGACTGGCGAAGCCGTGCTTTCGGCGCGCAACATCGTCATGTCGTATGGCGGCGTTCATGCACTCAAGGGCGTCAATTTCGACATCCATCGCGGCAAGGTCACAACGCTGTTCGGAGAGAATGGCGCCGGCAAGTCGACGCTGATGAAGATCTTGTCCGGCGTGGTCACGCCGACATCCGGCGACATCGTGCTCGACGGCAATCTCGTCAGTTTTTCATCATCCTCGGACGCGCGCGATCGCGGCATCTCGATCATCCACCAGGAACTCAGCCTGGCTCCGAATCTCAGCGTGCGCGACAACATCTTCATGGGCCGTGAACTGCGCACCAGGACCGGCCTCGACTTCGCCGAAGAATCGCGCCAGGCGCGCGCGCTGATGGCCGATCTCGAAGAGGACATCGACCCGATGACCCTGGTCGAGGATCTGCGCCTGGGCCAGCAGCAGATCGTGGAGATCGCCCGGGCGCTGTCGGTCGATTCGCGCATCCTCATCATGGACGAACCGACCTCGGCGCTTAGCGCAACAGAGGTTGAGGTGCTGTTCAAGGTGATCCGCGACCTGACCAGTCGCGGCGTCTCCATCGTCTATATTTCGCATCACCTCGAAGAAGCCCTGCAGATCACCGACTATGCGGTCGTCCTGCGCGACGGCGCGATAACGGCAACGGCCGAAGCCAAGGATATCGATCTCGAGTGGATCGTGCGCAACATGGTCGGCGAGAATTTCGATCTCGGCTCGCCACCGACCGGCCATGCGTTCGGCGGGGTCGCCTTGTCGATCGAGGATGTCAGCGTCGTCGACACCTCAGGCTCAGGCTATTCCGTCGTCGACCACCTGTCGCTGGACGTTCGGGCAGGCGAGATCGTCTGCATCTACGGGCTGATGGGCGCCGGGCGCACGGAATTGCTGGAAGCCATCGCCGGACGGGTGCCGATGGCGGGCGGGCGCGCGCTGCTGGAAGGAGAGGACGTCTCGGCCTTGAGCATAGCCCAGCGCATCGCCAGAGGGCTCGTGCTCGTCCCCGAGGACCGCCAACGCGACGGGTTGGTGCAGACGATGACCGTCGGCCGCAATCTGTCGCTCGCCAGCATCGAAGCGTTCGCCAGGGGGCTGTTTCTGTCCCGCTCCAGGGAGCGAGAGCTGGTCGAAGACTCGATCCGCAAGGTGACCGTCAAGACCGCTGGCGGCAACGCCATGATCGGATCGCTGTCGGGCGGCAATCAGCAGAAGGTGGTCATCGGCAAGATGCTGACGACCAATCCCAAGGTCATCCTCCTCGACGAGCCGAGTCGCGGCATCGATGTCGGCGCCAAGGCCGAGGTCTTCCGCTTGCTGAGCGAACGCGCCGCGCAGGGCCTGGCGGTCGTCTTCTCGACCTCGGAGGTCAACGAGTGCCTCAGCATTGCCCACCGCATCGTCGTCATGCGGCGCGGCAGGATTTCAGCCGAATTCGGCGCCAACGCCACCAAAGAGCAGATCATGGCCGCCTCCGGCGAAGCCGTGGTCGCCTGATCACCAGGAATTTCGGAGCCCAGACCATGACCGATGTCAGCCAGGCCAGAAAACAGTCCAGTCCAAGCGCGAGCGAAGGCTTCGATCTCGCCAAGTTGCTGCTCGAGGGCCGGGCCTTCTTTGCCCTGATCGTCATCATCGTCGTCTTCTCGATCCTGTCGCCCTACTACCTCTCGGTGGCGAATTTCCTGACCATGGCCTCGCATGTCGCCATCTTCGGAATTCTCGCGGTCGGCATGCTGCTCGTCATCCTCAATGGCGGCATCGACCTGTCGGTAGGGTCGACGCTGGGCTTGGCCGGCGTCGTCGCCGGCTTCCTGATGCAAGGCGTGACGCTGACCTGGCTGGGCATCGTTCTCTACCCGCCGGTCTGGGTGGTCGCGGTGATTGCCTGCATGCTGGGCGCTGCTGTCGGGCTGATCAACGGCGTGCTCATCGCGCGCTTCAAGGTTCCGGCCTTCGTGGCGACGCTCGGCGTCATGTACATGGCGCGCGGCCTGGCGTTGCTGATGACTAGCGGCCTGACCTACAACAATCTCGGCGGCAAGCCGGAGCTGGGAAACACCGGCTTCGATGCGCTTGGCTTCAACCGCCTGTTCGGCGTGCCGACCGGCGTCGTGGTTCTCGCGGTCATCGCGCTGATCGGCAGCATCGTCCTGAACCGCACCGCTTTCGGGCGCTGGCTCTACGCCTCGGGCGGCAATGAACGCGCGGCCGAGCTGTCCGGTGTTCCGGTCAAGACCGTGCAGATTTCCGTCTATGTGCTGTCAGGCATCTGCGCCGCCATTGCCGGCCTGATTCTATCCTCGCAGCTGACGTCGGCGGGGCCGACCGCCGGCACCACCTACGAATTGACGGCCATCGCGGCCGTCGTCATCGGCGGCGCGGCGCTGACCGGCGGGCGCGGCAACATCCGCGGAACCCTGCTCGGGGCCTTCGTCATCGGCTTCCTGTCCGATGGTCTGGTGATCATCGGCATCTCATCCTACTGGCAGACAGTGTTCACCGGCGCCGTCATTGTGCTCGCCGTGCTCCTCAATGCCGTTCAGTATCGCCGCCGTAGCAAGCTCTCGGCTTCGACGGGCGGCCAACCGACTTCTCAGAAACGGGGGAAGGCCGAAACGGCCAATCCTGCCCAAGGGAAGACTGCCAGGTGACTGGCAGCAACACCGCGTAATCATTGGAGGAATGTACATGAAAACAATGCTGAAAAGTCTGCTCGCCGCCGCGATGGTCGTCGGGTTCACGGCCGCCGCGTCGGCCGCGGGCCTGATTTCGATCATCGTCAACGATCCGGCCAATCCGTACTGGCTGACCGAGGGCAACGTCGCCAAGGCCGAAGCCGAGAAGCTTGGCTATACGGCCAATGTCGCCGCCCACAAGGGCGACACCAACACGGAAAGCAATTTGATCGACACCGCCATCACCAATAAGTCGGTGGCGATCATTCTCGATCCGGCCAACGCCGACGGCTCTGTCGGCGCGGTGAAGAAGGCGATTGCCGCCAACATCCCGGTTTTCCTCGTCAACGCCGAGATCAACCAGGAAGGCCTCGCCAAGGGTCAGCTCGTCTCCAACAACGCGCAAGGTGCCGCTCTCGGCGCCCAGCAGTGGGTGCAGGCAGTCGGTGAAAAGGGCAAATATGTCGAACTGCTCGGCGCCCCGTCGGACAACAACGCCGCCACGCGCTCGAACGGTTACGCGACCGTGCTGAGCCAGTATCCGGATCTCGAAAAGGTTGCTTCGCAGGTCGCCAACTGGGATCGCACCCAGGGCCACGACAAGATGCAGAGCATGCTGCAGGCCAATCCCGACATCATCGCCGTGATCAGCGGCAATGACGAAATGGCTCTCGGCGCGGTTGCGGCACTGAAGGAAGCAGGCAAGCTGGCTGGCATCAAGGTCGGCGGCTTCGACGGCTCCCCGGACGCGGTTGCGGCGATCAAGTCCGGTGAACTGCAGTACACCGTGCTTCAGCCGGTCGCCATCTTCTCGGCCAAGGCCGTGCAGCAGGCGGACTCGTTTATCAAGACGGGCGCCACCGGTGCGGCGACCGAGAAGCAGCTGTTCGACTGCCTTCTCATCACCAAGGACAATGTCGACAAGTACACCGCACCCTTCGTGCTGTCGGAATGAAACCTGCACAGGGGGTGTCCTTGCGGACACTCCCTGCCTCTTCTACGAGATTGCCCTAGTGAACTGCCTTCGTAACCAACCGGAATTTGCGGCATGAAAGACCTGCTGATCGGCATCGACGCGGGAACGTCGGTGATCAAATCGGTCGCTTTCGATCTGTCCGGGCAGCAGCTCGCCATGACGTCGGTGCCCAACAGCTTCGTCACGCTGGAAGGCGGCGGCGCCGAGCAGGACCTCGATCAGACCTGGCACGACATGGCGCGGACCGTTCGCGATCTCGCGGCCAAGGTCCCCGACCTCGCACAACGAACCGCGGCGATTGCCATCACCGGGCAGGGCGACGGAACCTGGCTGATCGATGGCGACGGCTTGCCTGTCTCGCGCGCCTGGCTGTGGCTCGACGCCCGCGCCGGACACCTGGTGGACGAGATGCGCGCCGATCCCCGGGATCGCAGGCGATTCGAGCTGACCGGCACGGGGCTTAATTCCTGCCAGCAGGGTGCCCAGCTTGCCTTCATGAAAAAGAACAATCCGGACATGCTGGAGCGGGCGGCGACCGCACTGCATTGCAAGGATTGGCTCTACTTCAAGATGACGGGCGAACGCGCCACGGATCCGTCCGAAGGAACCTTCACCTTCGGTGATTTTCGGTCGCGCAGCTATTCCGACGAGGTCCTCGACAGTCTGGATCTGACGACGCACCGCCGCCTGCTGCCGCCCATGCTCGAAGGCACCACCGACCAGCATCCGCTGTCGCGATCGGCGGCAGCAGAGACCGGCCTGCTCGAAGGCACGCCGGTGGTGCTGGGTTACGTGGATATGGTCATGACGGCTCTCGGAGCCGGCCTCTATGATCCCTCAGGCAATGTCGGCTGCACGGTCATCGGCTCGACCGGCATACACACACGCTTTGCCGCCACTCCCGACGATGTCGTGCTGAACGGCGATGGCTCCGGCTACACGATCGCCATGCCTGTTCCGGGTGGCTATGCGCAACTGCAGTCCAACATGGCGGCGACGCTCAACATCGACTGGCTGCTTGGTCTGGCGCGCGACGTGCTCGCCACGGGTGGCGGCAAACCTTCTCATGACGAGTTGCTGAAGGCACTTGATGTCTGGGTGGAGGCGTCGGAGCCGGGATCGCTGATTTACCAGCCTTATATATCGATGGCCGGCGAAAGAGGGCCGTTCGTCGATCCTGATGCACGCGCGGGCTTTATCGGCCTTTCGGTCAAGCACGGCTTTGGCGATCTGGCGCGTGCCGTGCTCGAAGGGTTGGCCTTCGCCGCACGCGATTGCTACCAGGCGATGGGCACCGTGCCGAGCGAGATCCGGCTGTCGGGCGGCGCCGCGCGCAGCCCGTCTCTACGCCGCATCATCGCGGCGGCGACCCGGGCGCAGGTGCGCACCAGCAGCCGCCAGGAAGCCGGCGCTGCGGGCGCCGCGATGATGGCCGCGGTCGGGCTCGGCGTCTATGGCTCCATGGAGGACTGCGCGGCCGAGTGGGTGACGCCGCTTCTCGGCGACTGCGATGCCTATGACGAGGCGCTGTCGCAAACCTACGATGCGCTCTTCCCTTCCTTCGTCGCGGCGCACCGGGCGCTTCGGCCGGTGTGGAAGGGCATGGCGCACCGCACAGGAGCAAGATCTTGAGCAATACAACAGATGTCGTCGATCTCTTCGTGATCGGCGGCGGCGTCAATGGGGCCGGCATAGCGCGTGATGCGGCAGGTCGCGGGCTGTCCGTCATCCTGTGCGAAAAGGACGATCTCGCGCAAGGCACCAGTTCGCGCTCCGGCAAGCTGGTGCATGGCGGCCTGCGCTACCTCGAATATTATGAATTCAGGCTGGTTCGCGAAGCATTGATCGAGCGCGAGGTGCTGCTCGAGGCGGCGCCGCACATCATCTGGCCGATGCGCTTCGTCCTTCCGCACAGCCCGCAAGACAGGCCGGCATGGCTGGTCCGGCTCGGACTGTTTCTCTACGACCACCTTGGCGGCCGCAAGCGGTTGCCGGGGACAAGAACGCTGAACCTGGCGACAGCGCCGGAGGGGGCGCCAATCAAGGATGAATTCAAGCGCGGTTTCGAATATTCCGATTGCTGGGTCGACGATGCGCGCCTGGTGCTGCTCAACGCTCTGGACGCCAAGCAGCGCGGCGCAAGGGTGCTCACGCGCACAGCCTGTGTCGCGGCGCGCCGCGAAGACGGATTATGGTCGATCGACATGCAAGACGGTCGCACGGGTGCGGTAACGAAAGTCCGCGCGCGTGCGCTGGTCAACGCAGCCGGCCCCTGGGTCAACGACATTGTCAGCCGCGTCGCCGGGCAGAATTCCACCCGCAATGTTCGTCTGGTGAAAGGCAGCCATATCGTCGTGCCCAAATTCTGGGAGGGGCGGCAGGCCTATCTCATTCAGAACAACGACAAGCGGGTGATTTTCGTCAACCCGTATGAGAACGATCTGGCGCTGATCGGCACCACCGACATTCCCTACGAAGGCAGGCCCGAGGAAGTGGCGGCCGAGGCAAGCGAAGTCGACTATCTGATCAAGGTGGTCAATCGCTATTTCAAGCGGCAGCTGACGCCACAGGACGTGGTCTACAGTTTCTCGGGCGTGCGTCCACTCTATGACGACAATGCCGACAATCCAAGCGCGGTGACGCGCGACTATATTTTCGAACTCGACGCCTCCAATGGCAACGCGCCGCTGCTTTCGGTGTTCGGTGGCAAGATCACCACCTTCCGCAAGCTGTCCGAACATGCGCTGGAAAAGATCCAACCGTTCTTTCCGACGATGAAGAAAGCCTGGACGGCCAAAATTCCCTTGCCGGGGGGCGACCTGCCCAATGCGGACTTCGAGCAGTTCCTGAGCGGCTTGCATGCCGAGTTTTCATGGCTCAGCCCGTCGCTGGTGAAGCACTACGCTCGAACCTATGGCACCCGTGCCAGACAATTGCTGTCCGGCGCGCATAGCGTGGCGGATCTCGGCCGCCGCTTCGGGCCCGATCTGTATGAACGGGAGGCTAGGTTCCTGGTTGAAACCGAATGGGCCGGCACATCAGCCGATATACTGGAACGCCGCACCAAACATGGCCTGCATATCAATGCAGCCGAGCGCGAGATTTTCGAAGACTGGTTCGGTAACATCATGGCGACGGCAGACTGATGGCCTTCACGCTTTCCCTCAACACCAATCCTCTGGTCAATCGCTTCGCCGATCCAGACGATTTGATCGACGCGATCGCCTATGGCATCGGCATCCGCGACGTGCAGCTGACGCATGAATTCGTCAATCCGGGTTGGCCGGCGGCGACGATTGCCAAATTCCTGCGCCGGTTCAACAGCGCCCTGGCGCGGACCGGCGTGCGGATCACCTCCGGCATGACCGGACCCTATGGCCGGCTCAACCATTTCGGCCACCCGGATGCCGATGTCCGGCGCTACTATGTCGACTGGTTCAAGACGTTTGCCGATATTTCCGCCGAACTTGGCGCGTCGGGCATGGGCACACAGTTCGCCATATTCACCTACAAGGACTTTGACGATCCGCAACGGCGGGCGGCGCTTCTCGACATCGCGCTCGAATGCTGGCGCGAAGTGGCCGAGCACGCAAGGGCGGCGGGCCTGTCCTATCTGTTCTGGGAGCCGATGTCGGTCGGCCGCGAGTTCGGCCACACGATCGAAAGCTGCATCACGCTGCAAGGCGCCATCGATGCGGCGAAGCTGCCCCTGCCGATGAAGATGATGGTGGATATCGATCATGGCGACGTGACCTCACCCGATCCCGCCGATACCGATCCCTATGCCTGGGCGAAAGCATTTCCATTGCAATCGCCGATCATCCACATCAAGCAGTCGTCCATGAACAAGGGCGGCCACTGGCCGTTTACGGCTGCTTACAACAAGGATGGCCGCATACTTCCGCAAAAGCTGCTGGATGCGGTTCGCCAGGGCGGCGGAACCGACAACGAAATTTGCCTTGAACTTTCCTTCAGGGAGAGGGAACCGGTGGATCATCAGGTAATCGAGATGATCCGCGAGTCGGTGGATTTCTGGGCGCCTCACATCGACAGCGGCCGCGACAGTCTCAAGCCTCGAGCTTGAGCGAATACGTCGCCCGAGAGCCGGCTTCGATGTCGGCCGCGAAAGTATCGAAGGAGAAAATGAATGGCCCCATATTGGGTCGGCACGAGCTGGAAGATGAACAAGACACTGGCGGAGGCGTTGCAGTTCGCGGATGCGCTGGCGGCCTTCGTGCCTGACTTCGATCAGGCGATACAGCCTTTCGTCATTCCGCCATTCACCGCGGCGCGCCAAGTCAAGGCGGCGCTGGCCAAGACCCGCGTGAAAGTCGGCGCCCAGAACATGCATTGGGCCGACGCCGGCGCCTGGACGGGCGAGGTCTCGCCGGTGATGTTGAAGGATTGCGGGCTCGACCTGATCGAACTCGGCCATAGTGAGCGCCGCGAGCATTTCAGCGAAACGGATGCGACTGTCGGACTGAAGACGGCGGCCGCAGTCAGGCACGGCTTCGTGCCGCTGATTTGCGTCGGCGAGACGCTGGCTGAGCGTGAATCCGGCCGCGCCAAGGCGGTGTTGACGGCGCAGGTTCTCGGCGCGCTGCAAGAGCTGAGCGGCGATCAACTGAAGTCAGAAATCCTCTTTGCCTACGAGCCCGTCTGGGCAATCGGCGAGAAGGGCATCCCGGCAAGCGCCGACTATGCCGACAAGCAGCAGGCGCTGATCAAGAAGGTCGCCGCCGACCGGCTGCCGGTTACCCCGCCTGTGCTTTACGGCGGCAGCGTCAATCCCGGCAATGCGGCTGAGCTGATCGGTCAGCCGCATATCGATGGCCTGTTCATTGGCCGCTCGGCGTGGCAAGCGGAAGGCTATATCGACATTCTGAAAAAGGCGTCGGCCGCCATCGCGCGCTGACCCAGAGCAATTCCAGGAAAAGTGTAAAGCGGTTTTCCGTCCGGAATTGCGTCAAATCAAAGAGATAGAGACAAAAGCAAAGGAGTTTATTGTCATGAAGATCGCACTCGGAGCCGACAGTGCCGGCAAGCCGCTGCTCGACGTCATCGCCAAGCATCTCGCCAGCAAGCCGGAGCTGCAGGTCGTCGACCTCAGCCAGGCCGGGTTCTACGCCGATATCGCCGCCAAGGTCGGTCACGAAATTCTCGACGGCAATTACGACCGGGCCATCCTGTTTTGCGGCACCGGCATCGGCGTCAGCATCTCCGCCAACAAGGTGCCGGGCATTCGCGCCGCGTTGACCCACGATACCTATTCCGCGGAGCGCGCCGCCAAGTCCAACAACGCCCAGATCATCACCATGGGTGCCCGCGTCATCGGTCCCGAACTGGCGAAATCGATCGCCGACGCGTGGCTGGCCTCGGAGTTCGATCCGAACGGCCCCTCTGCCGCAAACGTGCAGGCCGTCGACAAGCTCGACGCCAAGCGCTGAAAGGCGCAAGCGATCCGCTACGGAGCTAACTGGTCAAGGCGATCCGCATCGCCTCGATCACGGTGACGGCGGACGCGGCGCCCGGGTCGATATGGCCAAGCGAGCGCTCGCCGAGGCGCGATGCCCGGCCCTTGGTGGCGACCATCGCCTTGGTCGCTTCCGCGCCCGCCTTTGCAGCCTGCCCCGCAGCCTCGAGACTGCCCGCCAAACCCTTGCCGGAGGCCAGCGCTTCGCCCGCCGCATGCGCTGCCGGCGCCCATGCATCGATCATCGTCTTTTCGCCTGATACGGACTTGCCGCGATCCTGAATGCCCTTGGCCATGGCCTGGAACAGGGCAACCACGTCCGCGTTGTCAAGCGTCGTCTTGCCCTTGACGGCCGCCGCGCCACGCATGAAGGCGGTGGCATAGAGCGGACCCGAGGAGGCGCCGACGGCGTTCAGGAACGACTTTGCCGCCGTGTTGAGCAAAGTGGTCGGATCGGTCGCGCCAGCATCCAGTGCGGCTACCGCATCGCGTGCCGCGGAGAATCCAAGCTCCATCGCAATGCCGTGGTCGGCGTCGCCGATAACCCCGTCAAGCGCGCACAGCCGGTCCCTGTCGGCTGACATGGCGGTTGCGATCGCTGCGAACATCGCAACAAGGCGGGCGGTGTCGATTGTCGTCATGCTATTGTCCCTTGACGAGGAGCAGATTTAGCCGGCGCGAAACATGGCGCAGTCGCAAGGGTGGTCCAGCATCGTCTGCAACTCGCCGTCCAGCCGATGCAGAGTGAGCGAGGCCCCGGCCATCTCGAGCGAGGTGCAGTAATTGCCGACCCAGCTTGCGTGGATGGACACACCGATGTCATCGAGCCTCTGCTTCACGCGCCGGTTCATAATGTAGAGTTCCATCAGCGGCGTCGAGCCCAGCGAGTTGACGAGCACCGCGACCTTGTCACCGCGCGTCGGCGCCATCTCGTCGAGGATCCTGTCCAGCATCTCGTCGGTGATCTCGTCGGCTGTTTTCAACTTTTCGCGCGCGATGCCGGGCTCGCCATGGATGCCCATGCCGATCTCCATCTCGTCCGACCCGATCTCGAAATTCGGCCGGCGGGTCTGCGGCAGCGAACAAGGCGACAGGGCCACGCCCATGGTGAAGGTATGGTCGTTGGCCTTGCCAGCGATGCGCTCGCATTCGTCGAAGGACAGCATCTTGTCGCAGGCGGCGCCAGCCGCCTTGAAGATGAAGAAATTGCCGGCGACGCCGCGCCTCTTGTGCCTGTCGCCAAGGGGCGCCGAGGCCACATCGTCGGTGCTCAGCACCGTGCGCACCTCGATGTCATCCATCGCAGCCATCTCGGCGGCCATGTCGAAATTCATCACGTCGCCGGCATAGTTGCCGTACATGAACAGGACGCCGGCGCCGCCGCTGACCGCCTTGGCGCATTCGAGGATCGGGTCTGGCGGCGGCGAGGCGAAGACATTGCCGATGGCCGCAGCGTCAGCCAACCCCTTGCCGACGAAGCCGAGAAAGCTCGGCTCGTGGCCCGAGCCGCCGCCAATCACGAGGCCTACCTTGCCCAGGCGCGGTCCGTCGCGGGCGATGATGGAGCGTGGACTGCCGTCCACGCTCTTGAGATGGCGGGGATGCGCTGCCAGGATGCCTTCCAGCATCTCGTCGACGGCGCGGTTGCCGTCGTTGATGATCTTCTTGGTCTGCACCCGCATCCTCCCGATTTCGGTATTTTCGCAGATAGTACCGGGTGTTACCGGGATTTCCACCCGGCAAGAAGCATTTCGCGCGTTGAGATGTTCCCGCCGGCTAGCACCTGGACGCAGGCACTGGCTGTTTCAACCCCCGAGGCCATCGCGGATGGCTGAGAAATAGCGATCGGTTCCGACCTGGCCGCCCTTGAGCGCAACCTCCAGTCCGTCGATCGCCTTGACGCGCGAATGGGCAACGCAAAGTGGGGAACCCGGCGAAGCGGGCAGCGGCATGCGAATTGTCAGGGCATCGACACCCATCTCGCCGAGTGCATGGCTCGACGTGTCGCCGCCGGCGATGACCACGCGCCGCAGGCTCTGTTCGATCGTCAGACCGCGAAGGATTTTGCCGAGGCCGCGGCCAAGCTTGTGGCGGGCGCCTTCCTGCCGGTCGATTTCGGCGCCCCTGTCGGCAGTGGGACCAAGCGCGGTGTAGAGGATGACGCTGTGCCCGGCTTGCAGACTGGCACGGCCGCTTGCCGTCGCGCGCGCGATCGCCTGCTCCGAAGCCTCCGAAACCAGTTCGACCGGATCGATTTCGATGCCGTCGAAACCGTCGGTCAGGGCATGCCGGATCTGTCGTTCGGTGGTCGGCGAGCAACTGCCCGACATGACGGCTATCCGGTCGGCAACGCCCGGCGGCGTGAAGCCTGGTCCAACGCTGACGATGTCATTCGACGCCCATTCGGCCAGCAAAGCATACTCGACCCCGGACGAGCCGACGACAAAAGAACCGCCTGGCTTGCGGATGCGCCACAGCTCCTTGCCGGCCAGGGCCTGCGTTTCCAGATTGTCGACATCGACAAGCACTATGGCGGTGCCGTTTCCGGTCAGGCGATCGAACGCCGCCGACCGCGACGCGGACTGTAGCGTTGCGATGTCGACCAGCTCGGAGCTCAGCGCAGTCTGCCGCGACAGATGGATCAGCAGATCGGACTCATCCATCGGCGTTGTCGGATGGCGGCTCATCACCGGGTGGCGGTCGATGCGAAAATATTGGTCGCGATAGGCGGCGAACAGATGGCCGAAGGCGGTGTAGCGCTTGAGCTGCGGCGCGCCGACCAGCAGCGGCACGCTGTCCTGCGCGAAGACCGAGCGACCGATCTCGATGGCCCGGCCGATGCTGCCGATCGTCGGGCTGGAATCGAAGGTCGAGCAGACCTTGTAGTGGCAGATCGCGGCGTTGAACGTTTTCAGCCAGGCAAAGGCTTCGCGCAGATGCGTGTCCATCCATTGCGGCGTCTCGCTGCGGCTGGTGCCGGCCAGTCCGATCGCCTGGCAGAGCGCGAATCGCGACAGCAAGGCTGCGTCCGGCTGGCGCATGAACAGCACGGTCGGCACACCGCCGAGTTCGAGCGCCTCCATGACGTCGGTCGAGCCGGTCAGGTCGTCGCCATAATAGCTGAGAAGCAGGTCTTGCATGGCTTCAGGCTGCCTTGCCGTCGCCGAATTTTTCGATCGACCGCGCCAGTTCGGAATGGGTCAGGGCGAAGTCCGCTAGCGGAATGCCGTCGACGGCCGCTTGCCAGGCTTGCTGCACGGCACGCACGCCGGCCCCCGGGCCGTCCGGATGGCTGACGATGCCGCCGCCGCAGAGGTAAAGGAGATCGACCGTCCGGCCGGTCCGTGCATATGTCTCCGGCGCTTGGCCGCCCCACTGGCCGGAGCCCGCCACTGGCAAGGCGCAGTCCTCAGGCGAGAAGATCGGTGTCGTCACTGCCTTGAAGGATTCGACGAAAGAGTCATCCGGCTCCCAGTATTTCGAGGCGATGCCGTTGATCTGGAATTGGTCGACGCCGAGCAGTCGCCAGAATTGCTGCCAGACCTTGAAGTCCATGCCGAGACCGGGGTGACGGGTGAGGATATCCCAGCCGTTGCGATGGGCATGTAGCACCAGGCTGGAGCGCTTCCTCAGGAACGTCATGCCGCTGAACCCGATCGAATTGATGTTGATAACCGCGCAATTGCCGCCGGCCTTCGCCACCAGATCATGGTTGCGCATCATCTCGTCGGGGTCGGCGTGCGAGATGCCGAAGGCGTACATCACCTTCTTGCCGGTCTTCTGCTCGTGGTCGAGGATCAGCGGCATGATCGCCTTCACCCGTTCCGACAGGGGAGAATAGGCCGGGCTCATCAGCTTTTCATCATCCTTGATGAAATCGACGCCGGCAGCGATCAGTTCCGCCACCATTGCCGCCGTCTCGTGCGGCCGCAATCCGAGCGCCGGCTTGACGATCGTGCCGATGATCGGGCGGTCCGTCACGCCGGTCAGCCGGCGGCTGCCGGCGACACCGAACTGTGGGCCGGGATGCGCGCCGCGAAAATCCTCCGGCAGCTTCAGGTCGACGACGCGGATGCCTGTGAGGTCCTTGATCGAATAGGTGCCGCCGATGGCAATCGTCATCAGCGCTGCAAGGTCAGTGCCGATGGCATCGAACGGAAAGGCGATGTCGACATCCGCACGCCTGAACGGCCCGTTGCCGCCATCGGGGAGTGACGACCGCTCGGCGTCGGGCAGAGGCCGGATCGCCAGCACGCGTGCCGCCACCCGGGCCTTCAGCTCTTCGGTCTCGCCGGGCAGCGCGACGAAGGTTCCGGTCGACTGGTCGCTGGCGATCTTGGCCGCCAGCGCTTCGATGCTTCCAGGCGTTTCGATGCGATAGGTGAGGGTGATCATGGTCTGCTGTCTCAGGCCGAATGCATTCGAATAAAGTTCCCCGATCTCGAAATCTGGTATAATGAGTACATAAGTATTGCAAGCGATATCCTGCTCGCCAAACAAGGCCGGTTGACGGACAATCATTCCGGGAATCGCGTCAGCAATGCTAAATAGGGGCCGGTCAAGGGAGTGATTCGCGACGATGAACCGTTCGGAACCGATTGTCCGACGCAAGCTTTCCGACGAGGTCTTCTTGCGGCTGAAGCGTCTGATCACCAGCGGCGAGTTGATGCCGGGCGACGACATGCCGTCTGAGCGCGAACTGATGGAGCGCTTCGAGGTCGGCAGGCCGGCGATTCGCGAGGCGATGCAGGCGCTGAGCAATATGGGTCTGGTCGCGATCTCGCATGGCGAACGCGCCAAGGTGCTGCAACTGACCGCCAAGTCGATCATCAGGCAGGTCGATGGCGCCGCCAAGATCATCCTGTCGTCGTCGAAGGACACGCTTGAGCACCTGAAGACCGCGCGCATCTTCTTCGAGCGCGGCATGGTCAGGGAAGCCGCCGAAAAGGCTACCGCCGAGGATGTGCAGCGGCTCAGGGCAACCGTTGCCGAACAGCGGGGCTTTCGCGGCGACTCCGAAGCCTTCATATCCGCCGACATGAAATTCCATACCCAGATCGCGGCGATATCGGGCAACCCGATCTATGTCGCCGTCAGCGAGGCCATGCTTGGCTGGCTGAAGGAATATCACACCGAAATGCTAATCTGGACCGGCAAGGAACAGTTCACGCTGACCGAGCACGAAGAGATCATTGGCCGCATCGAGAAGAAGGATGCCGACGGCGCCGAGAAAGCGATGATCAAGCATCTCGAACGCTCGCGCGCCCTCTATGTGATGAATTCCGAAAAGTAACTTCAACCGATCCGGACGATCGCGTAAGGCGTCATCACGAGATGGTCCCGGCCAAAAGCTGAAATGTCGACCGGCACGTCGTCCGCCGTCAGGTTCGCCAGCCACACGACAGTTTCGCCCGAGGCCGAGCGCCCGGCCAGCGCCAGCACCTTGGTCTCATCGCTCGTCCTCGCCGTCACATGCGCAAGGCCGGCCAGTTCGCAAAGCCCCTTGATGGCCCTGAAGATCGGCCGGAGCGATCCTTCCGTGACGGGTTCCCCGGCTGACGCCAGCACGCCGAACGGTCCAGTGAAGCTGGAGAGCGTGAGCTGTTCCAGTCCGGCGGGCGCGACGCGTGCGGCATAGCCGATCGTCCATGCCGCCGCGAACAGGCCGGCATGGCGCGGATCCCGATCGGCCATGGCGATACGTTGTCCGCTTGGATTGGGTTTGGTCGCTCCGCCATAGGGGTTCTGGCGCATGGCAATCGTCGACGGACCGATCCGGTAGGGCTTTGCCCCGAAGATCGCCCGTGCCGATTGGGTGATGAAAGGCAGCGCCTCCAGCGATTGCATAATGCTGAGATCGTCGGCGGCATGCACGATCGGGCAGGTGCAATGGGTGACGAAATCGAGCTCCTCTGCCGGCACTCGCTTGCGGTTCAGCTCGGTGAAATAGCTGAACATGCCGCCACCGAGGCGGATATCGGGAAAGGCGCGCCGCGCGGCGGCGTAGACGTCTTCGAGCGGCGGGCATTCAGGCCACGTGCTGCCCGGCGGGGTCGACTGCCGGTCGACCGAAGGCGAGACGGCGATGGCCGAGAGTTTCAGCCCTGCTTGGCGCACCATGCCGGCGACGGCTGAAAGTTCAGCGTCGAGGTCGCCCGCGCCGGCAACGACGCATTCGAGGGTGGTTTCGGCCGTGTAGGCAGTTTCAAGTCGGGCGAAAGCGCACAAGGCGTCGAGCCTGTGGCCGCGCGTCGGATCGTAGTGAAACAGCAGCTGTTGCGGGCCAAGCGTCGACAGCAGCGGCAGGTTCGCCAGCGCCGTCTCGATATCGTCCGGATAGATGATCACGCCGACATCGGGCAGTGCCGGACCGAGCTCGCCGAGTTCAACGCGAACCGGCTCGCCGGCCCCGGCGGCAGCCGGCGCTTTGCCTTCACCCTCGATGCGCAGGCTGATCGTTTGGCGATTGGGCTCGCCGCCCCGCAGCACATAGGGCCACGGCAATGCCAGCGGCCGCACATAGGTCTTGTAGGAGGCGTCGGACCAGTTGCGCTGGTCCTCCATCTCGAACGTGTCGCCCTCCATCCGGCATTCGGCACTGACGCCGGGCCGTACCCCGTGGGTGATCGCGCGTAAATCCTTGAAAGGCTGCCAGGGGTCGATCAGCAGCGGAAGCTTGGTCGCCGCCACGCTGCCATCGGTGTGCTCGACCGTCACCGGGCTTCCAGCGAGGCCGGAGATCGGATGCAGGATGCAGAAGCCGCAGCGATTGGTTTCGAAATCGCTTTCGGGAAGGGCGTTGACGTCGAAGGCCAGTCGGCCATCGGCGAAGCCTTTGATCGCAGCGTGGAAGCCGAGGCGCCTTCCGCCGGGTCCAATACAGCTTGCCGAATAGCTGACCGAGAAGGCGTCAGCGCCCTGGTCGATGACCAGACCGGTCAGTTCAGGCTCGTAGGTGCCCCAGTCGCGGTCGCGCACGATATAGGCAATGGCGCGCAGCACTTCGGTGCCGTCATGGCGGATGGTGCGCAGATTGCCGTTGACGAAGTCCGCGCTGAGCGCACCTGCGCTGAGCCTGACCGGCTCGGCCTCGACGGCGCGCGTGCCGTGGAGAAGGAAGGCGTCGGCGGTCATTTCAGCAGCGCGTCGAGCTGCACCGGTTGCCGGCTCGCGGCACCGGCATAGGCGGCCTCGACCAGCGCAAGCGTTTTGAGGTTGTCGGCGCCCGAGGTTGCCGGTTCGACCCCCTTCGCCAGGCAGTCGACCCAGTGCTGCTGGATGGCGACGACGCTTTCCTGGATGTTGTGCCAGGGCCGCGACGCCCACGGCAGCAGCGACGGCGAAATGTCGGTGACCTTCGTACCGCTCTTGCCGGTGACGGTGAGCCGGTAACCCTGCGCCAAGCGGATCGTGCCGTCGCTGCCGTCGATCTCGATCAGCGTCTCGGGAAACGGCTCGGTGGCGAGTTTCGTCGCGTAGCTGCAGTCGACCACACAGGTGGCACCGCTGTTGTGATCCATCAGCATCGTCGCGACGTCCTCGCCTGATATGCCGGGGTTGATGCGCGCCGTTCGCGTGGTGATGACAGACACGTCGCCGAGCAGAAAGCGGGCGATGTCGAGGATGTGGATGCCGAGGTCTTCGATGATGAAGCGCTTTCCCGTCGCCAGATAGGGCTGGCCGGAAAACACGTCATAGGCGGAGCGAAAGGAGATGCGCCCGAAGAAAGGCGTGCCGATCTCGACGCTGTCGAGCACGGCGCGCACCGCCTGGATCGGCGACTGCCAGCGAAAATTCTCATGCACCATCAGCGGCACGCCGGCTTCCACGCATGTCTTCACCATAGCCTTCGCATCGGCAAGCGTCGGCGCGAATGGTTTTTGGCAGATCGCCGGCACGCGATGGGCGGCCGCCATTTCGACAAGCGGACGATGGCTGGGCGCGGTGGTGGCGATATCGACGAAGTCGAGGCTTTCGCCGGCAAAAAGTTCCGCCGCATCGGTATAGCGCTTCGCAATGCCGAACTGGTCGCCGACGACCTTGAGCCGCTCCGGATCACGGTCGCAGATGGCGACGATAGAGGTGCCTGCTATGTCGCGCCAGGCATGCATCTGGTTGACGGCAAAGAAGCCGCAGCCAATCAGGGCTCCTCGCAATTCCGTCATGGTCAGCCCGCCTTCGCCATCTGCATCAGTGTCACCCGACTTTGCAGCCGGCGCTGCGCCTGGTCGACAACGACGGCAACGATGATGACGAGGCCCTTGATCACCATTTGCCAGAACGAACTCACACCCATCATCACCAACCCGTCCGAAAGGATGCCGATGACGAAGGCGCCGACGATGGTGCCGCCGATCGTGCCGCGGCCGCCCGACATCGAGGTGCCGCCGAGCACTGCTGCCGCAATGGCGTTGAGCTCGAAACTTTCGCCTGTCGCCGGATGCGAGGCCATCAGCTCGGACGAGATGATCAGGCCGACGATCGCCGCGCAGAAACCGGAGAACATATAGACGAACATTTTCACCATGTTGACACGGACGCCCGAAATCCGCGACGCCCGTTCATTGCCGCCGACGGCGAAGATGTGACGGCCGAGCGGTGTGTACTTAGCGAGATAGGCGGCTCCCAGTGCAACGACGATCAGGATCCAGATCGCCACCGGCAGGCCAAGCAGCCGGCCGGCACCGAGGAAACCGAAGCCGGTGGTGCCAAGCTCCGGCTTGCCGACGAGGTTGGGGAAGGTGCGGCCATCCGACGACAGCAGCGCCAGGCCGCGCGCGACATAGAGCACGCCGAGCGTGGCGATGAACGGCGCGACGTTCAGCCTGGTGATCAGCAATCCGTTGACGGCGCCGATCAATATGCCGACCGCCAGCGTGATCAGCGCGATCTCGAGGACGTTGAAATAGATGGTGTAGCCGATCTGCAGATCGATGCCGTTGAGCACGAGATAGCCGGCCACCATGCCGCACAGGCCGACGATCGAACCGACCGAAAGGTCGATGCCGCCGGTGATGATGACGAAGGTCATGCCCATTGCCAGGAACGCGTTCAGCGCCACGTGTTTCGACATCAGGATCAAATTGGCGGTCGACAGGAAATTAGGCGCCGCGATCGAAAAGAAGATCAGGACGGCGATGAGCGCGATGAAGGTCCTGAGCTTCATCAGAGTCAGCAGCACGGAGCCGCTGGAAGCGGAGGGAGTGGCCGCCTTGGCTGGGATGTCAGTCATGCGCGGTGCTCTCCGTGTGTGGGGCCGGTCCGTGGCCAAGCGCCGATGCAGCGACGAGTGCCGCCTCTGTCGCCTCGGCGCGATCGAACATGCCGGTCAGTTTTCCGTTGCTCATCACCGCGATGCGGTCGGACAGCGCCATCACCTCATCGAGATCCGAGGTGGCGAACAATATCCCCAAACCGTCACGGGACAGTTTGCGCATGGTGCGGAAGACGTCGGCCTTGGCGCCGACATCGATGCCGCGGCTGGGCTCGTCCATCAACAGCACCTTGGGTTCGGTAAGCAGCGCCTTGCCGATCACCACCTTCTGCTGATTGCCGCCCGACAGCGAAGACACTTCCTGCGCCGGGTCGGCGACCTTGATCGCCAGTTCCCGCACCATCTGCGTCACCGCCTGCCTTTCGTCGGCGCCATGGATATGGTACAGGCGGGCAAATCGCGACAGACTGGCAAGCGTCAGGTTGCTGGCTACCGATAGGATCGACACCAGCCCTTCGCGCTGGCGGTCTTCGGGGATCAGCGCCAGGCCGCGCCGGATGCGACGCGTCGTGTCGCGCTCCTTGACCTTAATGCCGCCAATGAAGATCGCGCCCGTCGAATGGCCGTGGCGGCCCATGATGCAGTCAAACAATTCGCTGCGACCGGCACCCATCAGGCCGTAGATGCCGAGGATCTCGCCGGCGTGCAACGACAGCGAGACATGGTCGACGGCAAGCCCGCCAGTGGCACGCGGCAGGCAGATCTCCTCGGCGCGGAATATCTCCTCGCCCGGAAGATGGCCGTCGGCCTTGGCGAAGTCCTTGGCGTCGGAGCCGATCATCTGGCGAACGATCCACTGCGTGTCGACGTTTTTCATCTCTTCCTGGCCGGTGATGCGGCCGTCGCGCAGCACGGTGATGTAGTCGCCAATGCGGATCAGTTCTTCCAGCCGGTGCGAAATGTAGACGATCGCCACACCGCGCGCCTTGAGGTCGGCAATCACCTTGAACAGGATCTCGACCTCCGCAGCACTCAGCGCCGAAGTCGGCTCGTCCATGATCAGGATGCGCGCGTCGAGCGAAACGGCCTTGGCGATCTCGACCAGCTGCTGCTGTCCGATGCGCAGATCCTCGACCAGCATGTCGGGCCGTATGCCCGCTTGCAGTCGTTCTAGAAATTCCCCCGCGCGGTTTTCTTGTTCCTTGCGGTCGATCTTGCCAAACCGGTTGGTGATCTCCCGGGTTGCGAAAATGTTCTCGGCAACGCTCATGTTGCCGAACAGGTTCAGCTCCTGGAACACCATGCCGATGCCGCGGTTTACCGCATCGCCGGATGACGAGAAGGAAACCTCTTCGCCCTCGAGCAGGATGCGACCGGCTGTCGGTCGTTCGACACCGGCGATGATCTTCATCAGCGTCGACTTGCCGGCACCGTTTTCGCCGACCAGCACGTTGACCGAGCCCTTGCGCACCTCGAAATTGGCGCGCTTAACCGCGACGGTGCCGGAGTAGACCTTGGAGACGTCCTCCAGCTTCAGGATGATTTCGCGCTCCCTGGCCGCGCTCATGGTTTCGGCCCGATCTCTGCCTCCGCAGGCGTCACCAGCGGCAGATCCTGGCCGCTGCCCAGCGTATAGGCGCCCACCACCTTGGCGCTGCGGCCTTCCAGCGCTTCGCGCGGCAGCTTGGCCAGCACGGTCTTGTCGACGTAGCTGTTGAACGCCTTGCCGAACTGGGCGAAGTCGATCTGGTTGGTGAAGTCGTTGAACTGGATGAAGTCCAGGCTGTCGCGCAGCGCCGTCCCGCGCACCGCCGGTCCGATCTGTACCCGCGCATCAGCCTTGCCGTCGCCGTCCACATCGACATCGATCGTCGCCGCGCGGGACTGCGTGTTCGCCGCGACGATCATGCCTTCCAGGCGAACCGCGAAAGTCCACGGCGAGTTCGCCTGCTTGTTCGGATTGCCGTATTTGGCGCCGGCGGCCGCGGCATCGGTCGTTGCCAACGCGTGAACCTCTGGAAACGGTCCGGCTTTCTGCTGGAGATAGGGCACGACCTTTGCCGCCCAGATCTCCTCGACCATCTTGTCAGGATTGAAGGCGGGCGCGTTGCCGGCGTCTCCCGATTTCGTAGGCAGAATCTTGCAGGCGGTCAGGCTGATGCCGACCATCACGGCTAGGATCGGCCAGTTCGGCTTGGTGTTCAGCATGGCGGCCTGTCGGTCAGCATCGTGGGCGGCCCACGGAAAATGGCGGCGAGGGGCGACCCCAGGGTTCGCCCCTCGCTATTCGTCTCACGCTAGCTCAGTTCGTCAGCGCGAAGGTCTCCAGCTTGGCGGCATTGTCGCCATTGACCAGAACGCAGTCCATCAACTGCTTTTCCTTGGCCGGCGATTTCTTGTTCTTGATGAAGTCGTTGGCCTGCTCGACTGCCATCTGCGCCTGCGCGAAGGCCGGCTGCAGCACGGTTGCCTTGATGCCGCCCGACGTGATGGAGTCGCGCACGTCGTTCGATCCGTCGAAGCCGACGACGATGACATCCTTGCGGTTCGCCGCGGCAAGTGCCGCATAGGCGCCCATCGCCATCGTGTCGTTGCCGGAGATGACGCCCTTGATGTCGGGGTTGGCCTGAAGGATCGATTCCATCTTGGAATAGGCTTCCGTCTGGCTCCAGTTGGCCGACTGCTGGGCGACCATCTTCAGGTCCGGATAGTCGTCGATGACGTCGTGATACCCCTTGGAGCGAATGCCGGCATTGGTGTCGGATTCCTTGCCGACCAGCTCGACGAAATTGCCTTTCTCGCCCATCAGCTTGACGAATTCCTGCGCGCCGAGCTGGGCGCCCTGGTAGTTGTTGGAAACGATCTGCGCGACGGCGACGCCGGTGGCGTTGATCTCGCGGTCGATGAGGAAGGACGGAATGCCTGCGTCCTTGGCCTTCTGCACGGCGGCGACGGTGGCGTCGGCGCCGGCATTGTCGAGGATGATCGCCTTGGCCCCACGGCCGATCGCCGTGTCGATCAGCTCGGACTGCTTGTTGGCGTCGTCGTCATGGACCAGCACCAGCGCCTCGTAGCCGAGTTCCTTGGCCTTGGCCTCGGCGCCGACGGCTTCCGCCTTGAAGAACGGATTGTCGTGCGAGGGCGTGATGATGGCGATGAGATCCGCCGCGTAGGCGGGAACGGCCGTGCCAAGCGCCAGCATGCCGGCGAAAGCCGCAAGCGTCATTCTGCGTGTGAGTTTCATGAAGTCCTCCCGTTTGAAAATTGCCTTGGTCAACCAAGGCCTCTGTCGGCATCCGAATTCGTCAGGCAGCGCGGGCGGCGGATCGCTCTCGGGCTAAAGAGCCGTTTGCCGGCTTCCCCTCCACGGGTCGTTGCTCCCCAGCCATCTCCCATTCGCCCAGGCTTGGAACTCCCTGCGAAACCCTGTCGATCCGAGCCAATGAACAGCTAAGCCAACTGGTATGATGAGTCAACCACTAATTCAGGTGATATGTACCTGATGAGCGGCGACAACCGACCGTCGGCAACGGTACGCCGACGCGTCGAGGCGCTGCGGCAAGCGCCTGTCGTTTCTTCAGGTGATGCGCTGAATGCTGGCGGCGATCTCTTCCGGCTCGAACACGCGTTTCCAGTCGTCACGCATCAGCACCGGCTTGCCGAACTCGATCGCCTTGTTGCAGGCGTCCGAGAAAACGCCCTTGGTCTCGCCGAAGATGACGGCGCCGAGCACGTTCATATGGCCGAGCAGGAAGTCGAGCGCCGCCTGCTTGTCGACGCCGCGTGCCACGACCTCGTCGACGGCTTCCTTCATGACCACCAGCAGCGAGGCGCACACCGTCTCCGAAAGGCCGGGTTCCAGCAGCGCCATCTGGTCGACGGTGACGCGGTGCGAACGCATGACCGGCGCCCAGATGATTTTCGCGATCGCCTCACCCTTTGCGTAATCCTCTTCCGGTCCCTGCATCAAGGCGCTGACCATATGCTGCTTGGCCTTGACGCCGCCGAAATAGTCCTTCTTGGCCGCCATGTCTGTCTCGTCATTGAAGATCGGTGGATGGCAGGGGTGGGTGACGAAATAGGTGAGGTCCGGCCGCTTCGGCAGATGGCCGGCGAAGGGTGCCGCCGCGTCGAGCACCACCACCATCGTGCTTGATACCAGCTTGCTCTCGATACTGGTCGCCACCTTGCCGATATGCGTGTCGGGAACGGCCAGGATCACCACATCGGCACCCTTGAGCGCTTCGTCGGCACTGACCGTATCGAACCCGAGTCCGGTTTTCAGCCGTTCGCGGCCGGCATCGCTGACCTCGACATGGCGTATCGTGTAGGGCGATCCGCGAAAATTGGTCGACAGGCGGTAGCCCATTTTTCCGCCGGCACCGAACAGCGCAATCGTTGTCATCTGGTCACTACTCCTGATCTCAATCGACGGTGTCGCCCGTCGTCAACTTATTAAGTGGTATAATCACACTACCAGATTTTGGCAATCCGATAATGGGTGAATGCGTGCAAGTCATGGCTGCCGGTCTCCCGCCGGCACCGCGGCGTCGCCGCCTGTCGGCTCGACCGGCGCTCGCCGTATCATCGCCTGTCGTCCGGCAAGTGCCAGCACGAAGATGACGACGATGCCCTGCACGATGTCCTGGGCGCCCGGAGGCAGGCCGATGATCTGCATGGTGGTGACGATCAGGATCAGCAAGATGCTGGCGAACAATGTGCCGACGGCGGTTGCAGAGCCGCCGAAGATCAGTGTTCCGCCGAGCACCACCGCTGCGATCGACTGCAAGAGGTAGGGCTGGCCCATTTCAAGGAAGGCCCCGCCGATATAGGCGCCGAGCAGCAGTCCGTTGAGCGACGCCAGCACCGACGAGATGATGAAGGCCGATGCGATCACTGGGCCGGTCCTGATGGCGGCGAGCCGCGCGGCAGTGCGGTTCTGGCCGACCGCCGACAACAGCTGGCCGAACACCGTGTAGCGCAGCACGAAGGAGGTTGCCGCCACACCTGATATGGCGATGACGGCCATGACCGGCACGCCGGAAATGCGGCCCGATGCCAGGTATTTCAGTGCCGGGCTGACGGTGAAGCCCGAGATCGCACGGTTCGACAGCAACGTCGCGGTGGCCAGCACATAGCCGGTCGCCAGCGTAGCGATGATGGCCGGGATGCCGAGCCCGACGACTAGCAGCGAATTGAGCGCCCCGACCGCAAGGCCGAGCAGGATCGCGGCGGCAACGCCGATGGCGAGATTGGCATCCTCGCCCTTGATGGTGAGCAGCGCGACGAAGGCGCTAAGCGTGATCACCGAGGCAACGGACAGGTCGATGTTGCCGCGGCCGGTCGTCACCACGAACATCTGGCCGATGCCGACGATCGTCAGGAAGGACGCCGACAAGATGATGCCCGACAGGCTGGACAGACTGAAGCGATTGGTGACGATCGACAGCACCAGCCACAGAAGCAACACGCCGATCGCCGCCCAGATCCAGCGGTTTCTCTGCGACCAGAGGCTAAAGGCGGTCAGGGCGTTCATTGTTCGCTCCTGCGGTCGGCGGTCAGGCTGTGCAACGTCAAAAGGGCGATCAGGATCAGGCCTTGCGTCGCGGCGTTGAAATCGCTGCTGACGTTCAGCGTGCCGAGCAGCGCGCCGATCAGCGACAGCGTCACCGCCCCGGCAACGGCGCCGACCGGCGAGATGATGCCCCCCAGCAGCGAGCAGCCGCCCATCACAGCGGCGGCGACGCTGAGCAGCGTGAACGAATTGCCGGAGTTGATGTCGCTCGCCGTGTTGATCGCCGTCAGCGACAGACCGGCTGCACTCGCAAACAGCCCTGCAATCAGATAGCGCACTAGCGCGTAGCGTGTTGGCGACCATCCCGAACGGATCATCGCCGTCGGGTTGTTGCCGAACCCGCGCAGCACCACGCCGAGCGGCAGCCGGTCGATGACGAAGACGATCAGCGCGACGGCCGCGATGAGGATGATAGAGGTGGGCACGAAGCCGAGCGACCAGCTGAAGAGTGCCGACAGCCATTCCGGGCTGGCCCCGCCGGGCGTCGGCTGCAGCGCATAGCCCAGCCCCACCCAGATGAAGGAGGCGCCGAGCGTGACGACGATGGCTGGGATCTTGCGCGCCTGGATCACCCCGCCAAGCCCGGCATAGGCGGCGAGCGCCGCCACCAGTGCCAGGGCGCCGAGCCATGGCTGGTCGTAAAGCAGCGTGGCGCCGAGCACGCTGACGAGGCCGGCAAAGGCGCCGACGCCGAGGTCGATCTCGCTGCCGCCGACGATGAACATCTGCGCCGCCGTCACCAGCACCAGCGACAGTGCCGGCATCAGCAGTAGATCGAGCCCGAAGATCGAGGCGACGGCGGGATTGGCTGAGATCATCACGGTCAGCACGGCGGCGAGGCCGATGAAGGGCGCTGCATCCACCAGCCTGCGGCCGAGCCTTGCCGCTGGCGCGTCCTTGTGTCGGGCAGTTGCGTGCCTGTCCGCCGGTTGGGCGAAGGATGCGCCGACAACAGCCGGTTCCGTGATCGCATCGCCGGCGAGTTCCCTGACGATGCGTCCGCCGGCAAAGACCAGAACGCGATCGCAGGCCAGCAGTTCGGCATCCTCGGTCGTATGCCAGACCAGTGCGCGGCCGCTGCGCGCGATCTCGTTGCACAGCCGGTAGAAATCCTGCTTGGTGGCAATGTCGACGCCGCGCGTCGGGTCGTCGAGCAGGATGATCGGGGTGTCGGCGACCAGCGCTCGGGCGACCAGCGCCTTTTGCTGATTGCCGCCGCTGAGTTCGGTGATGTTGGACTGGAAGCGGCTGTCGTCCAGCCGCAGTTTGCTGGCGGCACCAGCGGCCATCTCGCGGTTGGCGCGATCGGAAACCAGGCCCAGCGCCCGGCGGCGGGCCAGTGCGCCGATGCTGATGTTTCCTAGCACGCTCCACAGCGGGAACACGCCTTCCTTCTGCCGGTCTCCGGCGATGAAGCCGGCCTGCGCATGTCTTGTGACCGCGCCGTTTTGCTTGGCGTGGGGACTGAAGATCCCATGCAGCAGCTCCTTCTGCCCGCTGCCTTCGAGGCCGGCCAGCCCGACGATCTCGCCGCGCACGATCTCGATGTCGCGGCCGAGTTCTGATGTCAGCGGGCCGGAGAGCCGCACCAGCACATCCTGGGCGGAGGCGGTGGAGACGGCGTGCTGGTGCACCGGATTGGCATCGCCGCCCATCAACTGCACCAGTCCGCCGATCGAGGCGTCCGCGACCTCGCCCTGCCACGCGGTGCGGCCGTTGCGCAGCACCACGATCTCGGTGGCGATGTCGATGATCTCCTGCAGCTTGTGGCTAATGAAGATGAAGGCAAGCCCTGCCTTCGCCCGTTCGCGAATGAAGGCTCTCAGTTGCTTGGAGCGGTCGAGATCGAGCGACGATGTCGGCTCATCGAGCACGATCAGCCTGACGCCGGGCGTTGCCGCGGCGCGCGCGATCTCCACCATCTGCCGTTCGGCGATGGAGAGGTGGCCGACTTCGGCGTCGGCATCGATGCCGTTGCCTGGAAAGACAGCGTCGAGTGCTGCGCGGGCCCGAGCCCTGTAAACCGTTCTCCACCCCGGTCGGGCCGCCGCATCCTGAGGCGTTTCCAGAAAGAAATTCTCGGCGACCGAAAGGTTGGCGCAGAGCGAAAGCTCCTGATGCACCATGCGGATGCCTTGCCGCTGCGCCTCGGCGGTGCCGTAGTCGGCGAAGTTCACCTGTGCGTCGGCGAAGGAAATCGAGCCTAGGGTCGGCCACATCGCGCCGCACAGGATACGCATCAGCGTCGATTTTCCAGCGCCGTTGCCGCCGACCAGCCCGATCACATTGCCGGCACCGACGCAGAGGTCGATCCCTGCGTTGGCGAGCGTCGGGCCAAAGCTCTTGGTTATCCCGGTGAGCGAAACGACACTTTGCCGGACGGGGGCGGCAAGCGCCGCCAACGCGGCCCTGTCCTGATCGGCGACGGCAGACTGGGACATTCGTCCTCCGTTTCTTCGACGGCGACGATCGGGCGGTGCTCCGGCACCGCCCGATCCTGTAGCGCTGGTTCGCGTTACTTGCTCAGCAGGTTCTGCTTGACCCAGTCCAGCGAATAGCTTGGGCTGATGATCTGGCCGCCTGGCAGCTTGGCGTATTCCTTGAGGTTGCCGGCATCGACCGTCGCCACCGGCATGATCATCAGCTTGGGCGCCTGGGCGCCTTTCAGCAGCGACAGGCCGAGCCAGAAGGCAGCACCGCCGATGCCTGGCGTGGTGTTCATGGACACAGTCTGGTAGCCGTTCTTGGCGTTCTCATCCGCCCACCATTTGACGAAGTCGGTGCCGCCGCCGCCTTCGATGATCGGCATCTTGCCGGCGTAGTCGCCGCCATACTGAACGAAGGCCTGCGCGATGCCGACATCGTCGCTGCCGCCCTGGCCAAGCACGGCGTCGACGTGCGGCAATGAGGGCAGCACATTGGCGATCGCCGCCTGCGCCACCGAGGCGGTCGCCTGGCCATAGACGGTCGCGACCACCTTGATATCGGGATACTTCGCCAGCACCGACTGCTGCGCGTTGAACATGTCGTTGTCGGGCGCCGAGCCCTTCACGCCGCGCACCTGCAGGATGTTGCCCTTGCCGCCGAGCATCTTGAAGACGGCCTCGGCCTGGGTGGCCTTGTAGCCCTTGAAGTCGAAATTGAGCTGGTAGTTGCAGGGCGCCGAGGCCACCGAATCGAAAGAGATGACGATGATGCCGGCTTTGCAGGCCTTTTCGATGATGCCATTGACCGCCGTTTCCGAAGCGGCATCGACGGCGAGTACGTCGACCTTCTTGAGGATCAGCTCCGCGATCTGGCTGTTTTGCTGCGCCACCGACCCATCGCCGTTCATGACGATATAATCGGCGATCTGCCCGGCGGCCTTGGCTTCCTTGGCGGAGGCTTCGAACGCTTCCACCATCTGGTGCCGCCAGGTGTTGCCATAATAGGCGTTGGCGAGCGCGATGACCGGCGCGTCCGGTGATGCCATTGCCGGCAACACGGCAACGCCTACCATTGCGGCGCCGGCGAGCGCCGCCACAGTTACAAATCTCATGGTATTTCCTCCCAAAAACACGATCGGCTCGGCTTGCCACACGAGCACAGCGTAACCTCCAGAGACACGCTATGTGAGGTACATATTATACCAGCATACCAAATAGGCAAGCGCCGGCAATGTCATTGCCGCGCATCGCCTGTTGTTGCGGCCGCTACCTTGATGGAATGGTAATTCGTGATGGCTTTCTGCGGCGGCTTACGAGCCGCTCTTTGGACAGAAGCCGTGAGACCGGGGAGTCCGAGCACTACTTCAAAAGATCGGCCAGCACGTCGAAAGCGGCGTCGATGTCGGCGCGGACTGCGGCCCTGACGGCTTCCACGTCCCGGTTGCGCAGTGCCGCGAACATCTCCTGGTGGTGTTCGTTGGCGGTCGAGTAGTTTCCCGAATCGTGCAGCATGTTGAAGTAGGGGCTGATCTGCAGCCAAAGGTTCTCGATGATGTTGAGCATGTTCTCTGAACCGGCCGCCCGATAGATCGAGAAATGAAAGGCGTAGTTGGCGCGCAGATAGGATTTGACGTCGCCGGCGGCATTGGCCTGTTCGAGCGCATCCAGATGCTGGCGCAACTGCGCTACGGCCTGGTCGTCCATGCGCTCCGCCGCCCATGCGGCCGCGATCGCCTCGATCTCGAACCGGACACTCCTGAGGTCGATGAGGCGCGCGCGACTGAGTGCCGGAATGCCGATCGAGCGGCCTGAAACCACCATCAGCGCGTTGGCTGCCGTCAGGCGCCGCAGCGCTTCCCTGACCGGCATCGGGCTGACGCCAAAAGCATCGGCAAGGCTCTGAACCGTTACCATCTCGCCCGGCACGATGCTGCCGTCGAGGATCAATTCGGTGACATGGCGATAGACCCTGTCCTGCAGGGTTTCCCTGGACAGGGGTGTGATCTCGACCCCTGGCTTTCTGTACGCCGATCCAGCCATCTCCCGTCAACCTTCCCGCCCAAGGGCGACGCTACCGCCAGAGCAATTCCAGGAAAAGTGTGAAACGGCTTTCCGTCCGGAATTGCGCCGAAGCAAAGAGGCAGAATGGTTCCGCGTTTCACAGAGACGCGGAACCACTCTGGTGTCCGGAATGCAAGGTTCAACATGCCGCGTCAAGCGCTCAGACCCCTGGTTTTGATATTAAGCGATTTCATCATTGATCTTTGATCAAATAGTGTTACGGTCGCCGGCATCGAATGGCAAGGGTTACGTTCGTGCCCTTGGGAGGCATTCGGTCGTTCGGATCGGGAGGAGTTTCATATGGGTATCGGATTGAAAGTCCGGCGGCTCGCGCTGCTGGCCGGCATGGCTTTATGCGCCCTTGGGCTGTCGGGCGCGCAGGCAGCCGAGAAGCACAAGATTTTTCTCAGCATGAGCTACATCGGCAATGATTGGCAGGCGGAGGCGGCCAACATGGTCAAGGCCATGGCCGCTCACAAGAGCCTGGCCGACAAGGTCGACCTGCAGGTCCAGGTCGCCGGGCCGAATGCGCAACGCCAAATTCAGCAGATCAACGCAATGGTGCAAAGCGGCGCCGAGGCGATCGTCGTGTACCCGATCTCGCCGACCGCGCTCAATCAGGTCGTCAAGAATGCCTGCGACAAGGGCGTGAAGGTCTTTGCCTACGACGCCGAGATCACCGAGCCATGCGCCTACAACGTCCACATCGACCAGTTGGAAGCGGGCAGGGTGACCGCCGAATGGCTGGTCAAGAAGCTCAACGGCAAGGGCAACATCATCGCCGTCACGGGTGTTCCGGGAACATCCGTCGATGATCAACGGACAAAGGCCGCCAAGGAAGTCTTCGCCAAATACCCTGACATCAAGATCGTCGGCGAGGCTGTCGGCATGTGGAGCCAGGCGGTTGCCCGCACCGAGCTTTCGAAGATCCTGGGCACCCGCAATTGGGACGACATCAACGGGCTGTGGATGCAGGTCGGCTGCTTCACCGCCAACTCGATGCAGCTCGAGGCCGGTAAGAAGACCAGCGAACTCCTGCCTTGTGCCGGCGAAGGCTCCAATGGTGGTCGCATCCAGATGCTGCCGGAGGGGACCGAAGTCGAAGGTGCGGCGCCGCCCTATGCACCGGCAGGCGCGCAACGCATTTCCTATGCCTCGCCGCCTTATTCCGGCGCGCTGGCGCTGAAGCTTGCCGTCGAGGCGATCGAAGGCAAGGACGTGCCGAAGACCACTATCCTGCCGCTGCCGGTCGTCACCAATGAGACGATCAAGCTGTGCGACGAAGGCACATGGGCGGAGATGAAGGCAGGCTGCAACGCCTTCAAGCCGTCGCTGGTCTCCAATCCCGGCTGGTTTGCCTCGATCTTCTCGGACCAGACACCCGAGGTCGGCCTGGCCGCTGCCCTCGTCGGACAGCCTGAAGACTGAGCCTCCCAAGGCGATCGCGACGATGCGCGGACAGTCTTGTCCGCGCATCGTCTGCCCCAAGCTCGGCGATCGAGGACAATGACAGAACACTCCAAGGTTCCCGCCATCGAGATTGACGGCATCAGCAAGGCGTTCGGCCCGACCGTCGCGCTGGACGGTGTGTCGTTCGAGATCGCGCCCGGCAGCGTCCATGCGCTGCTCGGTGAAAACGGAGCCGGCAAGTCGACGCTGGTGAAGCTGCTGTCCGGGCTGGTCCGGCCAAGCGAAGGCCATGTCCGTGTCTTCGGCAAGGAGATCGCTTACGGCGCACCGCGCGCAGCACACGCGCTGGGCGTGCAGACGGCGTTCCAGGAGATGACCCTGGTGCGCGATCTTTCCGTCCTCGACAATATGCTTTTGCCGTACGCTCCCGTCGGCGTCTCCGGCCTGATCCGCCGCCGTGCCGCCCGCAAGGCTGTCCGCCGCCACATCGACGATCTCGGTTTTTCCGTCGATCTCGATGCCGAGGTGAGCGAGCTCGAGCTTTCGGTGCGCCAGAAGATCGAAATCGCGCGTGCCGTCTACCGCAAGCCGCGCATCCTGCTGCTCGACGAACCGACCTCGACGCTCGCCGGCCGCGACGTCGAATGGCTGGGTGATATCATCGCCAGGCTGAAGGCGGCGGGCACCACCATCGTCTTCATCACCCATCGCATGCGAGAAGTCCGCGCCTTTTGCGAGATGCTGACGATCCTGAGAAACGGCCGCCACATCGTTACCGCGCCGGTTGCCGACGTCTCGGATGGCGACGTCATCGAAAAGATCATCGGCCGCAGCATCGAGCAGACCTTCCCGCCCAAGCCCGACGGCGCCCAGGCCTTCGGTCCGCCGGTTCTGGGCGTGCGCGACCTCAAGGTCGGGCGCAAGCTCGACGGCGCCGGCTTCGACCTGCGGAAAGGCGAGATCCTAGGTGTTGCCGGATTGCAGGGCATGGGCCAGCAGGATCTGTTTCTGGCCTGCTTCGGCATGGCCGAAATCACTCGCGGCCACATCCTCGTCGATGGCCGCAAGGTCTGGCTCGGCTCGCCCGCCGATGCCTTGCTGCCCAACATGGCGATCGGCCTGGTGCCCGAAGATCGCAAATCCGAAGGCCTGTTCCTGAAACTGTCGGGCAGCCAGAACGCCACGCTTCCCGTGATATCGCGCTTCACACGGCTAGGCCTTGTCGACGCGCAGGCCGAAACCCGCTCCGTCGAGGCGGCATTCGCCACTGTCGAGGTCGACCGCCGCGCGCTGTGGACTCGGGCCGGCGCGTTTTCCGGCGGCAACCAGCAGAAGATCGCCATCGCCAAATGGCTGGTGGCGCAGAGCCGCATCCTGCTGTTGTTCGATCCCACCCGCGGCATCGATGTCGGCACCAAGCACGAGCTTTATGTGATGATGCGAAACTACGTGGCTTCGGGCGGTTCGATCCTGCTGCACTCGACGGAGATTCCCGAACTCGTCCACCAATGCGACCGGGTCCTGGTTCTCTATGACGGGCGCATCGCGGCCGAACTCGAAGGCGACACCATCACCGAGCCGGCCATCATGCGCCCAGCGCTCGGGCATGCTGGGGAAGCCGCATGAGCAGCGCAGCGGTTTCATCTCCTGTTTCGGGCGGCTTCGGTCTGCGCCGTGCGCTGATGCGCAACCGCGGCGCGCTGATCGCCGCGATCGTCCTGGCGATCCTGCTTTTCGTCGTCGACTGGATCAGCGCCGGTCCGCTGACCTATTTCGATGTGTCGTTCCTGTCGAGCGGTGGCGCGACCTCCGCGCTCGCGGCGATCGGCCAGACCATCGTGATCCTGTCGGGCGGCTTCGACCTGTCCGCCGGCGCGGTGATATCGCTGGTCAATGCCGTGCTGGCATCGAGCATGGACCCGATGGCGCCAGGCGCCAGCATCATCTTGTGGACCGCCGTCGGCATCGGCGTCGGCATGGCGGTGGGCGCGTTCAACGGCTTCTTCATTGCGGTGCTGCGCATGCAGCCGATCGTGGTGACGCTGTCCACCATGTTCATCCTGCAAGGCGTGACGCTGCTGGTGATGGACAAGCCCGGTGGCTTCGTGTCCCCCGATCTCGGCACATTCTATCTCGGTGACGCGATCACCGGCTGGCTGCCGATGCCCCTGGTGCTGATCGGCGTCGTCCTGCTCGCCTGGTTCTGGCTGAAGGGAACCCGCTTCGGCACCGCACTTTATGCGGTCGGCAGCGATACAGAGTCGGCCGCTTCTGTCGGCATCAATGTCGTGCTCGTGCGCTTTGCCGTCTATGTCATCGCCGGCGGCTGCTATGGCCTGGCCGGCGTGTTCATCAGCGCCCAAACCGGCAGTGGCGATCCGCTGGTCGGCAATCCGCTGCTTTTGTCGATGTTCGCGGCGGTCGTCGTCGGCGGTACGCGCCTCGGCGGCGGACAAGGCGGCCCGGTGGGTTCTGTCTTCGGCGCCTATATCCTGATGATCGTGGTGAACATCCTGCTGGTGCTCAATGTGTCGGCCTATTATTCGACGATCGCCGAAGGCACCATTCTCGTGCTGGCCGCACTTGCCGGCTCCATCTCCCACGCATCGGTGCTTGCCGTGCAATTGCGCGCCGCGCGCGCCCGGCTTGCCGCCTGGCGCGCCGGCATATTGCCCTCGCAGCTCGAGCGCGTGGACAGGCGTCTCAAGATCGCCGAGCCATCGCATGGCCAGCGCAGTCCGGCATCGCCGCGCCCTGCCTTCCATCTGCGCAACGCGGAGACGCTGCGCTATGCGCTGCCGGCCTATGTCTGCCTGCTGGTCATCGTGGTTGTCACGCAGATCTGGCTCGGCCGCGCCATCCTCAATCCGGGCTACTGGAATTCGCTGCTCGTGCTGTCGTCCTTCCTCGCCGTCCTGGCGCTCGGGCAGGGAACCGTCATCCTGACCGGCGGCCTCGACCTCTCCGTGCCGTGGACGATCGGTATCTCCGGCATCATCCTGGCCGGCATGGTCAACGGCTCCGACGCGGCGCTTGTCTACGCCTTGCCGGTCGTGCTGATGATGGCCTGCGCCATCGGCTTCGCCAATGGCTTCGGCATCGTCTATCTCGGCATCTCGCCGATCGTCATGACGCTTGCCACCAACGGCATCCTGCAAGGCTGCGCGCTGCTTTATTCGCAAGGAACGCCGGCCGGATTTTCATCACCGATGCTGCGCTGGTTCATGACGGCCAGGCTCGGCGGCCTGCTGACGCCGATCGTCCTGCTGATGGTCGTCTTTGTCGTGGCGGCAGTGCTGCTGCTCGGCCGCACGCCGTTCGGGCGCAGGGTGTACGGCATCGGCAACGGGCTGCGCGCGGCGCGCTTGTCGGGCATCGGCGTCGAGCGCACACTGATCCTGGTCTACATGCTCTCGGCCGTCTGCGCGGCTGTTGTCGGCATCATGCTGACCGGTTTTTCCGGTCAGGCGAGCCTTGGCATGGGCGACGACTATCTGTTGCCGTCGATCGCCGTGGTGGTGGTCGGCGGGGCGTTGATCACCGGCGGGCGCGGCCACTATCTCGGCATGCTTGGCGGGGTGTTGTTGCTGACGGCGTTGCAGATGCTGCTGGCCGGCACCACGCTTCCCTATGCCACAAGGGCAATTCTTTACGGGCTGGTCGTTCTGGGCGCCGTCATGGCGCTGCGCGAACGGCGGCTGCAATGAGAAGGACAGGACGATGAGCACAAGGGCGCCGGCATCGGCGGACGACTTTCTGACCGGGCTGAAAGGCCAGCGCGTGCTGGTGACGGCAGGCGCCGGCGGTATCGGTTTTGCCATAGCCGACACGCTGTCGCGGCTCGGCGCCCGCATCGTCGTCTGCGACGTTTCCGATGAGGCGCTGGCCGCCGCTCCCGGCAAGATCGATCTGGTCGCCGCTGTGAAGGCGGATGTTTCGCGCGACGATGATGTCGACCGGCTGTTCGAGGCTGTGAAGGAAAAGCTCGGCGGACTCGACGCGCTGATCAACAATGCCGGCATTGCCGGGCCGACCGGCGGTGTCGACGAGATCGAGCCGGCCGACTGGCGGCGCTGCATCGACATCTGCCTGACCGGCCAGTTCCTGTGCGCCCGGCGCGCCGTGCCGCTGATCAAGGCGGCGGGCGGCGGCTCGATCGTGTCGATGTCGTCGGCGGCGGGCCGCCATGGCTACGCATTCCGCACGCCCTACTCGGCGGCCAAGTTCGGCGTCATCGGTTTCACGCAGAGCCTCGCCAAGGAGCTTGGGCCGCATGGCATCAGAGTCAACGCCATCCTGCCCGGCATCATCGAGGGACCGCGCATCGAAGGTGTCATATCGGCACGCGCCAAGCAGGTCGGCATCAGCCACGAAGAGATGACGGATCGCTATCTCCAGAATATCTCGCTGCGCCGCATGACCAGCCCCTATGATGTCGCTGCGATGGTCGCTTTCCTGCTCTCCGATGCGGGGATCAACATTTCCGGCCAGTCGCTCGGCGTCGACGGCAACGTCGAAACACTTTGAGGAGCCTATCCATGGCCAATGTCGCGATCGTCGGAAGCGGGTTCATCGGGCGGGCCTGGGCGATCAGCTTCGCCCGCGCCGGCCATAATGTACGGATGTGGGACCAGTCGCCGGCCGCGACCGGTGGCGCCCGCGACTATATCGCCGGCGTGCTCGGCGATCTCGCCGCGAACGACCTGCTGCGAGGACAGGCGATCGACGCCGTGCTTGACCGGATCACCATTGTCGCCGAGCTGGCAGAGGCGCTGGCTGGTGCTGTCCATATTCAGGAGAACACGCCTGAAAACCTCGAGGTGAAGCGGGAGGTGTTTTCCCTGATTGACAGGCTTGCCGATCCGCAGGCAGTCATCGCCAGCTCCACTTCGGCGCTGTTGCCGTCGAAATTCACCGACCATCTGCAGGGCCGGCATCGCTGTCTGGTCGTGCACCCAATCAATCCGCCCTATCTCATTCCTGCGGCCGAGGTCGTGCCGGCACCGTGGACTTCTGCCGAGACGCTCGAGAGGACTCGCGCCTTCCTCATCGACGCCGGCCACGCGCCGCTGGTGATGAAGCGCGAGCTCGACGGCTTCATCATGAACCGCCTGCAAGGGGCGTTGCTCGAAGAGGCTTTCCGGCTCGTCGCCGACGGCTACGCCAGCGTCGAGGATGTTGATATCGGCATCCGCGACGGGCTTGCGCTGCGGTGGTCGTTCATGGGTCCGTTCGAGACCATCGATCTCAATGCGCCTGGCGGCGTGCGCGACTATGTCGAGCGCTATCAGTCGATCTATTCGAACATTTTTCCGCAGATGCTGCGCCGCGTCGACTGGGCGGGCGAGGTGATGAAAACCGTTGAGGCCGACCGGCGCGAACGCCTGCCGCGCGAGAGTCTCGGCGAACGGCAGGTGTGGCGCGACCGCAGGCTGATGGCGCTGGCGGCGCACAAGAAAAAATCGGATCAGGAGTACGGACAATGAGCGAAACCAGCCGCAAGACCGGCGCCCCGCAGACCAGGGGCAAGGTCATCATCACCTGCGCGGTGACGGGCGCCATTCACACGCCGACCATGTCGCCTTATCTGCCGATCACGCCCGACCAGATCGCGTCGGAGGCGATCGCCGCGGCCGAAGCCGGTGCCGCGATTCTGCATCTGCATGCCCGCGACCCGGAAACCGGCAAGCCCGACCAGACGCCCGAGGCCTTTGCCCGCTTCCTGCCGCGCGTCAAGCAAGGCACCAACGCCGCCATCAACATCACCACCGGCGGCAGCCCCTACATGAAGGTCGAGGAGCGCGTGCGCCCGGCCGCCCAATTCAAACCCGAAGTCGCCTCGCTCAACATGGGTTCGATCAATTTCGGGCTCTATCACCTCGCCGACAAATACGAGACCTTCAAGTTCGACTGGGAAAAGCCGCATCTGGAAGCGACGCGCGATCTCGTCTTCCGCAATTCGTTCAAGGACATCGAGTACATTCTGGCGACTTGCTACGACAACGGCACGCGCTTCGAGTTCGAGTGCTACGACATCGCCCATCTCTACAACCTGTCCCACTTCGCCGACCGCGGGCTGGTGAAGCCGCCTTTCTTCGTGCAGTCGGTGTTCGGGTTGCTTGGCGGCATCGGCACCCATCCCGAAGACGTCGCGCATATGAAGCGCACCGCCGACCGGCTGTTCGGCGACCAGTTCCGCTGGTCGGTGCTGGGCGCCGGCGCCAGCCAGCTCCGCATCGCCGCGCAATCGGCGGCGCTTGGCGGCAACATCCGCGTCGGGCTGGAGGACAGTCTGTGGGCGGGCAAGGGCAAGCTTGCCAAATCGAACGCCGAGCAGGTCTTGCTGGCCCGCAAGATCATCGAGGGGCTCGGCATGGAAGTGGCGACGCCCGACGAGGCGCGCGAGATCCTGTCATTGAAGGGCGGCGACAAGGTCGCTTTCTGACGCCGCCAGACCAATCGCTGCGTGACGCCAATACCCGAGGAGGACGGCATGAAGATCGAAGTCGTTGTGGACGTGAAGACTACGCTGGGCGAGGGACCGCTGTGGGATGTCGAACAGGAGCGCCTGTACTGGATAGACAGTTTCGACGGACGCGTGTTTCGGGCGACCTCCGACGGGCGCGAGATACGGTCCTGGGACGTGCCGATGAAGATCGGCTCGATGGCGCTGCGCAAGGACGGCAACGGTGCGGTGGTGTCGCTGCAGCGCGGCTTCCATCTGCTCGATTTCGCCACCGGCGATGTGACGCTGATCCACGACCCGGAGCCGGACAAGCCGATGAACCGGCTCAACGACGGCAAGGTCGACCGGCGCGGCCGCTTCTTCGCCGGCTCAATGGATACGATGGAAGAGGGGCCGTCCGGCGGCCTCTACAGGCTCGATCCGGATTTCTCCGTCACCCGCATCGATTCCGGCATCATCTGCTCCAACGGTCCATGCTGGAGCCCCGACGACCGTACCTTCTATTTTGCCGACACCTGGACCGGCGAGATCTGGGCCTATGATTATGATATTGCCACCGGTGCCGCCACCAACCGGCGCACCTTCGTGCGTGTCGACACCAGCCGGGGCGGTGCGGCTGACGGCTCGACTGTCGATGCCGAGGGCTATCTGTGGAATGCGCTGGTCTATGACGGCCGGCTGGTGCGCTACGCGCCGGATGGCAGCATCGACCGCGTTATCGACATGCCGGTCAAGAAGATCACCAGCGTCATGTTCGGCGGACCGAAGCTCGACACCCTCTACGTCACCTCGATGGCCAAGCCGCCGCTGCCGCGTTTTCCCGGCGACGGCGTTTTGCGCGGCAGCCTGTTCGCCATCACCGGCCTTGGCATCAAGGGCGTTGCCGAACCACGCTTCGGTGGCTAACGGTAGGAAGCATTGAGCCAGCCTCCGAAGCCGGTTTGATCAGTGCAACAGGCTGTTGGCCGCAGCGGTCAAGCACGGTTTCGTGCTGCTGATTTAAGTTCGAGAGACGCTGGCTGCACGGGCGCGTCTAGTCCGATTTCGCAAGGCTCGAATTGAACTTGCGGCGGGCGTTTTCCAGATGCTCGCGCATCGCTCGGCCGGCCGCCTCCGGATCATGCTGCTCGATGGCTTCGAATACGTTTTTGTGGCCGGCAAAGCTCCTGCGGTTCTCGACTTCGGTGTTGGCCATGTGGATGCGCTGGTTGATCAGCCATTCCACCAGCGCTTCGTGCGCGGCGAGGAAGATCGGGTTGCCGGGAATCGCGGTCAGCACCCGGTGAAAGGCGACATCGGTGACGGCGAAGGCACGGGCGCGCGGAATGGCGCGTTCGTTCTCGGCAAGTGCCGCCGCAAGCGCCTCGACCTGTTCGCGCGTCGCCACCTCGGCGGCATGGCGCGCGATCGAGACTTCGAGAAACAGCCGCAGCTGCTCGAAATGGCCAATACCGTCGGGCTGGTCCATCAACAGATGCGCCGTGCCGGTCAGTTGCTCTAGCATGTTGCGCGGCGTCGGCCGCGTCACCTTTGGCCGCTCGCCGCTGTTGATGCGCACCAGTCCCATTTTCTCCAGCGCAAACAGCGCTTCGCGCACCGAGGGGCGGCCGACATCGAACATCGACATCAGGTCGCGCTCGGACGGCAGCGAGGCGCCGACCGGATAGACCTTGTCGCGGATCATCTCCTCCAGGCGGAGGCGGACTTCATCGGACAATTTTTTTCGAACCGGCATATTGTGCATGGTCTACCTTTTAAGCTATTAGACCAGTCGCCGCAAGTGAGGACTTGCGGGACGGAAGGGTTGGAGGAGGCCGCCGCCGGCCGATGGCGCGGCGGTCGGCGCGACAGACGAGGGTCTGACGCGGGAGCAGGCCTGGAGCAGGGGCATCGCCCCGATTTCGGCCGGCGGAAAGCAACGGGAGGAGAATTCCATGAGACGACTGTTGATGAGCCTTGTGCCGGCGCTGGCGTTGATGTTTGCCGCCGTGGCCGCCAAGGCCGAGGGAGGCGGCACGTTCCGTTCCGCCATGCGCACCGGCTGCATCGAGATGGGCACGCTGCACACCACCTGCGGCCACCGGCTGGACGAGACGGTGCTGCAGGGCCTCGTCCACATCAAATGGACAGGCGACGGCGTGCAGCCGATGCTGGCCGAAACCTGGAAGACGCCGGATGGCGGCAAGACCTATGTCTTCAGCCTGCGCCATGGCGTCAAATGGCATGACGGCACGCCCTTCACCGCCAAGGATGTAGTGTTCAGCCTCAACCTTTATGCCAACCCCAAGGTTGGCTCGCCCTGGGCGCAGAAGCTCGGCGCAGTGGCTGGGTACAAGGCTTTCCAGGATGGCTCGGCCTCCTCGCTTGCCGGGGTCAAGGCGATTGACGACATGACCGTCCAGATCGAACTCGACAGCGCCAAGCCGCTATGGGTCGAGCTGCAGCTTATCGCCATCAGCATCTTTCCCGAACACATTCTCGGCAAGGTCGCGCCCGGCGACATCAAGGGCAACGCCTTCTGGGTCAACCGCGTCGGCACCGGTCCGTTCATCTGGAAGAAATACGAGAGCGACCAGTATGTCGAGGTCGACCGCAATCCCGATTATTTCCTCGGTGCGCCCAAGCTCGACCGCATCATCTACCAGATCTACAAGGACGTGCCGCCGATCATCGCCGCACTCGAGACGCAGGAGGTCGACGCCATGTCCTATGAGGGCGGCGGCGTGCCCATCTCCGAACTCGCCCGGCTGCAGAAACTCGACTACCTGACGGTGCTGCCGAAATTCTCCGCCGGCCTGCCGACCTACCTGCAGTTCAATCTGGAGAACAAGCGCTTCGCTGACGTGCGCGTGCGACAGGCGATGCTCTACGCCATCGATCGCAAGGCGATCATCGAGACGGTCAAGCAGGGCGCCGGCGAGCTTCTAAACACGCTGTTCCCGCAAGATTGGGCGCGCGCCAAGGATCTCGAGCCCTACGACTACAATCCCGACAAGGCCAAGCAGTTGCTTGCCGATGCCGGCTGGGACGCCAGCCAGCAGGTGGATTTCATCTACTATTATTCCGACCAGATGAACGTCGACACCGTCACCGCCATCCAGAGCTATCTGGCCGCCGTCGGCGTCAACATTGAACCGCGCCTGCTCGATCCGGCGGCGATCAACCAGGTCTATGCCGACGGCAGCTTCCAGATGGGCTTCTTCGCCAACGGCATGGGGCTCGATCCCTCGCTGGGCTCGCCGCTGGTGGTCTGCGGCGCCAAGCCGCTCGGCTTTGGCTACTGCAACCCCAAGGTCGACGAACTGTTCAACAAAGGGCTGGAATCGAACGATCGCGCGGTGCGCGCCGAGAGCTACCAGGAAGCCTCGCGTATACTCAACCAGGAGCTGCCAAAGGCCTGGCTGTGGAACGAGGTGCGGCCACTGGCTTTCAACAACCGCATCGTCGGCCTGCCACAGCACTTCAAGGAACAGCCGCTCGTGATCTTCAACCACCCCGTCTACAACGAAGTCGAGAAGTGGGAAGTGGCGAAATAGGCCCCTGCGTAGACGTCCTCATCGGTGGGGCATCAGCTCTGGAACCTCATGCCCCATCGCCTCAACAGCCGCCTTCAACGATAGGAGAGGCCGGTGCTCAGCTATCTCCTGCGAAAGCTGCTGCTCAGCATCCCTGTGCTGTTCGGCGTCACTGTCATCGTCTTCAGCATCGCGCACGCCATGCCGGGCGACGCCGTGCTGGCGATGATCACGGCGGAGGCGCCATCGAGCGAGGCTCTGATCGCGATGCGTCGCGGCGAACTCGGCCTCGACCAGCCACTCTACGTCCAATACCTCAACTGGATCGGCCAGATCCTGCACGGCAATCTCGGCCGCTCCTTCGTCAATGGCCGCAGTGTCGGCGACATCATCGGTGAGCGCCTGCCGATGACGCTGGAACTGATGGGGGTGGCGCTGCTCGTCGCCTTCATCATCGGCACCACGCTGGGGGTGATCTCGGCGCTCAGGCAATACCGGCTGACGGACTATTCGCTGACGCTGGGCGGTTTCGTCGGCGTGTCGATCCCGGATTTCTTCATGGGATTGCTGCTCGTCTACGTCTTTGCGCTGGAACTGCGCTGGCTGCCGTCGTCGGGCATTTCGACGGCGGGCGACAGCTTCTCGCTCGTCGACAATCTCAGGCATCTGATTCTGCCGGCTGCCGCACTCGCGCTGTTCCGCGCCGCGATCTTCATGCGCTATGCCCGCGCCGGCATGCTCGAAGTACTGAACCAGGACTATATGCGCACCGCCAGGGCCAAGGGCTTGCGGCCCAGCACGATCACGTTACGCCACGGCCTGCGCAACGCGCTGATCCCGCTGGTCACCGTCTTCGGGCTGACCTTGCCGACCCTGTTCGGCGGCTCGGTGGTGATCGAGACCATTTTCCAGTGGCCGGGCATCGGCCTGATGTTCATCGATGCGGTGGTGAACAGGGATAGCCCTGTGATCATGGGCTATGTGCTGATCACCGCCATCATCGTGATGCTGGCCAACCTCGCGACCGACCTTGCCTACAGCGTGCTCGACCCTAGGGTGAGCTATGACTGACGCCACCGCCGCCGACTTGACGATTGCCTCCGGCGCCTCGCGCGGCCTGTGGAGCGAGGCAGCGCGCCGCTTCCTCAACCACCGCCTGGCGACGCTGGGGCTGGTCATGCTCGCCATCGTCGTGCTCGCCTGCGCACTGGCGCCGCTGATCGCGCACTATGGCCCCAACGACATCGACCTGCGCGGCCGCAATCAGCCGCCGGGCGGCGGCCACTGGCTGGGTACCGACGGCACCGGCCGCGATATCTTTGCCCGCATCCTTTATGGCGGTCGCATCTCGCTGACGGTCGGCTTCGTCGCCGTGGCAATCTCGGCGGCCATAGGCATTTTCATCGGCTGCGTCGCCGGCTATTTCGGCGGCAAGGTCGACCTCTTCCTGATGGGCCTGATCGACATGGTGCTGACCTTTCCGCGCCTGGTCATCATCATCGCTTTTGTCGCCGCGGTCGGACCCAGCATCCTCAACACCATGGTGGTCATTGGCCTGCTCAGCTGGCCGTCCATCGCCCGGCTGACGCGTGGCGAGATCCTGGCGCTGCGCAACCAGGAATTCGTCCTCGCCGCGCGCTCACTCGGCACCTCGCCCTCGGTCATCATCCTCGAGCATATCCTGCCCAATGTGCTGAGCCCGATCCTGGTGGCGATCACGCTCGACGTTGCGACAGTCATCCTGCTCGAGGCCTCGCTGTCCTTCCTTGGCCTCGGCGCGCAGGCGCCGGCTGCCAGCTGGGGCAACATGCTGCGCGATGCCCGCACGCTGTCGATCCTTGAGAGCCAGCCCTGGATGTGGATCCCGCCCGGCGCGATGATCGCGGTCGCCGTGCTGAGCATCAACTTCGTCGGCGACGGCCTGCGCGACGCGCTCGACCCGCAGCACATCATGGGCGGGAGCACGAAATGATGGGCGCCGACGCACTTGCCATCGACGGGACCGCAAAGTGGATCGGGCAGCAAGCGGTGCTTTCCGTTCAGGGGCTGAGCGTCGAGTTCGGGCCTCGGGACAGTTCCGTCTATGCCGTCAACGACGTCTCCTTCGAGCTTGCCGAAGGCGAGTCGCTGGCCATCGTCGGCGAGAGCGGCTCGGGCAAGTCGGTCACCGTGCAGACGCTGATGGGGCTGATCCGCAAGCCGCCGGGCCGCGTCACCGCAGGCCGAGCGCTGTTTCGTGGCCGCGATCTTCTGGCCATGCCCGACAGCGACTTGCGCCAGATACGCGGCCGCGACATCGCCATGATCTTCCAGGATCCGATGTCGTCGCTGAACCCGGTGCTGAGCATCGGCCTGCAATTGACCGAGGCGCTGCGCGAGCACCAGGGGTTGAATGAGGCCGAGGCCGAACGTCAGGCGCTCGACATGCTGGACCTCGTCGGCATCGCCAACGCGCCGCAGCGCATGCGTGCCTTTCCACACCAATTCTCGGGCGGGCAATTGCAACGTATCGGCATCGCCATGGCGCTGGTCTGCAAACCGTCGATCCTGATCGCCGACGAGCCGACCACGGCCCTCGACGTCACCATCCAGGCGCAGATCGTCGAACTGGTGGTGCGCCTGCAAAAACAGCTCGGCATGGCGATCATCTGGATCAGCCATGACCTCAGCCTTGTCGCCGGCTTCGTCGACCGAGTTGCGGTGATGTATGCGGGCTCGATCGTCGAACAAGCACCGGTCGATGAGCTGTTTTCGGCGACGACACATCCTTACACGATCGGCCTGTTGAACTCGATTCCGTCGCTGACTGCGGCAAACACCAGGCTGGTGCCGATCAAGGGCGCGCCACCCAACGTCACTCTGCCGCCGACATTCTGCGCCTTCGCGCCGCGCTGCGATTATGCCGAGGTGCGCTGCCGCGAGCAGAGACCGCCGCTGGAAACGGTCGGCGCCGGCCACACCACCGCGTGCTGGCGCTGGCGAGAGGTGGCACGATTACCGCGCACGCCGGCAGCCGCATCAAGCGCGGCACCGGCAGCGGCGCCCAAGCAGGAACCGCTGCTTGTCGTCTCCGATCTCAAGGTGCATTTCCCCATCCGACGCGGTGTGCTCAAGCGGCAGGTCGGCGCTGTGCACGCGGTTGATGGGGTCAGCTTCGAGGTGCTGCGCGGCGAGACGCTGGCGCTGGTCGGCGAAAGCGGCTGCGGCAAGTCGACGACCGGCCGCGCCGTGCTCGGCCTGGAGCGCCCGAGCGCCGGCAGCGTCCTCTTCGAGGGCAGGGACTATGCCGGCGCGACAGGCGATGAGCTCAAGCAGCGCCGTCGCGACATGCAGATGGTTTTCCAGAACCCGTTCGGCTCGCTCAATCCGCGCATGACCGTCGGGCGCATCATCGGCGAGGGGCTGCGCGCCCAGAAGATCGGCACCCGGGCGACGCGTGGCGTCCGTGTCAGCGAATTGCTGGCGCTGGTCGGCTTGCGGGAAGCGCTGCGCAACCGCTACCCGTTCGAACTCTCCGGCGGCCAGCGCCAGCGCGTCGGCATTGCCCGCGCGCTGGCAGCCAATCCGAGATTCATCATTGCCGACGAGCCGATCTCGGCGCTCGACGTCTCCATCCAGGCGCAGATCGTCAACCTGCTCGACGACCTCAAGGCGCGCCTCGGCCTGACCTATCTGTTCATCGGCCACGATTTGTCGATGATCCGCTATCTCAGCGACCGCGTCGCGGTCATGTATCTGGGCCGGATCGTCGAGATCGGCACCACAGCAGCGGTGTTCGGCAGTCCGCTGCATCCCTATACAAGCGCGCTGCTGTCGGCGATCCCGGTGCCGGACCCCAAGGCTGGCGGCACACGCCGGCGTATCGTGCTCGGCGGTGGCGTACCCGATCCGTCGAAGCCGCCGCCCGGCTGTCATTTCCATCCGCGTTGCCCGATGGCCACCGACATTTGCACCAGGGCAGACCCGCAGGTGCGCGATTTCGGCTCTGGCGTCTCCGGCCAGCATCTCGTCGCCTGCCATCATGCCGGCGATGCCACCCCATGACTCTCCTGGAAAGACCGAGGATCCCCAAATGACCAAGGAATTGGCGGGCATGTATGCCGCCCTGATGACCGGACTGAGCGATGCCGGCGAATTCGATCCGCAGCGCCAGCGCAACATCAGCGACTATGTCCTGCGCCAGGGCCTGGCGGGACTCTATGTCGGCGGCAGCAGCGGCGAATCCGGCCTGCTGACGGTGGACGAATTGCTGGTTCAGCAAGAGGTGGTGTTCGCTGGCGCCACAAGCACCGGCGTCAGGCTGATCGCCCATGTCGGCATGCCGAACCTGCGCGATTCCATCCGTCTGGCGCGGCAGGCGCAAAAGCTCGGCTATCACGCGCTGTCGGCGCTACCGCCGCATTCCTATCCGTTCTCCGACGAGGAGGTCTTTGGCTATTACCAGGCGCTGGCGGCGGCAACGGATCTACCGCTGATCGTTTACGAAATCCCTTTGCGGACCGGCCGGCCATTGCCGCTCAGCCTGCTGGTGCGGTTGCTGGATCTGCGCAATGTCGTCGGCATCAAATACACCTCCACCGACCTGTTCAAATATTCGCTGCTGCGCAAACGGCAGCCGCAAAAATTGTTCTACTATGGCTTCGACGAAATCTATGCCGCCGCCGGCATGCTTGGCACCGATGGCGGCATCGGCACCACCTACAATCTGCTTGGCAGGCTGTACGTGGCGGTGGATCAGGCGATCCGTGCCGGCGACCTGGCCCGAGCGAAAACACTGCAGATGGTCTCGCAGGACTTCGTCGAGGTGCTGCTGGAAACCGGCGTGCTGCCGGGCATGAAAGCGGCCTTCCGCGTCATCGGCGTCGATTGCGGCCCGACCCGTGCCCCAATGGCGCTGGCTGTCGCCGACGCCGAGGACAGGATGCGCGCGGTTCTCTCCCGCCCGGCGGTGAAAGAGTGGCTTGCGTGAGAAGCGTCAGCGCGACGGCCATGCGGCCGCGTGAAGATTGGGGCGGCTCCTCACCCAATGACACTATGAGCGGCGGTCAACGGATCACTGGCCAAAGAGATCCGGACGGGCGACGTTGAGCCGCTGCACCGTGCCCAACACTTCGCGCAGATGCCGCCATGCGCGCGCCTGCCTGTTTTGCCTCGCCGATTTCCACGGCCTCGAGGATCGCCAAATGCTGGGCGAGCAGCGTTTCCAAGTATCCGGGCTCGGGCAGGCTCAGATAGCGCACACGGTCCATCTGCAGCTTGACCACCTGGATCACCCGCCAGCTCTTGGGCAGGCCGGCCTCTTCGCACAGGTTGCGATGGAAGGCCTCGTCGAGTTCGAGGAACAGCTCGCGGTCGCCCTCGGCCACCGCCTTGGCCTGCTGGGCAAGGTTCACCCTGCCTGCCGCGATCAAGCCGCCGGAGCCGTGGCCGTCCAGTCTCTGCACGACGGAGACCTCGAGCGCCTCGCGAATGAACTGCGCTTCCTCGACGTCGCTCACCCGGATCGGCGCGACGAAGCTGCCGCGCTGCGCCAGGATGTCGATCAGCCCTTCATCGGCAAGCCGGAGGCGATGGCCGGCTGCGGCGCGCCGAGGATGGCGTGCAGGTTAGCGGCCACGTTCGGTCGGGCAAGTCTCGAAAATGATGCTGAATGTGTGCGTATACGGGCATACTTATAGCCACTCGGGGAGTCTTCGGTTCCGCTGGCACCATGTGAACGGGAGCGTCGGTTGCGAGGATTTGCGGAAAGCGTGATGCAGGGACCGCGGACCGTGGCCGAGCAGGTCGCCAATGTCCTGCGCGAGGCCATTGCCAATGGAACCATCAAGGCAGGCACTCCGCTGCGCCAGGACGAGGTGGCCGAGCAGCTCGGCTTCAGCCGGATGCCCATTCGTGATGCCCTTCGCCAGCTTGAAGCCGAGGGCATTGTTTCCATCCACCCGACAAAGGGCGCGCAGGTCGCCCGGATGGACAGCGTCGAGATCAGTGAAATCTACGCCCTGCGCGAACTGCTCGAAAGCGAGGCGCTCCGGCTCTCGGTACCCAGCCTCGCCGACGAGAAGCTCGATGAGGCGGAACAGGTGCTCGATCAGATCGATGCGGAGCGCAATGTCGGCCGTTGGGGGCCCTGAACGGGGACTTTCATCTGGCTCTCTACGACGCCTGCGGCAACCATCGACTGCTCAGCCTGATCGAGGCCCACCACAATGCAGCCGATCGCTACGTCCGCATCCTGCTGTCGAACCTGGACTATCGCAACCGCTCGCAGACGGAGCATCGCGACCTGCTGGCCGCCTGTCGGCGGCGCGATGGCGACAAGGCCACAAGAATTCTGAGGCAGCATCTGCGCGAAGGAAGCGAGACGCTGGTCAGCGCAATCAGGGAGATGGCCTGTCGCGAAAATCCTGACGGCGTGGCTCACGGGCATTGCGATGGGCTTCAGCCCTGCGCCGGCCTGCGTTCGACGATGTAGATGTGGTCGGCCGCGAGCACCACGTCACCGCGCTGGTTGATCACCTCGCAGCGCTCGATCACCCGCCCTGAACCCGGCCGCTTCGGATCGTCTTCCTTGGCCGCGATGGTGGTGCGCGTGCGGATCGTGTCGCCGATGAACACCGGCTTGATGAAGCGCAGCCGATCATAGCCATAGGAAAACGCGACGGGGTTGATGACGGTTGCCGTCAGCCCGATGCCGACCGAGAACACCAGCGTGCCATGCGCAATGCGCTGGCCGAATGGCGTCGTCTTCATGAACTCGGCGTCCATGTGGTGCGGGAAGAAATCGCCGGTGTGGCCGGCATGGACGATGAAGTCGGTCTCGGTGATGGTGCGGCCGCCGGTGAGGCGCGAGGAGCCGATCTCGTAGTCCTCGAAATACTGGATCTGTTCCATCAGGGTCTTTCCGCGATCGGTGTCGCTGGTGCCGCACTCGACTGATAGGCGGCCTCGACCAGCGCCATCGTGCTCCACGCATCCTCAACTGGACTGATCAGCGTAGCATCTTCTCCGATAGCAAAACGCTGGACATTGGCCATGCGGCCAACGAAGGCGTCGGGGAACCACTCGCCGGCGAGCGGCACCGCGACCCAGTCCGTTCCGCCTTTCGGATGGATCTCCAGCACATCCGGTTCGCCTGTGGGATAGTCGAGATTGAGGCCGAGCTTGAGATAGGCGGCGCCCTCGGTGCCACAGATGCGGAACTCGCAGGCCTGGTGCCGGCGGCCGAACTTGTGGTCATGATTGATCGACAGGGCGCAGCGCACGGTGTCGCCATAGTCGAGAATGGCACTGGTGCGCGTCTGCGCCACGGCATGGTTGGGATGGCCAAGCGTCTTGGCGTGGACACCTCTGGGGTCGCCGAGCAACTGCCGGATCAAGTCGAGATAGTGGATTGAGTGCATGGCGATCTCGACGCGTGGCGCCTTGAGCAGGAATTCCCACAGCTCCCACGGCGTCGCCAGCGCCAGCCAGGCGTCGAAGTCGACGACCTCGCCGAGCCAACCCTTGGCGATGGCGTCCTTGAGCGCCAGCATCATCGGTGCGAAGCGCAGCTGGAAGTTCACCGCCGCATGCAGCTTCATGGCGCGGCAGATTTCGAGGATCGCGGTCGCCTCGGCAAGGTTGCTGCCCATCGGCTTCTGGATCAGCGCCACCGCGCCATTGGGCAAGGATTTCAGCACATCGGCATGACGCGACGGCGGCGTGGCGAGATCGAAGATCGCACCCTCGACGGCAGCAGCCTCCCCGGCCGAGCGAAAGGCTGTCACACCCCATTGGCTGGCCAGTTTTTCAGCTCTGGCATGGTCCGGATCGTAGAGGCCGGCGACCGGAAAACCGGCTTTCCGGTAGGCCGGGAAATGCGCGTCGCCGACGATCGATCCGGCGCCGAAGGTGACTATCGGCCGGGGCTTGGAGGGTTTGGGCCAGGACTGGACGAGCAAGGCAGGGTCGAAACCGCCTTCAGTCATGATGGAAGACCTCATCCATCTCGGCCCACCACTCGCCTTCCTTGCGCGTCGCCAGCGGCTCCTGGCAAGGCATGCAGACAGCCCACCATTCTTGCGTCTTCGGGTCGGCCGCCATCTTGGCCATGTCGGCTTCGTAGTCGCTACCGTGGTATTCGAATGTGCTGAACAACAGGTTCTCCGGCCGCTTCAGGTAGATCGAATAATTCTTGATGTTGCAGGCCGAGATCATCGTCAGCACGTCAGGCCACACGGCGGCATGCAGGCGGACATACTCCTCGACCTTTTCCGGCTTCAGCCCCAGAACCATTCCCATCCGCCGCATGCCCGTCTCCTATCTGGTGATCGCCGTGGTGAATTCGGCGATGCTCATGGCCTTGACCGCGTCCCAGTCCCAGTCGATGCCGATGCCCGGCTCGTCGGGCGCCAGCGCCTGGCCATCCTCGATGCGCATATGCTTGCCAGTTAACTGGTCGAGTTGCGGAATGTACTCGACATATCGGCCGTTCTGAACAGCGCAGGTCAGGCTGACATGCAGCTCCATCAGGAAATGCGGACAGACCGGAATGTCGAAGGCCTCCGCCGCGTGCGCGATCTTGAGCCAGGGTGTGATGCCGCCGATGCGGCCGACATCGACCTGGACGATCGAGCAAGCGCCTTTCTGCATGTATTCACGGAAATGGCGGATGGAGTAGAGCGACTCGCCAATCGCAATCGGCGTCGGCGTCGAGTTCGACAATCGCACATGCCCGTCGATGTCGTCGGCCGGCAGCGGCTCCTCGATCCAGGCGAGGTCGAGCTCACGCAGCCTTGCGGCGCGCCGGATCGCCTCGTCGATCGAAAATCCCTGATTGGCGTCGGTCATGATCTCGTAGCCGTCGCCGACCGCCTTTCGCACCGCCGACAGGCGGGCAAGATCTTCCGAGCCGTGCGGCCTGCCGATCTTCACCTTCGAGCCGCGAAAGCCCTTGGCCTTTGCGGCCAGCGCGTCGTCGACCAGCGCCTGCGTCTCGATGTGCAGCCAGCCGCCCTCGGTCGTGTAGAGCGGGCAGCGATCCTTGGCGCCGCCGGCCAGCTTCCACAGCGGCAGGTTCTGCTTTTTCGCCCGCAGATCCCAAAGTGCGGTATCGATCGCCGCGATCGCGATGGCCGTGATCGCTCCGATGGTGGTGGCATGGGTGGCGAATTCGAGATCGTGCCAGATCGCCTCGATCATGTCGGGGTCGCGGCCGATCAGGCGCGGCACCAGATGATCGGACAGGAGCCGCATCACCGACGAACCGCCAGTGCCGATCGTGTAGCTGTAGCCGGTGCCGACCGCGCCGTCGGAATCGGTGATCGTGATGATCGGCGTTTCCTGGCTGACGAAGCTCTGGATCGCGTCGGTGCGCTTGACCTTGGGCACAAGGTCCACCATCCGCAGTTCGACTTTCTCGATTCTGGCCATGCCGATCAGCTCCGCAATGTCTTTCCGGTCTCAGTGGCAAACAGATGAGCCTGCGACATGTCGAGGCTCATGGCGATCCGCTCGCCCGGCCTCAGCGGTCTCGGGTTCAGCATGCGTGTCACCCAGTCTTCGCGGTTGAATTCGACGAATACCAGCGTCTCGTTGCCGAGCGGTTCGGTGACCGTGATCGGCAGTTCGATCTGATGGACATCGGCAGCACCCCCGGAGCTGATACCATGCCCGGTCGGATAGATGTCGTCCGGCCGCAGTCCGAACACGACCTTGTCGCCAGTCGCGACATTGGCCTTGAACTGGCCGGGCAGTGGCAGTCTTTCGCCGCTGGCGAAAACCATCTGGCCGTCATCGATCGTCGCCTCGTGCAGGTTCATCGGCGGCGAGCCGATGAAGCCGGCGACGAAGCGCGTCGCCGGCCGCCGAAAAACTTCGTCAGGCGTGCCGACCTGTTCGATATGGCCGTCGCGCATGATGACGATGCGGTCGGCAAGTGTCATCGCTTCGACCTGATCATGGGTGACGTAGATCACCGTCGACTGCACCTTGGCATGCAGCTTCTTGATCTCGGTGCGCATTTGCGTGCGCAATTTGGCGTCGAGGTTGGAAAGCGGCTCGTCGAACAGGAACACATCGGGGTCGCGCACGATGGCGCGGCCCATGGCGACGCGCTGGCGCTGGCCGCCCGACAGTTGCGACGGGCGGCGGTCCAGCAGCGTGTCGAGGCCGAGGATGGCCGAGGCCTCGGCGACCCGGCGCTCCATGTCTTCCTTGGCCGCCCCCGCGATCTTCAGCGAGAAGCCGAGATTCTCGCGCACCGTCATGTGCGGGTAGAGCGCGTAGGATTGGAACACCATCGAGATGTTTCGCGAGCGTGGCGGCAGGTCGTTGACGACGCGCCCGCCGATCTCTATCGAGCCGGCGCTGATCTCTTCCAGTCCGGCGATCATGCGCAACGTCGTCGACTTGCCGCAGCCGGACGGGCCGACCAGCGCGATGAACTCGCGGTCGGCAATATCGAGATCGATGCCGTGCACGATCCCGATGTTACCGTAGCGCTTGGTTAGCTTGGAGAGGGAGACGGTTGCCATTGGATCAGCCTTTCACCGCGCCGGAGGTCAGGCCCCCGACAAGGTGTTTCTGGACGATGTAGGTGAGGGTGAGCGCCGGGATGATCATCACCACGGCGAGCGCGCACATGCCGCGCCAGTCGATGGTGAACTCGGCGGTGTAGTCGAGCAGCCCGACCGGCAGCGTCTTGGCGCTTACCGACCGGGTCAGCTGCGAGGCCAGCGCGAACTCGTTCCAGCAGGTCAGGAAGGCGAAGATCGCGGCCGACGCGATGCCCGGCCCGGCGAGCGGAAACTCGACCTGCCAGAAAGCCTGCCAGCGCGTGCAGCCATCGATCTGTGCCGCTTCCGCGAGATCCTTAGGCACCTGACGGAAGAAGCCGTCGATCAGCCAGATGGTGAACGGCACGTTGAGCGCGACATAGGCAAGGATCAGCCCGAAATGCGTGTCGATGATGCCAAGCCGCACGTAGAGGAAGAACAGCGGCAGCGAGAGCGCGATGCCGGGCACCGTGCGCGTCAGCATCAGGCCAAGGAACACGCTGGACTTGCCGCGGAAGCGGTAGCGCGCGAAGGCATAGCCGCCGGCCATGCCGATGGCCACCGCAATGACCGTCGAGGTCACCGAGATGATCAGCGAGTTGCGGAAATATTCGATGACAGGGATGCCACCCTTGCCGATGCCGCTGAACATCGAGACATAGGCGTCGAACGAAATCTCCTGCGGGATCCACACCGGCGGCTTGGCCATGATCTCGACGGTCGGCCGCAGCGACGAGATGACGATCCACAGGCCCGGCAGGCAGATCGTCAGCATCGCCAGGAACAGGCCGATGCGATAGACGACGCTGAGCAGGCGGCGCTTCAGGCGGGCGGAAGAATTCTCGTCCATCTTCACCACTCCGCACCGATCTGCGTGCGCGCCGCAGCGAGCTTGTTGAAGAAGTAGACGGTGAAGGCGATCGACAGCAGGATCGAGAAATAGGCCATGGCGTTGGCCATACCCATGCGCCCGTCGCTGTAGGCGGTGCGCGCCACCAGCGTCCACAACAGCTCTGTGCGGCCCGCCGGTCCACCATCGGTCATGATCTTGACGATGTCATAGGCGCGCGCCACGTCGAGCGAGCGGATGGTCATGGCGATGTAGGCGAAAGGCATGACGAACGGCCACGTCACATAGCGGAACGTCTGCCACGGCGTGCAGCCGTCGACCCGCGCCGCCTCGATCGGCTCCTTGGGCATGGCGAGCAGACCGGCGAGGATCAGGATGGCGAAGATCGCGGTCGACGACCATATCTCGGCGATCGAGATGGCGATGAAGGCGAGATGGCCCTCGATCAGCCACGGTATGGCGTCTTGCGTGATGCCGAGCGACTGCAGGGCATTGTTCACCAGGCCGATATTGTCATTGAACATGAACTTGAACTGGAAGCCGACGAGGATCGGCGAGAACATCATCGGAAACATCATCAGCGTGCGCAGGATGCGCTGGCCGCGCGTCGCCTTCTCGACCAGCATCGCGAGGCCGAGGCCGAGCAGCATTTCAAGATTGAGCGCGATGGTCAGCAGCAGCACCGTGCGGCCGAAGGCCCACCAGAAATCGGTGTTGGACAGGATCGAAATATAGTTCCGGATGCCGATGAAGACGTAGAACGTTTCGGGTCGCGTCAGGCGGAAAGGCGTGAAGCTGGAATAGAGCGATAGCAACAGCGGGATCACGACAACCGCCGCCAGCACGATCATGGCCGGAAGCAGCAGCAGGAATGGCGCGGATGGCTTGAAGCCCTTCATCAGAATCCTTGAGGTGTTTGCATTTGGACGGCGCTGCGTGGGCCGGGAGCGAAGGTTAGCGTAAACCGCCGGCATCCCGCGAAACGCGATCACCTCCCCCATTCATGATGGGGGAGGCAGCCTCGGGAGTGGTTTCTACAGCTTGCCTGCGTCCTGGAGGATTTGCGTCGCCTTGACGGCAGCTTCATCCAGTGCCTGCTTCGACGTCTTGTCGCCGAGGATCGCCGCCTGCAACTCGGGATAGACGGCGTTCGAGATCTCGATCCATTCAGGCGTCTGCGGCACGGCAAAGGCGTGCTTGGCCTCCTCCTGGAAGGCGGTAAGAACCTCCTTCTTGTAAGGATCGTTTTCGGCCTGCTTCAGGTCCCAGTCCCAGACCGCGGTGCGGGTCGGCAGCGGACCTGCGGCGGCCTCCAACTTCTGGCTGTCTTCGTTGGTCAGCCACCAAACCAGGGAAGCCGCGGCCTCCTTGTGGGGGCAGTTCTCGGTCACCGAGAAGCCATGGAAACCGGACCAGCCGGTGCGCTTGCCCGAAGAGCCCTTAGGCGCGACCTTGACGCCGACATTGCCGGCGACCTTCGACGATTTCGGATCGTTGAAGAAGCCGGCCCATCCCGGCCAGTCGAGATTGATGGCGACGGTGCCCGAAGCAAAGCCCTGGCCGAGATCGTCCCAGAGATAATTGGTGGTTCCGGCTGGCACGGCCTTGGCCTTGTAGAGGTTGACGAACCAGTCGAGCGCCCGGACGCCAGCCTCGGAATTGAAGACCGGCTTGCCGTCCTTGTCGAGATACTCGCCGCCCTCGGCGACGACCATCTCGAAGAAGCGGCCGTTGATCGCCTCTTCCTTGCCGGCGAACTGCGTGCCGTAGAAATTGGGCGGATTGGCGAAGAACTCGGCCTGGTCGGTGACTTCCTTCCACGTGTCCGGCGGCACCAGGTCATAGCCGTATTTCGCCTTGAACTTGGTCTTGTTGTCGGCGTTCTCGTACAGGCTTTTCTGGTAGTAGAGCGCTGAAACGTCGAACTGGGCGCGCGGCAGCATCTCCAGCTTGCCGTCGATGGTAGCCGACTTGATGGTCGACGGCACGAAGGCGTCTATCTCTGCCTTGGGCAGCAATTTGCTCAGGTCGGTGTAGAGGCCCGTATATTGCGGCGCGAAGGATGAATGGTTCCAGCCGACGCACCAGTTGGTGCTGCCCGAAGCGATGTCGGACTTGAGCTCCTTGTCGATGTCGAAGCCGTTCTTCTTGGTCAGGATGTTGACCTTGGCGCCGGTCGCCTTTTCCCATTCGGGAATGCGCTCGTAGAGTTTTTCATATTGCTGGCCGCCGATCAGCTTCACGTCGACGGTCACGCCTTCGAACTTACCGGGCAGGTCGCCGGCAAGGGCAGCGCTTGCACTGAATGCAAGCAACAATGCGCCGGCGGACACGCCGGAAAGCAGTCTGTTCATTTGTATCCTCCCTTGGTGCGCCTCAGCGGCGACCGCAACTCGTCTGATGACAAGAAGTGCTACATTCATATACAAACAAAACATTCATGGATACGTCAAGGCGAAATTTGTTTCCGCCGGACGCGTTGCTGCGTATATGAAGGGTGAAATTCACTGGAGGGATGAGTCATGGACGACAGCGAAGACGAGCGTTATCGCGCGCCGGCGCTCGACAAGGGGCTCGATATCCTCGAACTGCTGGCGGGCGTTGATGGCGGTCTGACGCAGGCCGAAATCGCCAAGAAACTCGACCGCAGCCCCAACGAATTCTACCGCATGCTGGACCGGCTGGTGCGGCGCGGCTACGTCACCAGGCTCGACGGCGACCGCTATTCGCTGACGCTCAAGCTGTTCGGCCTGGCGCAGTTGCATGCTCCGGTGCGGCGGCTGGTTTCCTACGCCACGCCGCTGATGCGCGAACTGGCCGAGACTTCGCAGCAGGCCAACCAACTCGTTGTTTTTGATCGTGGTTCTGCCGTCGTCATCGGTCAGCAGGAGGCGCCGAACTATTGGGGCATATCGATCCGGGTCGGCTCGCACATCAGCCTGTTCGACACCGGGTCGGGGCACGTGCTGCTTGCCTTCCGCTCGCCGGAAGAGCGGCAGATGATGATATCGGAGCATGTCCGCAGCACCGACAAGACGGCGCAATCGGCCGAGTTCTTCACCCGTCTCGACCAGATCCGCGACCGCGGCTACGAGATGATGGCTTCGATGCAGACCGCCGGCGTCTTCAACCTCTCCGCCCCGGTGCGCAGTTCCGACGGCAAGGCGATCGCCGCGCTGTCGATTCCCTACATCACCGTCGTCAACGCGCCTTCGGCGCCCGACATCACAAGGACGATCGAACTGCTGCTGGTCACGGCTGGAAAGCTGTCGCACCTTGCCGGCTCCGCAGTCGGCTCATCGGCATAAATTCTTATTTGAATGAAGAATTCTTCCGTGAGATGATTTGAAAAGCCGGAGGAGAAGCCAGCCATGATAATCGACACCCATCTGCATCTCATCGATCGCTCGGCCCTGCGCTATCCCTGGCTCGCCGGTGTGCCCGCGCTCAATCGCGATTTCTCCTATGAGGACTACGCCGTGGAGGCGCAGCGTGTCGGCATCGAGCGCGTGCTGCATATGGAGGTCGATGTCGATCCGGCCGACATCGAGGCCGAAACCGTTCGGGTCGAGGGGCTGTCACGGCAGCCCGGCAGCATGCTGGCCGGAGTGATCGCGTCCTGCCGGCCCGAAGAGGCGGACTTTCCCGCCTATCTCGAAAGGCAGCGAGCAAACCCATTCGTCAAGGGCTTCCGCCGCGTCCTCCATGTGATGCCCGACGAGCTCTCGGACGGCGCCGTGTTTCGCGACAACATCAAGCGGCTTGGCGGCACCGGCCTGACCTTCGATCTCGTCGTGCTGCCGCACCAGATTCCCAAGGCGATCGCGCTTGCCGACCTGGCGCCCGACGTGCAGTTCGTCCTCGACCATTGCGGTGTGCCCGACATCAAGGGCAACAGCGAACATCCGTGGCGCGAACACATGAGCGAGATTGCGCGGCGCCCGAATGTGGTGGCCAAGATTTCCGGTGTCGTCGCCTATGCCGATGCCGGCAACTGGGCGGTTGAGACGCTGCGCCCTTACGTTGAGCACACAATCGGTGCGTTCGGCTGGGACCGCGTTGTCTGGGGCAGTGACTGGCCGGTCTGCACGCTTGGCGGCGGGCTGTCGACCTGGGTGGCGGCGACCCATGCGCTGCTTGTCGGTTGCAGCATTGCGGAGCGCGACAAGCTCCTGTCCGCGAATGCCCGCAAGCTGTGGCGGCTCGACTAGCCCAGTTGCGTCGCCGTCGCGTCAGATCGTCGTCGAGACGTGCCGTTCGCGGCCATAGAGCGAGACCAGCAGCACGATGATGAAGCCGAGCGCGGCCTGCACCGCGGACGGCTGGAAGCCGAGGCCGATCAGCAGCGTGTTGATCTCGGTCAGCACCAATACGCCGGCGATCGTACCGAGATAGCTGCCCCGGCCACCGACAAGTGCTGCGCCTCCTACGACGACCGCTGCGATGGTCTGGAACAGATAAGGCTGGCCGACATCGCCATAGGCCGAGCCGGTGAAACCGAGCAGCAGCACGCCTGCCACGGCGGCGAAGAAGGCGCTCGCCGCATAGGTGACGACCCACATGCGAACCGGATCGATCAGCGCCAGCGGTGCCGCGCCCGGATTGCTGCCCAGCGCGTAGAGCCGCCGACCATAGGGCGTCCGATCAAGCACCAGCACGACGAGCGCCGCCAGCACGACCAGGCTTGGCACCAGCCACGGAACCGGCAGTGGCCCGGCCGATCCGCCGATCGACACGAAGCTGGAAACCGCTTGTGGCGCGGAGCCTGAGGGGAAGCCGGCTGTCCACAGCAGCACCAGCCCTTGCACCACCATGCCGATGCCGAGCGTGACGATCAACGGCTGTATGTCGAGGCTGCGCGAGATCAGCCCGTTCAGCCCGCCGATGACGAGCGCCAGCACGCCGACGAGGCCGCAGACCAGGACAAAATTCCAGCCATCGCCATAGAGCTGCGCGGCCACGACATTGGCAAAGCCGATGACGAAAGGTATCGACAGGTCGATGCCACCCATGATGACGACCAGCGTCTGCCCGATCGAGGCCACGGCGAGCAGCGAAGCGAGCACAAGCATGGCGCGTATCGCAAACGGCGCCGAGTAGCCGGGAATGAGAACTGTGCCGGCGAGATGCAGAAGGGCAGCGACACAGAAGGCCCCGACGACGCGGGCGTTGGATGTGGCGAACAGGTTTCGGCGCAAAACCATGTCAGCGACCCCTCATGGAAAAACGTTCCTGAAGCGCGGTCAGCATCACGGCCAGCACCAGTATCGCGCCATAGGCGATCTGCAGCACGAAGGTCGAGACATTGAATGTCGTCAGCACGCTTTGCAGGAGGAAGATGTCGATGGCGCCAATGGCGGCACCGGGGACGCCGCCACGGCCGCCGGCCAGGCTGACGCCGCCAAGCGCGACGGCGGCGATGGCGATCAGCGTGTAGGTCGGCCCGATATTGGGGTCGGCGGAGCCGATGAGCGCGGTTAGCATCAGTCCGGCGCATCCGCTGAAGATGCCGGTCATGACATAGGCGATGAAGCGCACGCGCGTGACATCGACGCCGGCGGTGTAGGCGGCACGGTCGTCGCTGCCGACTGCCATCAGTTGGTCGTAGTAAGGGGTGCGCCGCACCAGCCACCAGGCAATGAACATCAATGCCAGCGGCAGCATCGACAGCGAGCCGGACAGTGCCTTGAGCCAGGCCGGCGCCGGGCCGATCGGCGCTGGCAGGATCGTCAGCGTCACACCGGTCAGGATCAGATAGGTGCCGAGCGTGGCGACGATCGGCTGGATGCGCACGATGGTCGCCAGAAAGCCGTTCGCGGCACCTACCAGCGCGCCGACGAGCAGCGCCGCCGGAACGAGCACCAGGGGCGATGAGATGCCGGCGCCGAGGAACAGCAACTGGATCGCAAAAGCGTTGACGAAGCCCATCAGCGGCCCGACCGAAATGTCGATACCGCCACGGCCGGCGAGGATGACAGGCGTGGAGGCGATGGCCGCGCCGATCAAGGGCGCAGCCAAGCCGACCAGTGCACCCCAGGAGCCCGGCTGGAACCGCCCCGGGCTGAGGATGAGATTGACCGCGAGCAGAATGACCAGCAGCACGACCGCGAAGCCGACGTTTCGCCCAAGGGACAGGAGACGCGCAACAGGGCTCATGCCGCACGTCCGAACATGGCTGATATGACGCTGTCAGTGGTGAGCAGGTCGCCGGCGATCTCGGCCGCGACCTCGTTTTCGCGGAACACCAGCACGCGATGGCACAGGAGAAGAATCTCCTCGATCTCGCTGGACAGGATGACGAGCCCCATACCGTCGGCGGCTAGCGCGCGAAAGACGTCGTAGAGAACGTGCCGCGTCGCCACGTCGACGCCGCGCGTAGGATCGTTGAGAAGCAGGATCGCGGGCTCCAGCGCCAGCGCGCGAGCCAGCAGCACCTTCTGCTGGTTGCCGCCCGACAGGGTGGTGATCGGCGCATCGGGCCGGGGGGCGACGATCGACAATTTTTCACGGTAGATATCGTAGCGCGCCTTGCGCGCCGCCGGGCTGATCAGCCCAAGCCGCGTATCGCGCGGCAGTGTCGAGACGGCGAAATTGTCGAGCACCGACTGCGTCGGAAAAATGCCGTTCGCACGCCGGTCGCGCGGCAGGTAGGCGATGCCGCTGGAGACGGCCTTGCGGAAGCCGGTGATCTTGCGAGGCTCACCGGGCAGGTCGAGCATGATCGAGCCCCCATGCGGCGGCTCCAGGCCAGCCAGCATCTTGAGGAACAGTTCCTGGCCGTGGCCGTCGAGGCCGGCAAGGCCGACGATCTCGCCCGGAGCGACCGCCTGCGTGATCGAGCTGGCGCCGGGCGCAATAATGAGGTCACGAACTGTGAGGGCAGCGCGATCAGCCATGCGCCAGCTCCGCCGCCGTGCGTGGCGCCATCGCCTTGAGAAGTTCCGCAGGTGTCGAGGCGCCGCGCTCTTCGGTGCGCACGACGCTGCCGCCACGCAGGATCGAGATGCGATCCGAAAGCGACATCACCTCATCCATGCGATGGGTGATGAACAGGATGAGGCAACCTTCGCCGGCCAGCGCGCGCATCAGGGAAAACACGGATTCGCGATCGGCGAAGTCGAGCGCGGCGGTGACCTCGTCGAGGATCAGGATTTTTGGATTGCGCACGATCGCACGAGCGAGAACGACAAGCTGTTGTGCTGCGAGCGGCAACAGGCCGGCTGGCATGTCGAGAGACACGTCGGTGACGGCGAAGCGTTTCAGCGCGGCGGCGGCCCGGTCGCGGCGCTCGTTGCGGGGAACGACGCGCTGGACCAGTCGGTCGAGGCCGAGCAGGATGTTGTCCATCACGCTGCGGTCCGGTGCGATCAGCACCTCCTGGAACACCGTGGCGAAGCCTTGCGCCTGAAGCGCCGACGGGCTGGCGCCTGAAAACGGCTTGCCCTGCAGCAGGATCGCGCCGCTGTCCGGCTGGACGATGCCGGACAGGAGCTTGACCATGGTGCTTTTGCCCGAACCGTTCTCGCCCAGGATCGTGTGGATCGTCCCCGCCCGGAACGCGATCGACGCGTCCGCGAGCGCGACCGTCTCGCCGTAGCGTTTGGATATGTTTTTGATTTCAAGCATGTCGCGTTTCGATGCTGGCAAGCCGGCTCCGCGAAGGGAACCGGCTTGCTGAGAGGCTGGTTCGCGCAGGCGTCACTTTGCGCAGGGGTCTGGCACCTTCGAGTAATCCCATCCCTTGGTCGGCGCCGGGTTCGAGAAATAGGCGTCGAGCCATTCCTCCGGCATCGGATCTTTTGGCGGGATCGGGAAGATCGAGACGGCATCGGTCGTCATGCAGTCCTTGTACCAGGCGCCGAGATCGGCGCTGTGCACCGGCGGGATCGGGATCAGCAGCGTGTTCAGCTTCGGCTTCTGGCCGTCGAGCATGCGCTCGCCGACGCGGAACAGCGTCTCGGCGGTCCAGTGCGGCAGCACCGCATGGCCTTCGAAGCGGTACTTGTCGGGGTTGGCCTTCCAGTAGCCCAGCGCATCGCCGGTGATCGAGCCGGTGATCAATGGCGTCGGCCGGCCGGCTTCAGCGAAGGCCTCGGCGACGACGCGGCTTTCGCTGCCGGTCGTCCACACCGCATCGATCGGCGCCGGATTGGTGGCGATCGCCTGCAGCACCACCGTCTTGGTGACGTTGGCCGTCCAGTTGCCGTTGACGTTGCGCGAGATCTTCAGCTTTGGATTTTCGGCCAGCGCCTTGTCCGCGCCCTGGCGCTCCTGCACCACGATCGGGTGACCGGCAATGCCTTCGACGAGCAGGATGCTGGCACCGTCCGGCTGCGCCTTGCCGATCGCCGTCATCATGTCATAGCCCCAGCGCGCATAGTTGGAATCGACATTGATCGCGTTCGGGCTGGTCACCGAACCGGCCGCGGTGATGAACGGAATGCCGGCCTTGGCGGCGGCATCAATGGCATCATCGAGTGCCGTCGCCGAGCCCGGGATCGAGGTGATGATCGAGCACTTCTTGTCGATGAAGGCACGGATCTGGTTGATCTGTTGGCTGGCGTCGTTGTTGGAGTCCGACACCTCGAAGCTGGACACCGTTCCGTCGGCGATCAGCCCGTCGACGAGACGCTTCAGCTCCTTGGTCACCGTCACCCGCCATGGATTGCCCTGGTAGGATTCCGAGTGGCACCACTTCCACGGCTTCGGCGGCGCGGTGAAATTGTCCCAGGCCGAGGGCAGCACCTTCTGCGGCGCGCCGTCATACTGCGCCTTGAGTTCGGTCGGCAGCCCGCCGATGACCCCTTGCACATCCTGCGCAAAGGCGGTCGTTGCAAGCGAGGCAAGCGCCGTTGCGGCCAGCAGGCCGCGGATCATTCCTGTCATCTTGTTCTCCTCCGTTCGGTTTCGTTCAGGCTCCTCCACCGGCAGCGCCGGACACCTGCGTCGGAGAACTTTCCCGAAACAGGCGATTGTGATCGGCAACGACCTCGGCGGCTTTGTGCCGGGAGGTCATGCCGGAAAGGATGCGGTCGGACGCCGCCTGCTGAAACGCCATGTAGCCATCATGGCGTGGCCGCACCCATGCGCCTTCCAGCGTCGCGCGCGTATCCCGATAGAAATTGCCGGTCGCTTCATTGACGGTCTGGTCCTCCCAGGCCGCGGCATGGCCGGGCTGACCGCCGGCAGCGGCATAGGCGCCGCGCTGGACGTCGCCGCTCGCGGCCCAGTAGGCGAAATCGATCGCGGCATCTCTGGCCTTGGAAAAGGCTGATACGGCTATCCCGGTGCCGCCGAGCGCTGAGCCGATGGGGCCGCTATAGCCAACGACCGGGATGTCGGCGAACGCCAGCCGGTTCGCGCGAAAACCCGCCATTGCATAGGAAACGTAACCGTAGATCAGCGGTGCACAGACGATGCGGGAGCCAGCCTCCGCCATGCGCTCCGAGACGGCAATCGGATCCATCTCGAAACACGCAGGTTCGACCAGCGATGCGATCTCGCGCATCGTCTCAAACACTTCACTGCCGGCCTCAAGATCAATGAGATCGTGGGACGGATCGGTTGTGCAGGAATGCCCGAGATTGCCGGCAAGCGTGTAGAACACCATCAGCACATGAGGGGGGCGCAACGGCAGCAGCACGCCGCCTTGCCGGGCGAGATCGAGCACCTCGCTCCAGCGCGCCGGCGGCGCATCGAGCGCATCCGGCCGCCATGCCTGGACTTGGGCCGCCGCGTCGATAGGAAACGCCCATTGCCGTCCCTGCCAAGTGTAGCTTGGATAGGACCGGCCGACACTGCCGGAACTGAGGGCAGCACGCTCCGCCTCGCGGCCGGCTATATCCAGCGGCTCGAGGCAGCGCTCAGCCGTGATCTGGCCGACATGCGGATGGTCGATGACGATCAGGTCATAGGCGCGCGCCAGCTCTTCGACCGGGAAGGATTCGAAATCCTGCAGCGAGCGCTTGTCCCATTCGATGGCAATACCGGTCTTCTGCTCCCAGAGAGAGGAGCAGGCGACCATCGGATCGTAGCCGCGCGGATGGCTCCAGGTCATGCCTTTGAGCTTGGGCGAACTCACAGGCCGAACTCCGCGCGGATTGCAGCACTGTGCTCGCCGATGCGCGGTGCCGCCCGATCGACCTTGGCTCTGACGCCATCGACCCTGAGCGGCGAACTGGTGGTGAGGATCGAGACATCGTCTTCGCGCGTCACCGTCTGCAGCATGTCGAGCGACTGGAAGCCCTCGCTTGCCAGCATCTCCGGCCAGGTCAGCACCTTGGCGCACCAGATGTCGGCGGGTTCGAGGATGGCAAGCCATTCGTCGATGGTCTTGGTGGCGATCCTCTGCGCGATGATCGCCTTGATGTCGTCGCGCGCCGTGAACCACGATGCGGGCTTGTCGCGATAGGGTGCCAGCGCGCTGAGCGACAGCAGATCGGCCAGCTTGGGGATCGGCGTCATGGCGATGGCGAGATAGCCGTCCTTGGCCGGGTAGACACCGTAAGGCGCCGACAGATAGGCATGCGCGCTGCGGAAGTTGGAGCGCTTGGGCAGGCGGCGGCCATCGTTGAGATGCGTCGTCAGCACCTCGAACTGGAAATCGACCAGTGCTTCCAGCAGGCTGGTCTCGATATGGCTGCCCTGGCTGGTAATGCCGCGCCGCACCAGTGCTGCCAGAATGCCTTGCGCGCAGGCCGCACCCGCCAGCATGTCGCCGATGGCAAGTCCGAACGGCACCGGCCCCTGGTCCTCGTCGCCATTCAGCCACATCACGCCGGAGCGCGACTGCGCCAGCAGGTCCTGGCCAGGGCGTTTGACCCAAGGACCGTCCTCGCCATAGCCGCTGATCGAGGCATAGACCAGCCGCGGATTGATCTTGCGGACCGCCCCGTAGTCCAGGCCGAGCCGTTCGATGACGCCCGGCCGGAAATTCTGGATCAGCACGTCAACCTTGGCCAGAAGGCCGCGCAGTACCGCAAGATCCGCCTCGTTCTTGAGGTCGATAGCGAGACTTTCCTTGGCCCGGTTGATGGCATGGAAGATGGTGGAATCGCCGCCGATCTCGGTGTCGCTGAGATAGAGCCGACGCGACAGGTCGCCGCCATCCGGACGCTCGATCTTGATCACACGGGCGCCGAGATCGAGCAGCCTGAGTGAGCAATAGGGCCCGGACAGGAACTGGCTCATGTCGACGACGACGAGACCGGCGAGCGGCAATTCGGCTGCTGCCGGCATCTTCACTTCTCCGTCTTGCCGACGAAGTCGGCCGGGTTGCGGTACTTCACCGTCTGCAGATGCTCGCAATAGAGAACGAGCTCGCCCTCGCCCTTGAACACTTCATAGCTGGCACGGATCAGGCCCATCTCCTTGTAGCGGGGCTTCTTGTCGAGGTTGGAGCGGATCGAATAGATCGTATCGCCAATGAAGACAGGCTTTATGAAGCGGAGCTTGTCGTAGCCGTAGGAAAAGGCGTTGACGCAGTTGGTGGCGACCAGCCCCAGGCCGGCTGAAAAGACGAAGGCGCCGGCGATCAGTCGCTTGCCGAAAATACCTTCGCTTTCGGCAAACATCTGGTCCTGCACATAGGGGTGGATGTCCAGCACCAGCGTGTTGAACAAATGGCTGTCGCCTTCAGCCATGGTCCGTCGCAACGACCGGATTTTCTGGCCGACCGGCCAATCCTCGTAGAACCAGTTCTCGGCATTCCACACCGGCAGCGCGGCATGGTCCTCGGGCATGTCTTTTGGGTGCGTCGAGGCGACGCCGACGGTGGGCGCAAGATCGTTCATGGCCGACACCGCCAGCCCTGCGTGGAGCGCGTCTTAGCTGTCGGAGAACGCATCAAGGCGTCGAAATGCAAGACGTTTCCTCCCGTCAATCTTCTTTTGTAAATAGTATTTTCACATATGGGGTTGCGTTGCAAGCGTGAACAGGCGAAATTTTGGCTGGTCCCGCGCCCCGAAGCGGCGGCGGGGCAGGGGAGGAAATCATGCGTGCCTGTCTGGTCTTTGTCGGCAGCCTGAACCGGGAAGCGCCGTATTTTCAGGGCGCGCGGGGCGTCGGTCTCGGCGTCTACAGCTTTGACGAGACGACGCTGGAAACACGAAAACTGGCCGAGACCAATGAGGTCGACAACCCGACCTTCCTGTCGGTGACGCCGGACGGCTCGCATCTCTATGCCAATTCGGAAGTCTTCAACTGGCGCGAGGGCACCGTCTCCGCCTACAGCTTCGATCGAGCTTCGGGGACACTCATTTATCTGAACAAGCAGCCGTCGCTCGGCAGCATCACCGCCCATAACACCATCACCCGTGATGGCACGAAGCTGCTGGTCGCCAACTATGGCATGGGCGAGGGCGGCCCGGATCGAGCCGTGGCTGTCTATGGCTTCGACAAGAGTGGCGCGCTGTCGGCGCCGCTGGCCAGCGTTTCGCATTCCGGCACCGGCCCGAATGCGGCGCGGCAGGAGCGCTCGCATGCCCACAGCGTCACCGAAACCATTGCCGGTGGCATGGCCATCGTCGCCGACCTCGGCATCGATCGGCTGGTGTCCTACCGTATCGGGCACGATGGCAGCCTGAGCAAATCAGCCGAATCCGCTTTGCCGCCGGGTGCCGGCCCGCGTCATCTTGCCTTGCATCCGAACGGTCGCTTCGTCTTTGTCATGAACGAGCTGGATTCGACCATCGTGTCGATGGCGCTGGACGAAGCCACCGGCAAGCTGTCGATCATCGATGCAAAGCCGGCAGTGCCGGCCGAGGCGCGCGACAGCAATCATTGCGCCGATATCCAGATCGCTTCCGACGGCCGTTTCGTCTACGGCTCCAACCGTGGCCACGACAGCGTGGTCATCATGGCGGTCGACCAGAACACCGGCGCGCTGAGCCTGGTCGGCTATGTCCCTTGCGGGGGTGCGACGCCGCGCAACCTGGCGCTGACGCCGTCAGGCGGCCATCTGTTCTCGGCCAACCAGAATGGCGACCGCATCTCGATCTTCGCGCGCGACGCCGACAGCGGCATGCTCACCGACACCGGGCGCGCCATCGAGATCGGCACGCCGATGTGCGTCAAGATCGCGCGTTGAACGACCGCAACTCCGCATCGAAGCCTCGGACATAACCGGCCGGGGCTCAAGCCTGTTGTATTGCCGAGAGCTTCCAGCTCGATCCATTCTCACGCACGAATGTCCACAGCTCAGTCGTCTCTGTCGGATGGTCCTCGTCGCCCGCGACGACTTTGCCACTGGCCCGTTCGCGCATCACGTCACGAGACTCGTAGCGCAATGCGGCCGTGGCGTAGTCGCGCTCATCCTCGCGCCAGCTTTCCGCGATGTCGGCCTGCAGCAAAGTAATGTCCGTTACCTCGTTCCTGAGACCTTTCTGGGCATTGTCTGCCAGCTCTTCCGACAGATAGGACACCATTTCGGGGGTCGTCGCCCGGCGCAGAGCGGCATGGTCTTCGCGCCCGAATGCTTCCTGGACATCGGTCAAAAGCTGCTGGAATGCGTCGAGGTCGGTCTGAGCCAGCGTGATCTCCTCAGAGCCGGTGGCCGGAGAGCCTCCGCCCGAACCGCCGCCGAAGCCGGGAATTGTGAAGGAGCCTGCAGTCTGCTGCTGTGCCGTTGCGCGGTTCTCAAATCGCGAAGCCTGGGCATTGCCGGCACCGGCGAGCGCCGGGGCAGGACCACGGGCCGATTGCGAGCGGAAGAACCTGATAGCCAGCATGATCGCACCACCGATGAGCAGCGCCTGAAGCAAGAAGCCGAACATGCCGGCGAGGCCGCCGAAGCCTTGGCCCACAAGCAGGCCGATCAGGCCGCCGAGCAGCAGACCGCGCATCATTGTTCCACCGAAGCCGCTCATGAAGCCGGGTCTCTGCAAGCCGGCCGGTTGCCGGGCCGCGTTGTTCACACCGGTGTTGGGCGTCATCGAACGCTCGACCGGAGCGGTCGGCGCTGGCGCGGTCCTGGTCGGCGGTGCCGATTGGAACGTACGCATGCCACGACTGCCGAAACTGCCGCCGCGACGAGCCTCGGCATGATCCATCGCGACCATCGAGAATGCCAGGAACAGTCCTGCAAAGAGGGCGGTAAATCGGCTTGTGCGAGTCATCATCGGGATGGACCTTATCCATGTGGTTTCGGAAATCTTCTGTAAACGCCCGCACGCGTATCGGGCGTCATGCGGTCAATCGAACAATTCTTCGAAGAATGATTTCTTGCGCTTCGGATAACGGTGGCCCTGCGAGCGGGAATAATCGTCATCGCGGCCCTGCCCATGTTGCGGCTGGGAGAATGCTGCCGGCTGCGGCGCGGGCGACGCCCCCCTGCCGGAACGCTCGATGATCTTGTCGAGTTCGCCTCGATCAAGCCAGACGCCGCGGCACTGCGGGCAGTAATCGATCTCGATACCCTGGCGTTCGCTCATCACGAGCGCGACGCGGCAGGAGGGGCAAACCAAACCAGGGAGGGAAGATGTCATATGGGGCTCCAAACCAAAGGAATGAGCCCGCTTGACCGAAAAGGATGGAAACGGGCCCGTTAAAGCGGTCCGACATCACAATCACCAGAAGCGATCGTCAGAGGGGCCCGGCCCGCACGAGACAGTTAGGAATGCGGAGCCGCGCCTTCAAGGGCGATCTTGCCGGCAAGAATGAATTGTTCGCCATCGCGGCTGGTGTCTGAAGACGAGGATGGTTGCTGCTTAGAGCGTCACCACGATCTTGCCGAACTGCTCGTTCGATTCCAGATAGCGATGCGCCTCGACGATCTGGTCGAACGCAAAGGTCCGGTCGATGATCGGCCTTAGGGTCCCGGTCTCAAGTCCTTCGAAGATGAACGCCTTGGCGGCCTCCAGTTTGGTCGGGTCGCTAGTGATCTCGTGGACGAGGTAGCCGCGCAGCGTCAGCCTCTTGGCCAGCACGGCTGACAGCGGGAACGGCGTCGGCTCGCGGCTGAGGCCGCCATATTCGATGAGGATGCCGCCACGCGACATCGCCGCTGTCAGGGACTCGAAGATCGGGCCGCCGATCGGATCGAACACGACGCGCACGCCTTCAGGCCCTGCGATCTCATTCAGCCGTGCCGTCAGACCCTCCTCAGCCAGGACCACGACTTCAGCCGCACCGGCGTCGAGCAGCGTCTGCTTCTTCGCCGAAGTCCGCGTCACCGCGATCGCGGTCGCGCCGACCCTGTTGGCGATCTGGATCGCGGCAAGCCCGACACTGCTCGATGCCGCGGTGATGACGACATGGTCTCCGCTGTGCAGCTTCGCGATGTCGATCAGGGCGCCATAGGCGGTGAGATACTGCATCCAGACGGCCGCCGCCGCTTGCCAATCAAGTGACGGGGGATTCCTCACGACGAGTCCGGCGGGATAGGTCGCAAGCTCGCCATAAGCCGGCCAGCGGATCATCGATTGCGGTGGGATGACACTGACGCTGTCGCCTGGCGCGAAATCCTCAACACCTTCGCCCACCGTCTCGATGACACCCGCCGCCTCGAGGCCAAGCCCCGAGGGCAGCTTCGGCGTCTCGATATAGGCGCCAGCACGCAGCAGCGCTTCGGCGCGATTGAGGCCGAGCGCCTTGACGCGGATTTGAACTTCGCCGGGACCCGGTCGGGGAACTTCGACATCCTCGATGCACAGAACCTCGGGGCCGCCATGCTGGTGAAAGCGAATCATGCGTGTCATTCGGGATACTCCAAATCATCTGAACCGAATGAGCTATGCAGCTGGGCTTTCCGGGGATAAATGGCTGTAGGAGGAGAACAATAGAAACCAGGAGTTTTGAATATGGATCGGCTTGAGAGCATGGCCGTGTTCGTCAGGGCCGTTGACCTCGGTTCGTTCGCGGCCGCGGCAGTCGCACTCGATCTGTCCGGACCGATGGTCGGCAAGCATGTCCGGTTTCTCGAGGAACGGCTGGGCGTGCGGCTGCTCAACCGGACCACGCGCCGGCAGAGCCTGACCGACTTCGGCCGTGCCTACTATGAACGCTGCCGCCTGGTGCTGGCCGAGGCCGAGGCCGCCGACGCGCTCGCCGCCGACCAGTTCTCCGAACCGCGTGGCAAACTGCGCGTCACCATGCCGGCGCATTTCGGTCGCCACTGCGTGACCCCAGTGCTGCTGGGGCTGGCGCGGCAATATCCGATGCTGGAACTGGACCTTTCGCTCAGCGACCGCTTCGCCGACCTTGCCGAGGATGGCTACGATCTGGCGATCCGGACCGGCACCCTTGACGACAAGGCAGGCGTGATCGCGCGCCGCGTCGCGCGCCAGGGCATGGTCGTTTGCGCCGCGCCCTCCTATCTGGAAACCCATGGCGAACCGCGGCGGATCGAGGATCTCGCCGACCATCACGCCATCGTCTACCGCCGGGTTGGCCAGATCGTTCAGCCGTGGCTGTTTGCGCGCGAAATGCAGCCAGCTCTGGAGATCATGCCGGTCGGTCGGATACGCCTCGATGATCTCGATGCCATCGCCGATGCGGCCGTCGACGGCATGGGACTTGCCTGGCTACCCTATTGGCTGGTCCGCGATCGCCTTCAGGCCGGCGCATTGGTGGCGCTGTTGCCGGATGAGCCGCGCTTTCTCTACGACTGCTACGCGCTTTGGCTGAAGACGCCACATCTGCCGCTGAAGGTGCGGCTTGCCGTCGACGCGCTGGCGGCTGCCTTGCAGAAATCGATGGCCTAACCTTGGCGTCCGCCTCTCGGTGAGGATCGCGCCGATATTCCTTGACCTTGGCACGGTCAACGATCAGTTCATCGCCGCCATCACCCGTCGACAACAAGGACACAATTCGGGTTTCTTCTGCAAAGCCGGTAAAAGAGTGCACACTTCGGGTCTTTGAGGCGTCGCGTTCCAGTGCCATATGAAAGTGGCTGACGGATTGAGCGCATTGCGGGAGAGACGGTCTATGACCAAAGGTTCGGATCTGTTCGTCGCGGCCCTCGAAAACGAAGGGGTCGAACGGATTTTCGGCATTCCGGGCGAAGAAAATCTCGATATCGTCGAATCCATCCGCCGCTCCTCGATCCAGCTGATCCTGACCCGCCACGAGCAGGCGGCGGCCTTCATGGCCGCCACCTATGGCAGGCTCACCGGCAAGCCGGGTGTCTGCATCACCACACTTGGCCCCGGCGCGCTCAATCTGACAACCGGTTCGGCCTATGCGCTGCTCGGCGCGATGCCGATGATCATGATCACCGGCCAGAAGGGCATCCTGTCATCCCGGCAGGCGCGCTTCCAGATCGTCGACATCGTCGCGGCGATGAAGCCGCTGACCAAGCTGTCGCGTCAGATCGTCTCGCCGAAGATGATCCCGTCGCTGGTGCGCGAAGCCTTCCGTGTCGCCCAGGAAGAACGCCCAGGCCCCGTGCATCTGGAGCTGCCGGAAGACATTGCAGCGGCGGAGTGCGAATCGGTCGCGCTCGTGCCGACGCATCCCGTCGAACTGCCCCTGGCCAGTGCGGTCGCGCTCGATCGCGCGGCCCGGATGATCATGAAGGCCAAGCGTCCGCTGTTGATGTTCGGCGCGGCGGCGTCGCGGCCGCGCTCGACCTCCGACCTCGCGCAGTTCGTGTTGCGCACGCAAATTCCCTACTTCACCACGCAGATGGGCAAGGGCACCGTGCCTGGCGGAACCGAGCTCTACATGGGAACGGCGGCACTTTCGGAGCGCGACTATGTGCACGAGGCCATAGAGCAGGCCGATCTGATCATCACCATCGGCCACGACACGGTCGAGAAACCGCCCTTCATCATGGGCGCCAAGGAGCCTGAAGTCATCCATGTCGGCTATCAGTCCGCGGATGTCGAGCAGGTCTATTTCCCGCAAGCGGAGATTGTCGGCGACCTCGGGCCTTCGCTCAAGCTGCTGGCGGACCGCATCGAGGGCAACATCCCCAACGCGCAGGCTTTGCTGCCGCTGCGTGAAGGTATTTTGAGTCGGATCGCCGCGCGCGCCACCGAAGATCGCTTCACGCCGCAGCGCATTGTGCATGACGTGCGCGCCGTGATGCCGGCCGACGGGATCCTCGCCCTCGACAACGGCATGTACAAGATCTGGTTCGCGCGCAACTACCGGACGCGCATGGCAAACACGATCCTGCTCGACAATGCGCTGGCCACCATGGGCGCGGGCTTGCCGTCCGCGATGATGGCGGCACTGCTCTATCCGCAGCGCCGTGTCATGGCGATCTGCGGCGATGGCGGCTTCATGATGAACAGCCAGGAATTGGAGACCGCCGTCAGGCTCAAGCTCAACCTCGTCGTCCTGCTGCTCGAGGACCACGCCTACGGCATGATACGCTGGAAGCAGGCGGTCGACGAGTTTCCGGATTTCGGCATGACCTTCGGCAATCCGGATTTCGTCAAATATGCCGAGGCCTATGGCGCCAAGGGGACCAGAGTTGGCGCGATCGCCGAATTGCGGCCAACGTTGGAACAGGCCTTCACCGGCGGCGGCGTGCATCTCGTCGTCGTGCCGATCGACTATTCCGAGAACACCAGAGTGCTTGTCGACGAGTTGCGCGAGCGGCTCCCTGCGCCCCAGGCATCCTGACGGCGGCAACAATGCCGCCGTCAGGGTTGCCTGGAACTGGTGCCGAAGCGCCTAGACCTTGCAGTAGGGCGTTACCGGGGCGATGGTGCCGAAATCCTTGACGATCTCGTAGCCGATGCCGTCGGCCGCCGCCTTGCCGACATAGGAATGGCACAGCGTGTGGTTGTTGGTGGCGTCGACGCGGATCTTGCCTTGCGGTGCGTCGAACTCGATCGACGGCAGCGCGGCCAGCACATCGTCGTCCTTCAGCGATCCGGCCTTCTCTGCGGCCAGCGCGTAGAGATGAAGGCCGTTGTAGCCGGCCTCGCCGATGCCGTTGACCATCTTTTCCTGGCCGAACTTCTCCCGGAAGCTCGAGATGAACTTCTTGTTGACCGGGTTGTCGAGCGCCATCCAGTAGGGCTGCGGCGCGTAGGTGCCGGCGGCCACGCCCGGCGGCAGCGCGTCCTTGTTGAAGACCTCGTCGAGTGGCGCGATCAGCGGCTGCTTGATGTCGAAGCTGCGATACTGCTTGAGCTGGGTGACGGCGTCGTTGCCGACCACCATCGACCAGACGACATCGGGCTTCAGCGACTTGATCTTCTGGAAGGCCGGGCCGAAATCGGTGGTGCCGAACGGATAGTAGTCGGCACCGATGATCTTGCCGCCGGCCTTCTCATAGGCCGCCGTGATCGCCTCGGTCATCTTCTGCGGCCATGCATAGTCCGAAGCCATGACATAGATCGTCTTGCCCAGGGTCTCGGCCACCCATGGCATCATCGGGTCGACCTGCTGCATCGGGATCGGTCCGGTGGCGACGAAGTAGCGGTTGCATTCACCACCTTCGAAATTGGTCGGGTAGAAGAACAGCTTCTTGGCCTTCGAGGTGACCGACAGCGTCGCGCTGCGCTCCGGCGAAATGATCGTGCCCATGATCACGTCGACCTTGTCTTCGTTGATGAGCTTGCGCGCCTTGTCGATGGAGCCCTTGGTCGTGGTCTGGTTGTCTTCGATGATGAGTTCGACCTGGCGCCCGCCAATACCGTTCGCGGCGTTGAGCTCGGCGGCGGCGAGCTTGTAGCAATTGAGCAGCGTCTCGCCGAGGATCGCCTGCAGCCCGGTGATCGGGATCGACAGGCCGACCTTGACTGTGTCTGCGGCGCGCAGGATCGACGGCGCGCCGACGATGGCGAAGGCGGCTGCAGCGCCGCCGGATTTCAAGACAGTTCTTCTGCTTATCATTGTTGTGTTCCCTTCCAGTCCCAGGCGCGCCCCATGCACGCCTTACAAAGCCAACAGGTCCTTCAGCAGGGTTTCGTCGGCGAACGCTTCCGGTGCGCCTTCATGGACAATCCTGCCCTTCTCCATCACCAGGCAGCGGTCCGCCGCCTTGAGAACGAGATCGAGATTCTGCTCGACGAGAACGATCGCGATGCCGCGCTCGCGGGCGATGCGCGGCACCAGTTCCGCGATCGACTGCACGATGTTCGGCTGAATGCCTTCCGAGGGCTCGTCGAGCAGCAGCACCGAGGGCAGGCCGCACAGCGCGCGGCCGATCGCCAGCATCTGCTGCTGGCCGCCCGAAAGCGTGCCGGCGACCTGCGCTTCGCGTTCGCGCAGGATCGGAAAATAGCCGAAGATGTCGGCCGGAATGCCGCCGTCGCTACGGTCCTTGGCGGCGCGGGTGCCGACTTCGAGGTTTTGCCGCACCGTCAGCTGGTTGAAGATGCCACGGCCCTGCGGCACATGCGCGATGCCCGCCCGCGCGCGGCGGAAGGCCGGCGCATTGGTTAGGTTCTGGTCGCCGAGGATTATCGCGCCACCGCTCGCCCGCAAGCCGCCGGCGATGACGCGCAACAGCGTCGTCTTGCCGGCGCCGTTGCGGCCAAGCAGGCCAACGACTTCGCCGGGCGCGACACTGAGGTCGATGCCGTTCAGCACCGGGAGCAGACCGTAGCCGGCGGAGACCGCCATTGTCCGGAGCATGGTCAGCGCCTCCCCAGATAGACGTCGCGGACCATTTCGTCGGTCTCGATGTCATGGAAAGGGCCGTTGCGCAGCCGGCGTCCCTGATGCAGCACCAATGTCTCGCAGTTCAGCGCCCGCACGAAGCGGATGTCGTGCTCGACGGCGACGATCGAGAATTCGCCCTTGAGTCGCAGCAGCATGTCGGCCGTCGCCAACGTCTCTTGCGGTGTCATGCCGGCGGTCGGCTCGTCGAGCAAAAGCAACCGTGGCTCGATTGCCAGCGCCATGCCGATCTCCAGCCATTGCTTCTGGCCGTGTGCGAGTTCGCCCGCCAGCGTAGCAGCACGGTTGGTGAGCGCGACCAGTTCCAGCAGTTCGCCAACCGAGCGCACAGGCGAGGGCGCGCCCCAGCGCGCGACCTTCAGATTGTCCTCAACCGAGAGGCTCGGGAAGACAGACGGGATCTGGAACTTGCGGGCGATGCCGAGCCGGGCGATGCGGTGCAACGGCAGGCCGGCTATGTCTTGGCCGAGGAAGCGCACGCTGCCGCTGGTCGGGCGAAGCGTGCCGGTCAGCACATTGAGGAACGTGCTCTTGCCGGCACCGTTCGGCCCGATGATGCAGCAAAGCTCCTTGTCTCGTACGGTGAGGTTCAAGGCTTCCAGCGCCTGCAGCCCGCCAAAGCGGATGCCGACATTTTCGGCCTGGAGCAGGATGTCGCTCATTGCGCGCGCCTCCCGCCTTTGAACAGGCCTTTCAGCCGCGCGTAGATCGACAGGATGCCGTCCGGCAGGACGAAGACGATGATGACGAAGACGCAGCCGAGCAATAGCGGCCATAGGCTCGGGTTGAAGCTGCTGATCGTCTGCTGCGCCCGTTGGATGAAGATGGCGCCGAGCACCGGCCCAAGCAGCGTGCCGCGCCCGCCGACCGCCACCCAGACGATGACTTCCGTCGACAGCAGCAGTCCGGACAGATCGGGCGCCACCAGCCCTGCCATGCAGACGTAAAGGGCGCCGGCAAGTCCGGCGATCGCCGCCGACAGGACGAAGGTCACGAGCAGCCGCAACGGCGCATTGTGGCCGAGCGCTGCCGCGCGGACTTCATTGTCCTGGATGGCGGTCAGCACCGTGCCCCAGTGGCCGCGGCTGATCGACCACAGCGCCAGCACGGCCACCGCGACGATGGCCGAGACGAAAATGTAGCTGGGCAAGTCCTGGCTCAGATCGACATGCAGCCCGCCGAGATCGAACTCGATCGGCGGGATCCCGATCAACCCGCTATCGCCGCCGGTGACCGAACTCCACGAGACTGCAGCCTGCTGGCAAATGACGCCCATCGCCAGCGTGACGATGGTGAAATAGCTGCCCCGAATGCCGCCGAAGAACAGGAAGTAGCCGATGATGGCGGCGACGAAAGCAGCACCAGTGACTGCGCCGGCAAGGCCGAGCAGGCTTCCGAAGGGAATGGCGTCGTTGAGCGTGACCAGCGCCATGATGTAGCCGCCAATGCCGAAAAAGGCGGCGTGGCCGAAACACAGGATCCCGGTGCGGCCCCAGAAGAAGTCGAGGCTCGCCGCGAACAGGCCGAAGATCAGCGCGTCGCGGATCACCGTTAGCTGGTAGCCATCGGCGAACAGGGGATAGACGACCGCGAGCACCACGCAGACAACGAAGACCAGCAGCCAGTTGCGGTCGCGGGCGATCATCGCGACGCTCCATTGAACAGGCCGTTGGGCCGCAGACGGACAGCGACGATGGCCGCGAGCAGCACGATCGCCTGCGCCAGTGATGGCGAGATCTGGTAGTTGAGGACGCTGGTCAGCCCGCCGACGAAGACGCTGCCGGCGACGAGGCCGCCGATCGAGCCGACGCCGCCGACAATGACGACGAAGAAGGCGTTGGCGAGATAGTTCACCCCCATCTGCGGCAGCACGATCGCCAGCGGCGCGACCAGTCCGCCGGCAAGCCCTGCGATGGCCGCGCCGAAGGTGAAGGCGATGGCGTAGGTGCGTCGCGTGTTGATGCCGACGCCCTCGGCCATCTCGCGGTTCTGGATGACGGTGCGGATGTCGAGCCCGAAGGATGTCCGGCTGATCAGCAGGATGACTCCAAGCAAGGTCAGCATGGCGATGCCGATCAGGATCAGCCGGTAAGCCGGATAGACGGTGAAGAAGAGATCGAGCGTGCCCTCGATCGGCGGCGTCACCGGTTTGGCACCGAGACCGAAGGTCAGTTCCAGCCCTTGCTGCAGGATCAGGCTGACGCCCCAGGTGGCAAGCACGGTCGAGACTGGCCTGGAATAGAGATGGCGGATGATGGCGAACTCGAGGATGCAGCCGACTACCGCGCCGGCGATGGGCGCCGCGGCCAGGCCCAGCCAGAACGAGCCACCCACGCTCTGGATGAAATAGACCGCGAAGGCGCCGACGGTGACGAACTCGCCATGCGCTAGGTTGGTCACGTTCATCAGCCCGAAGCTGATCGCCAGCCCGAGCCCGACCAGCATAAGGATGCTGATCAGCGTCAGCGCATTGAGAAGCGTGGTGATGACAAAATCCATCGCGTCAGGCCGCACTGGCGAGGCGTTGGCGCAGGCCGGCGAGCAGCCCCTCTGCGGCGTCGATCACCGCGGCCTGGTGCGGCTGCAAATCTTGCCCGGCCCATTCGTCGATATGCTCCGACAGCGGGTCGACCACCTCGGTGCGGTGATTGGCCAGCGTCTCGATCACGGCATGGCCGCAGAACGGCACATAGCCTTCTGAGTAACCGCCTTCATGGGTCATGATCAATCGACCGTTCGATGTTTCGGCGGCCAGCGCCACCATCCGCGCGGCGAGCCGCCGGAAGCACTCGCTGTTGAGCATCATGCGGCCGAGCGGATCAAAGCCGGACGCATCGAAGCCGGAGGCGACGATGACGAAATCCGGCCTGTAGGCGCGCAACGCCGGGGCGACGACGCGGTCGAAGGTCGCTTCATAGGCGCCGGTCCCGCTGCCGGCGGGCAGCGGGATATTGATGTTGTAGCCTTCGCCGGCGCCCGTGCCGTTGTCGGCCAGCGCGCCCCGCCCGGTCGGGTAGAGATTGTCCTGATGCAGGGAAATGGTCAGCACCGACGGGTCGGAATAAAACACCCTCTCGGTGCCGTTGCCGTGGTGTACATCCCAGTCGACCACGGCGGCGCGGCCGAGCAGGCCTTCGTGCTGCAGCCGGCGCACGGAGACGCCGATGTTGGAGAACAGGCAGTTGCCCATCGCCTGGTCGGGTTCGGCATGGTGCCCCGGCGGCCGCGCCAGCGCATAGGCATTGTCGACGCGGCCGGTCAGAACGGCGCGCATGGCGGCGTAGGTGGTGCCGGCCGACAGCAGGGCGATGTCGAAACTGTTGAGGCCGATGGGCGCCTGCGGCCCGGCGAAACCGGAGCCGCGCTCGCTGAGCATGCGGATATCGTCGACATGGCGTTGCGTGTGCACGCGCAGCAGGTCCTCGACCGAGACCGGCTCCGGGATGATCGGCACCAGATGGCGCGACAGGCCGCTGACCTGGATCAAATTGTTCAGCCGGCGCTTCGAGCCGGGCGATTCCAGATGGCGGCCGGGTTCCACGAAACGGCCGGGAGGCATCATGTCGGCGCTGGAGCCGGTGTCATGCCACATCAGCTGTTCGTGAAAAACGTAGCCTGTCGCCATCCGCAGCGTCCTCTGAAAACCCGGTGACGCTAGCAGGCTAACGATCATGTGGCCCGACCCGAAAGAGGGGTTAAGCCGGTTATCTATGCCCCTCCTTTCGGAGGGGTATGGGCGCCTGCGGACCCTTGCGTGGCGCGCACCGCCTGGACTCGGTTGGTCACCGCCAGCTTGCCGAAAATGTTCTTCAAATGCCATTTCACCGTGGTTTCGCTCACCGACAATGCAAGGGCGATATCGCGATTGGACATGCCCTCGGCGAGATAGCGCAGCAATTCGGCCTCGCGCTGGGTGAGCTGTTCCTTCTCAACGGCTGGTGCGGCCAGCTTGCGTGTCGCCACGGGCATCGCCTGCGCGGCGTCGATGATGCGCGTCGCATAGGCTGACAGTGCGGGATCGGTCTTTGCCTGAGCCGCACGCAGGCGCATCAACCCTTCGACCACAGACCTTCCCTCGTCGACGAAGGAACGGATGAAGCCGGAGGGCTGGGCAAGGCGCAGCGCGCCGAGCAGAGTGCGGTCGGCCTCGCGTTGGTCATGGGCGGCGCTGGCTGCCTTGGCGCTCAGGATCAGCGCCAATATATGGCGGCGCATGCGCCCGCTGCTTCGCGTTCGCTCCAGCAGCGCGTCGAAGACCCGCGCGGCATCGGCATAGGATTTCTCAGCGGTCAGCAGGCGGCCCTCGGCAAAGAACTCGAACTCGTTGGCGGTGGTGATGATGGTCGACGCGTCGGCCTCTCCGCCGCGATGCTCGGCCAGCAGCGCGCGCGCCTCGGCATTGCGGTTCTGGTCGAGCAGCACGCGTATGCGATCATGCATGATCATCGATGCCAGGCGGCGATACACCGTGCCGCGCACGCGTTGATAGACGCGCTCCAGCATATCCAGTGCTGCTTCGGTGCGACCGGTCAACTGCAGCACGCGGGCGTAGGTCGGCACGCTGGCCAAGGGATAGACGATGACCGCCGCGCCTTCGATCTGCGGGCCGAGATTCTCGACCAGGGTCAGCGCCTCGCCCGATGCATTGGTTTCATAGGCAAGCTCGGCAAGCAGCGTTCCGGCCAGGGCCTCGGCATAGGAGTTTGCACCGATCCGCGCCCTGGCCTCGATGATGGCGTTGCGCAGCAGCCGCTCTGCGGCGGGCAGGCGGCCCGCCGAACGCTCGACGACGGCCATGTAGCAATTGGCAATGGTGACGCCGAGCAGGCTACCGCTTCGCTCATGCGCCCGTCGCGCCGCATCGATCGCGGCGCGCGCACCTTCGAGGTCGCCCAGCGCATAGAGATTGTAGCCAATGACATTGGCGGTCGCGCCCTCCATGAACCAGGCATCGGGCGCGATGACGCGCAGGGCCGCAAGTGCCGTGTCGCGCGCCTGATCGAACTGCTCCAGCGTGCTGTGCACGGCAGCGGCGAGAACCACGAGCTCGGCCTCGATCGTGGTTCCGGTCATGGTGCCTGGGTCACTGCTGTCAGCCGGTCCGGTCTCGACCAGCTTGCGCGCATTGCTTAGCGTCTGTTGGGCAATCTCGGGCTGGCTGCTGTGCACCGCCAGCCACAGCACGACGAGCTGCAGCCGGATGCGCTGGTCGATCAGTTGCCTCGGCAGCAGCGCCAGCAACTGGCGTACGTAAAGAAGCTGGCACTGGGCGATGAGGTCGAGCGCATTGTTCTCCACGAACACCGCCGCGCGAGCCTGGTCGCCGGCGGCCAGCGCGTGCCCGATCGCCTCGGTCAGCATCTTGCGCTCGCCGAACCATTCGGCGGCCGCCAGATGCAACGGCGCGATCATTTCCGGTTCGCGCCGTTCCATTTCGCGGGTGAGGAAATCGTGGAACAGATGATGATAGCGGAACCAGCGCCGTTCTTCGTCGAGCGGCACCAGGAACAGGTTGCGCGTCTCGATTTCGGTTATCGCCGCCTCGGCGTCGGCCGCCCGCATCACCGCCCGGCAGGCCTCCGCGCTGAAGCGTTCGAAGATCGAACTGTAGAGCAGAAACTTCGCGATCGCCGGCGGCAGTTCCAGGAACACTTCGCCCATCAGGAAGTCTGCGACGTTGCGGTTGGCGCCGGTGAAATTGCCGATGACGGTTTCAGGTGCATGCGCGGCACTCAGTGACAGGGAGGCCAGTTGCAGGCCGGCGGCCCATCCTTCTGTCCGTGAACACAAGGTTTCCACCGTGCCGCTGCTGACGCTCAGGCCCAGCTTCTCGTTGAAGAAAGCTTCGGCTTCGGACGAGGCGAAACGCAGATCGTCGGGACCGATTTCGAAAACGTCGCCAAGCACCCGGAGCTTGCCGAGCTGCAGGTCGGGCAGGCTGCGCGAGCCGATGACGAAGGCGACGTTGGCCGGCGCCTGCCGGGTCAGGCGCTCCATGAACCGCTTCACCGCCGGCGCCTCGACAGCGTGGTAGTCGTCGAAGAACACGGTGATGTCGGCCTCGCGCGCCGCCAGACCCGCCACCAATGCTGCGAGCACGACATCGAGCTGCGGTATCGGGCTCGACTGGAAGGCGAGGTCGAGCTCGGCAGGGCTCTGGACCAGATGGCGCAGCGCGCCCACCAGATGCGACAGGAAGGCGCCCTCATCATTGTCCGTCGCCTCGCACGACAGCCATGCCGTCAACCGGCCGTGGCGCGCGACTTCCGCAGCCCATTGCGCCATCGTCGTCGACTTGCCGAAGCCCGCCGGCGCGGCGAACAGCACGATGCGCGTGTCGATATGGCGCTCCAGCATCGACAGAATGGTCTCGCGGCGCACCCATCGGCGATGCTGCGGCGACGCTTGGCTGACGGATTGCGGACCTGTTCTCATCTAGGTCGCGCAACCTGTCGGTTCTCCGAGGAGAGCGAGGCTCCTTTGCCATTGCTCCACTCCGCTTCGATCAGGGGAATCTGCGGTGCGGCATCGCGCGGCAAGGTTCCCTTGATCCGGGGATCGTCGACTATTTCAAATCCGGTCGCGAAGGGCACGAACCCGCAGGCACTGTAGAAGCCGATGACGCTGTGATGATCGAAGCTGCTTGTATGCAGCCAGATACGGTTAGGGTTAAGGCGCCAAGCGAGATCCAGAGCGCCGGCCATCAGCCGCTTGCCGAAACCTTTGCCGGTCAGGGACGGGAACAGGCCGAAATAGGTGATCTCGATCTCGCTGCTGTCAGCGACGACGAATTCAACCATGCCGAGATGGGCGCCGGTCTCGTCATGGCCGTAGTAGAGATGCTGGCGCGGGTCGGCAAAATGCGCCGCAATCTCGGCGTCAGACATTTCGGAAACGCGATCCCACAGCCAGGGCGCGCCGATCTCGAGAAAGATCGCCCGATACGAAGCGCAGTCGGGCATGGTGATCCGGGTCATGGCCAAGGGCTTTGCGAGACCGGGCTGCGGCGCGCGCGCCTCCATCCACGTCACTGCATTGGCGAGCTTGCCCGCCGGCAGGCGCCAGTAGCCAGTGGCGAGATCGGTGATGTTGGCCGGCATCGTGTCTTCGCTGATCAAGTCATTCCTCGTCATGTCTTCCAGACAGCAGTATCGGCTTGCTGCATCCGATGCCAACTCCCCAGCAGCGTGGCGGCATCGAACGGCAAGCTCTGGCCTGACGTTTCGGCCCATATGCCTCTTGTAATTCACAGGAATGGCATATGAGATATGATACACCACCCAGACGAAAGTGAAATATCATGCCTGAACGGATTGCGAACGAGGCCATTCTCAGCGCGGTCGATGACGGCTTCGCGCGACAGGTAGCGTTCCTGCAAGACCTCGTGCGCTTTCCCTCCCAGCGTGGCGAGGAACACGCCGCGCAATCGTTCATGGCGGCTGCCTACGAGGCTGACGGCTATGCGGTCGACATGTGGCGTGTCGATGTCGACGCGATTCGCGACCTGCCGGGTTTTTCACCCGTGGCGGTTTCGTATGACGACGCCTTCAATGTCGTTGCCACCCACACACCGAGAAACGCGACCGGCCGCTCGCTGATCCTCAACGGCCATATCGATGTCGTGCCGACAGGGCCATCCGACCGCTGGCTGCGCGATCCCTACGATCCGGCGATCGAGGATGGCTGGATGCATGGCCGAGGTGCCGGCGACATGAAGGCAGGTCTGTCCGCCTGCCTCTATGCGCTGACCGCCTTGCGCTGTCTCGGCTATCAGCCGGCCGCGAACGTCTACCTCCAGTCGGTGGTCGAGGAAGAATGCACCGGCAATGGTGCGCTCGCCTGCCTGCAGCGCGGCTACCGCGCCGATGCCGCCTTCATTCCCGAACCGCTGGAGCCGAGACTGATGCGGGCACAGGTCGGGCCGATCTGGTTCCGGGTCGAGGTCGACGGTGATCCGCAGCATGCGTCGGGCGCTTTCTCGGCCGGCGCCAACGCCATCGAAAAGGCGTTCGTCATCATACAGGCGCTGAAGCAGCTCGAAATCGTCTGGAACGCGCGCAAGGTTGATGACAAGCATTTCCGCGATCACCCGCACCCGATCCGATTCAACCTCGGCAAGATCGAAGGCGGCGAGTGGACATCGAGCGTTCCGGCGCGCTGTGTCTTCGAGATGCGGGTCGCAACCTATCCCGGTCAGAGTCTCGAAGACGCCAGGGCCGAGCTCGAGGCATGCATCGCCGATGCAGCGCGTGCCGACCCGTTCCTGGCCAACCGCCCGCCGAGCCTCACCTACAACGGCTTCATGGCCGAGGGTTATGTTCTGGAGGGTGCCGACGAGATGGAAGCCGTGCTGCGGCGCAGCCACACCGCCGTCTGGGGCGAACCGCTGACGGAACACGTCACCTCGGCGACCACGGATGCGCGTTTCTTTGGCCTCTACGCCGACACGCCGGCGATCGTCTATGGCCCGATCTGCCGCATGCCGCATGGCTATGACGAGGCCGTCGATCTGGATTCTGTACGCAAGGTTACCCAGACCATAGCGCTGTTCATCGCCGACTGGTGCGGTCTTGAGCCGCTCGATCCCGAGGCGAGCTCATGAATGCAGCTGTGCCCGACGGTTTCGGCGAAACGCTCGCCGAGGACGCGCCTGACGTTTCGATCGCCGACGCGCTGGCCATCTTGCGCCGGCACTACGGGCTCACCGGCACTGCGCGTCCGTTGCCTGGCGAGCGCGATCATAACTTCCACATCCAGGCCGACGGCGAGGGCGAGTTCGTCCTGAAGATCTCGCACCCGGCGGAAGAGGCCGGCTTCACCGATTTCCAGAACAAGGCGCTCGACCACATTTTTGCAGTCGACCCCACCTTGCCGGTTCCCTCGGTGCGCAAAAGCCTTGAGGGCGAGGCGCAGTTCGCGGTCAGTGTCGGTGGATCGGCACCGCGCATCATCCGGTTGGTGACCTATCTGCCAGGCCAGTTGCTGTCGCGCTCGCCGACTTCCGAAGCGCAGGATCGCAACCTCGGCATCTTCCTCGCCCGCCTTGGCCGGGCGCTGCGCGGCTTCTTCCATCCCGCCGCCGGCAGCGACCTGCTCTGGGATATCCGAAAGGTCGCCAAGACGCGGCCGATGATGGCGCATATCGCCGATGCCCATCACCGGGCCATGGTCGAGCGCGCGATCGACTCCTTCGAGGAGCATGCGGCGCCGGTCATCCCGACCCTGCGCGCGCAGATCGTCCACAACGACATGAATTCCTACAATGTGGTCATGGACGCGTCGCGGCCGGAGGTCGTGAGCGGCATTCTCGATTTCGGCGATATGATCCATTCGCCGCTGATCTGCGATCTTGCCATCGGCGCCGTGTACCGCTGGCCGGCGGAAGGCCATCCGCTGGCACCGGCCGCGCGCTTTGTCGCCGGCTATCAATCGGTCCAGCGGCTTGAGGAGCAAGAGATCGGCATTCTCTTCGATCTGATCCGCGCCCGCATTGCTCTGATCGCCAACATCGCCAGCTGGCAAGCCGAGCGCTTTCCGGCCAAGCGCGACTACGTGCTCCGGCTCATCACCGAGGTCTGGGCGTCACTCGAACGGCTGGACGAGCTTTCGTCCGTGGATGCCCGCCGCTATTTTCTCGACCATTCCAATCCGGAGTAGATGCGTGTCCCAGTCTTCGCCTTATCCTGCAAATGCCGACGCGGCTGCGTCGGAGCACGCGCTGCTCGAGCGCCGCGCCAGGCTGCTCGGGCCGACCTACCGCGCCTTTTATCGCAACCCGATCCATCTGGTGCGCGGCAGCGGTGTGTGGCTCTACGATGCACAGGGCCGCAAGTTCCTCGACGCCTACAACAACGTCGCGTCGGTCGGGCACTGCCACCCGCGCGTCGTCCAGGCGCTTGCGGGGCAGGCCGCCACGCTGAACACCCACACGCGCTATCTCAGCGAGATCATCCTCGACTACGCGGAGAAACTTCTCGGCACCGTTCCAGCCCATCTCGGCCACGCCATGTTCACCTGCACCGGCAGCGAGGCCAATGATCTTGCCATCCGCATCGCCCAGCACTCCAGCGGCGGCGCCGGGGTGATCATCACAGACTTTGCCTATCATGGCGCTACGATCGCGACGGCGCAGCTGTCGCCGGCGGCGGTCGGAGCAAAGGGCGTGCCCGCGCAGCACCGCACCGTGTCGGCGCCGGACACATTCCGAGACCATGGCCGAGCCGCGCATGATTTCGCCAGGAATGTCGCCGCCGCGATCGAGGACATGCGCGCGCAAAACATCCGGCCGGCCGCGCTGCTTCTCGACTCAGCCTTTTCCAGCGACGGCATCTTCTTTCCGGATGCCGCGGTCATGCGCGAGGCTGCCGACCACGTGAAAAAGGCCGGCGGCATCGTCATTGCCGATGAGGTCCAGTCCGGCTTCGGACGGCTTGGCCAGGGCATGTGGGGATTCGCCAATTATGGCATCGAGCCCGACATCGTCACGATGGGCAAGCCGATCGGCGACGGGCATCCGATGGGCGCGGTGCTCGTGCGGCCGCAGCTTGTTGCCTCCTTCGGCTCAAACACGGGCTACTTCAACACATTCGGCGGCAATCCGGTCGCGGCCGCAGTCGGCCTCGCCGTTCTCGAGGTGATCGAAGGCGAAGGACTGATCGAGAATGCCCGCAACGTCGGTGCCTACACAAGTGAGCTGCTGTGCGCGGTGCAGAGCCGGCATGCCATGGTCGCTGACGTCAGGCACAACGGCCTTTATTTCGGCGTCGAGCTGACGGCGGACGGCGACGAGGCTCTGGCCGCCACCAAGACATCGGCGGTCGTCGAAGCCATGCGAGAGGACGGCGTGCTGATCTCGTCCTGCGGTCCGCGCGGCAATGTGCTGAAGATCAGGCCACCTCTGCCGTTTGCCAGGGACAATGCCGAGCAACTGGCCGAGACACTCGATCGCGCATTGTCGAACTGGTGATCGGAGCGGGCCGCGTATGCTGAAGCTTGAACATCAAACCCTGAATGACCGCGCCTATGGCGCGCTCAAGCAGGAGTTGATTTCAGGTGGCTTCAGCCCAGGGCAGACGCTGGTCATTCGCAAGCTCGCCGAGACGTTCGGCATCTCGACGACGCCGATCCGCGAGGCGCTGCAGCGGCTGGTCGCTGAACGGCTGCTCGAGATGCAGAACAACCGCTCGGTCATCGTGCCGTTGCTGTCCGCGCCAGCCTTCGAGGAACTGACCCGCATCCGTATCGCCGTCGAGGGACTGGCGGGCGAGATGGCGGCGTCGCGGATGACAGAGAGCGGGCTCGTTGACATACAGGGCACGCTCACCGGCATGCAGTGCGCCATCGAGGCCGGCGACGCCAGAGCCTACCTGACACTGAACCAGGCGTTCCACTTCGCCATCTACCAGCAAGCGGGCGCGCCGATCCTGCTCAACATGATCCGCGACCTCTGGGGGCGGGTTGGGCCCTATCTCAAGCTGCTGATGCAGGCCGATCGCTACATCCCGCAGTCGAACGACGCGCATCGCAAGATCGTCGCCGCACTGGAGCAGCGTAGCGGCCCCACTGTGCGGACTTTCATAGAAGAGGATATCGCTATGGCGGCCGCCGTGCTGTCGGCAAACCTGGGCAAGGTGAAGTGACCGCCTAGCTCGTCCCGTCCAGCCGGTCGCGCAGCATGCTCCAGCCCAGCAGCAGGTTTGGTGCATGCCGCAGCACGGTATGGAACGGGATTGGCGCCGGCGCAGCAAAGGACAGCGGCAGGTCGCGCGCGTCGGTTCCAGCGGCCCAGTCCGCCAGCACCTTGCCCATCGCCGTGGTCATGGCGATGCCCCGGCCGTTGCAGGCGCGCCCGGCGATCAGGCCCGGCCCGAGGTCGATCAGGTGCGGCAGGAAATCAGGTTCGACCGCTGCCATTCCCGACCAGCTATAGGCAAGCGGCGGCAAGTCGGGCAGACCAAGATGCCGGCCAAGCCGCCGCCAGATCGTCTGCGGTACACGCGAGTCGGCGCCAGCGCCGAGAATATGCATGCCGCCGCTGATTAGACGGTTGTCCGCGTCGAAGCGGAAGGTGAAGAGATTTCGCCTGGTGTCGCCGACACCTTGCCCGCCGGGAAGCAACCCGCTGCGCACGTCACGAGGCAGTGGCGCTGTGGCGATCTGGAAAACCCTCAACGGAAAATAGGTTCGTTGCAATGACGGGTTGAGGGACCAGCCATAGGCGTTGGTGGCAATCAACACCTTTGCGGCGCGCACCGAACCCGTAGGCGTCTTCAGCACCCAGCCACCGGCCATGCGATCGACCGAGGTGACGCGCGTCTGCTCGAAGATCTTCGCGCCGGCCTTCTCCGCCGCATCGGCGAGCCCGCGCGCATAGGCGACCGGATTGAGCACGCCGCCGGAACGATCCATCCAGCCGCCGACATAGCCTGGCACACCCGTCAGTGCTTCGATTTCCTGCCGATCCAATGTGGCTGCCGGCCGGCCACGCTGTGCCCATTGACCGGCACGTGACTTGACCTTCTCGAAGGCGGCAGGCGAATGCGCCGGCTGGATCCATCCGTTCTGGACCGCGTCGCAGTCGATGCCGTGCTGCCGGATCAGGCGGAAGACCAGGTCGGCGCTGCCAGCGGCGAAATCGATAAGCCTTTCGCCGCGCGAAGGTCCGAGGTGGGCCAGTATGTCGGCCGGGTCCATCTTGGCGAAGTTCGGCACGACGAAGCCCGCATTCCTGCCGGTCGCGCCCCAGGCGATGAATTCGGCTTCGAGAAGGGCGACGGAAAGTCCTTTCCCGGCGGCGTGCAGCGCGGTTGAAAGGCCGGAAAAGCCGCCACCGACGATGGCCAGGTCGACATCGAGGTCGTCCTGCAGCGTCGGACGCTCGCGGCGGTTGCGGCTGACAGCATGCCACAGCGAAGCGCCTTGTGCCTCCTGCCGGACCACGGCATTCATGACCCGGAACTGCTCTCGCCCGCAGCGATCTTCGCCCGCTTGCTGAAGCGTGGCCGTCGCGGCCTGTCGCCGAACAGGCCGTTCGGCCGGATCAGCAGGATGACGCAGAGCATGACGCCGATGGCGGCGATCTGCAGCGCGGCGGCGCGAGCCTGTTGTTCCGGCGGGAACAGGATGCTGGTCAGCGTGCCCGATCCGGCCCATATCGCCCACACCAGGATGCTGCCGATGACGGCGCCGAGATTGCTGCCCGAGCCGCCGACGATCAGCATCACCCAGACCTGGAAGGTCAGGATCGGCAAATAATTGTCCGGCGCGATGAAGCCGGTGAAATGCGCCTGCAGCGCGCCGGCCAGCGCCATGATGGCGCCGCCGACGGCAAATGCCTGGACGCGGTAGAAACGCGCGCTCTTGCCAAGCGAGATCGCCGCCCGCTCATCCTCGCGCAGCGCCTTCAGGACACGTCCCCATGGACTGCGCGAAAGATGTTCCAGAGCGAGATAGGCGACCAGCGTGACCACCGAAACGACGGCGAGGTTCGACAAGTTGAACAGCAGCGGCGTCTCGGCAAGGCCGCCGAACGGGCGCGGGATGAAACCGATGCCGAATGGTCCGCCCGTCAGCTTCTGCGCATTGAGCGCGACCAGTTGCACGACGACTGCAACACCGAATGTGGTGATCGCCAGATAGTCGGATCTGAGCCGCAGCGTCGCCATGCCGGTAAGGGCTGCGGCGATGCCGCCGACGACCATGGCGCCGAGCCAGCCGACAAGGATCGGCAGGCCGAAGCCGCCAAGCCGTGCGGCATCGTCCGGTGTCGTCAGCAGCGCCGATGTATAGGCGCCAATGGCGACAAAGCCGGCAAGGCCGACATTGAACAGGCCGGTCAGACCCCATTGCAGATTGAGCCCCAGCGTGACCAGCGAGAAGATCAGCGCGGTGGTCAGGAAGAAGGCGCCGTAGCCGAGCAGGTCCATCAGCGTTCCCTCACACCAAACAAGCCGATCGGCCGCACGAACAGCACCGCCATCAGGATGATGAAGGAGACGGCGGCGCGCCATTCGGCGCCGATCAGCTGCACCGCACCGGCTTCGGCGAGCCCGATGATCAGGCCGCCGAGCACGGCGCCGGGGATGCTGCCGATGCCGCCGAGAATGGCGGCGGCGAACATCGGCAGCAGCATGTCGAAGCCCATGAACGGGCGGATCTGCACCAGAATGCCGATCATCACGCCGGCCACGCAGGCGAGCGCCCCGCCGATGACCCAGGTGACGCGCACCACGCTGGCGACGTCGATGCCGACGATGCGGGCCAGTGCCGCGTTCTGGCTCAAGGCCTGCATCGAGCGGCCGGTCTGCGTACGCGTCATCAACAGATGCACGCCGAGCACCAGCACCGCGGTCAGCAGCAGCAAGGCGATCTGGTCAGGCGTGATGCGGATGCCGAAGCCGACCGGCATGGCGATCTGGATCGCCCGGCTGAAATAGGTCGGCCGCGAGGTGAAGGTGAATTCGAGCAGGCTTCTCAGCGCCATCGAGGCGCCGAAGCTCGCCATCACCACGATGATCGCCTGCCCTTGCGAACGCAGCCGCGCGAACAGCACCTTGTCGAGCAGCAGCGCCAGGAGCGCGGTGAAGGCCATGCCGACGACCAGCGCGACAATCAGCGGCCAGCCAAAGGAGAGCGGTGCGATCGGCGCCACCTTGCCGAAGGTCGCGCCGATGGCGCTGACGACGGCCAGCGTCGCATAGGTGCCCCAGGCCATGAAGTCGCCATGGGCAAAGTTCGAGAAACGCAGGATCGAATAGGTAAGCGTCACGCCGATGGCGCCGAGGCCGATCATCGAACCCGTCAGCAATCCGTCGACGACAAATTGCAGGCTCATGCCGTGCCTCCTTTGCCGGCGTGCCCCGTCTTCTCTGCACCAAGCGGGCGCTGGCCGAGATAGAGTTCGGCGACGACCGGGTCGTTCCACAGTTCGGCGGCGATGCCCTCGTGCCGGTCCTTGCCCTCGACCAGCACATAGGCGCGGTCGCCGATGGCGAGCGCTGCTTTGGCGTTCTGTTCGACCAGTAGGATGGTGACGCCGGACTTGCGGATGCCGGCCAGCATCTCGAACACCGTCGAGACGAATTTCGGCGACAGGCCGGCCGACGGCTCGTCCAGCACCAGCACTTTGGGGTGGACGATCAGCGCTCGTGCGACGGCCAGCATCTGCCGCTGTCCGCCCGAGAGGTTGCCGGCGGCGGTGCGACGCTGGCGGACGAGGTCGGGGAACGCCGCATACATTTCCTCGATGCGGGCTGGGATTTCGCGCCGTTCGAGGATGCCGCAGGCAACTTTCAGATTGTCCTCGACCGACATCAGCGGAAAGATGTTTTCGGTCTGCGGCACGAAGGCCAGCCCAAGCCGCACCATGGTGTGCGCGGGGGCGGCGGTGATATCCTTGCCGTCCAGAAACACCGTGCCGCCGGTGATCGGGACGAGGCCGGCGATGGCCTTGATGAAGCTCGACTTGCCGGCGCCGTTGGGGCCGAGGACGACGACGATCTCGCCCTTTTTGACGGTGATCGAGGCGCCGCGCACGATCGGCACGCCGGGCTCGTAGCCGGCTTCGAGGTCGCGGACATCGAGAACGATCTCGCTCATGCCACGCCTCCGAGATAGGCCTCGATGACGCGCGGGTCGTGAGCGACTTCTTCGGCCGTGCCTTCGCTGAGCAACTGGCCGCTCGCCATGACCAGGACGCGATGGCAGAGCCGCGTCACCATGTCGATGTTGTGCTCGATCAGCAGGAAGGTGATGCCGCGCGCATTTATGTCGCGGATGCGGTCGATGATGACTTCGAGCAGCGTCGCGTTGACGCCCGCGGCCGGTTCGTCGAGCAGGATGATCGCCGGATCGGCCATCACGACGCGGGCGAGTTCGAGCAGCTTGCGCTGGCCGCCGGAAAGCACGCGCGCCGGCTCATGTGCAAGGTGGGTGAGGGTAACCAACTCAAGCAGTTCGAGCGCCTTTGTCCTGGCGGCTCTTTCCTGTGCGGCGACGCGCCATGGCCTGACGAAATTTGCGAGCAGCTCCTCGCCGGCCTGACCCTGTGCCGCCAGCATGATGTTTTCGATCAGCGTCAGATTGGGCAGCGGGCGCGGGATCTGGAAGGTGCGGCCAAGGCCACGGCCGATGCGCAGATGTGCAGCTTCGCCCGAGACAGACGTGCCGTTGAGAAGAATCTCGCCGCTGGTCGGCAGGATGCTGCCGGCGAGCAGATCGAACATCGTCGTCTTGCCGGCGCCATTGGGGCCGATCAGGCCGAGGATTTCTCCCGCTTTGACGTCAAACGAGACGTTGTTGACCGCGACAAGGCCGCCGAACCGCCTGACGACATTCCTTGCCGTCAGAACCGGCGCGCGGGTTTCCCCTTGCCGCTTGGTTGCCTCGCTCATCAAACCCTCTGGCCGAAGACGATCGTTGCCGTCTCCTGATTATGATTTGTGATCACACTTGCTTTGATCACGCTATTCGGCTTTAATTTCATCCGCAAGCCGAAAACCGGCCAAGAACGGAATTCCATGCAAAAGGCTGCCATCGAAAAGAACAACGAGGCGATCGCGGCCCAGCTTGCGCCGGTCGGCCGCGAGACAGTGCAGGATCGTGTGTATTCCGAACTGCGCCGCGCCCTGATCGGCGGCCTGTTCGAGCCGAGTCAGGTGCTGACCATCCGGGGTTTGGCTGACGCCTTGGTCACCTCGACCATGCCGGTGCGCGAGGCGCTCGGCCGGCTGATCACGGAAAAGGCGCTGGAGGCGCTGCCCAACCGTTCGGTGCGCGTGCCGCCGATCACACTGGAACGCCTCGATGATCTCTTGCGTGCCCGCATCCTGATCGAGGGCGAGGCGATCGCGCTGGCCGCCGCCCGCATGGGTCCGCGCCAGATCGCCACCATCGAAACCATTCTGGGCGAATGGGACGAGATGCGGGCGCTGAAGCACAAGAAGGACGTCGATCGCGAAGTGACGCTCAACCAGAGCTTTCATTTCGAGATCTACCGCTCCTGCGGTTCGGCCGTGCTGATCCCGATGATCGAGAGCCTGTGGCTGCAATCGGGTCCCTGTATTCGTGTCGCCATCTATGCCTTCTCGGAAGCCGGCGAGGTAGACACCGCCCAGTACCACCGCCGCATCGTCACGGCGCTGGCCACGGGGGATGCGCAGGCGGCGCGCGAGTCGCTGGTCGCCGACATCAGCCGGCCCTTCACCTTCCTGCGCAGCAAGCTGCAGGCTGCCGCCGCGAAAGACCAGACATGACCTCCATCAGGATCACCGAGCCGCGCTCGAAGCTTTCCGTCACGGCGCTGTTGCTGCCCGGGAAAGCACCGGAAAACGCTGCCTTCCTCAAGGCGTATCTCGGCACGCCACGTGTCGTGCCAGGCATCCATGCGATGTGGACGGGGCCGGAAATCTCCTGTCCGGTTCCCGCCGCCGATATTGAGGGCCAGGCCTATGCCAGGCCCTTGCCGGCCGAGAACGCGACGCTGACGCCGCAGCCAGGCGACATCGTGCTGTCCTATGTGCCGCCACGCATGTGGGGCGGCAACCCCAATGCGATCTTCGACATCGGCCTGTATTACGGGCAGGGGGCGCGGCTGCTGTTTCCGATCGGTTGGCTGGCCGGCAGCGTGGTGGCGCAGGTACGGGTCGAAGAGCGTGATCAGTTCGCCGCCGCTTGCGGTGTCATCCGCCGCAACGGCGCCTGCGATGTCACCTTCAGCCTGGTGGAGGCCTGAAATGGCCGACGACAGTTTCGAGCTGTTCGACCTTCGCGTCGAGGCGGTCATCCCTGAGGGCAAACCGATCTATTGCGGCGCCAAGGCCGGCGACTATTTCGAGCTCAAGGGCGAGATGCTGTCGATGCCTGCAGGGCAGGGGTTTTCGATTTATTCGATCTCCGCCGTGTTGCCGCTGCTGGCAGCCAAGCAGCGTCCTACCCACCCGAACGACTGGATGACCTCGGACGCCGAGATCGCCTGTCCCGATCCCAATTGCGCCAGCCGGCTGAGGATCGTCAGGCTGGCCAAGCGGCGGTTCAGCCATGCCGAGACCACGGCCGTGCCGCTGCCGAAGGAGAATGACCTGACATGATCGCCAAGACCTTCGAACTCGGCCCCGGCTACACCATCTCGCGCGTCATTCGCGGCGGCTGGCAACTGGCCGGTGGCCACGGCGCCATCGACCGCAGCCAAGCGGTGGCCGATCTGATCGCCACCTTCGATGCCGGCATCTGGACCTATGATTGCGCCGACATCTACACCGGCGTCGAGGAACTGATCGGCGCCGCTCGTCTGCGACTGGCCAGCGAGCGCGGCCTCGACGTTGCGGCCAGGATGAAGGTGCACACCAAGCTGGTGCCCGACCTTGAACGGCTGGCCACCATCAGCCGCGATTACATCAGGGGCATCGTCGACCAGTCGTTGCGGCGGCTGAAGACCGAGCGGCTCGATCTCGTCCAGTTCCACTGGTGGGATTATGACCAGCCTCGCTACGTCGAGGCCATGGGCTGGCTCAACGAGCTTCGGCTGGAAGGCAAGGTGCGCAATCTCGGCACCACCAATTTCGACACGCCGCGGCTTGCCGAAATCCTCGCCGCCGGCATCCCGCTGGTCAGCCAGCAACTGCAATATTCGGTGCTCGATCAGCGGCCGGGCACCAGCCTGGCGGCGCTGGCAAAACAGAACGGCGTCAGCTTCCTCTGTTACGGCTCGGTGGCCGGCGGCTTCCTCAGCGACAAATGGCTCGGTGTGGCGGAACCGGCCACGCCGCTCGAAAACCGCTCGCTGGTCAAATACAAGCTGATCATCGATGATTTCGGCGGCTGGGACTTGTTCCAGCAGTTGCTTCAGGCGCTGAAGGCCGTTGGCGATCGTCACGGCGTCGACCTTGCCACCATCGCCAGCGCCTGGGTGCTGGAGCAGCCGCAAGTGGCGGCCGTTATTGTCGGCGCCCGCAATCAGGCGCATGCGCTGGCCAATGCGGGCATCATGGATGTTGCGCTCGATGCCGAGGACCGGGCGCGGATAGCGGCCATCATCGCGCAAGGCACCGGCCTCGAAGGCGATGTCTACACGCTGGAGCGCGACCGCCACGGCCGCCACGGTTCGATCATGCATTACAACCTCAATGCGGGGAAGAAATGAGCGGCGAACCCTCCCTGTTTTCGCGCGCCAGCGCCGAGGTCATCGACCTGCATCGCTTCTTCGTCGACTGGTTCGTCGCCGCGCGAGCCAACACGGTGGACTTCGGCCGCTTCGAAGGCGCCATGGGCGAAGACTTCGGCATGGTCGCGCCGGATGGGCAGATCCTCGATCGCCAAGCGGTCGTCGATCATGTTCGCACCAGCCGCGCCTCTTGTGACGACGGTTTCGCGATTTCGATCGAGGACATCCGGCCCGGCTGGCAGGACGCCGACACGATCGTCGTCTTCTACGTCGAGGCGCAGCTGCGCGCAGGCAAGCATAGCCGCCGCCAGTCGAGCGCCGTCTTCACCACCAGTTCATCGGCGCCCAACGGCGTCGAATGGCGACATCTGCATGAAACCTGGCTGCAGGTGCCGGAACGCTGAACAGGCTCCAGAGATCAGATACAGTTGAGTAACGAAAGGGGAACAACAATGACAAAGACGATACTCCAACTCACCACCGCGCTCGCCCTCGTGACGATGGCGGGTGCCGCGCAAGCCGCCGATTGCAAGATCACCGTCGGCCTCGTCATGGAACTGACCGGGCCTGCCGGCGAATACGGCCAGGCCGGCGCCAAGTCGGTCGAGATGGCCTTCCGTGACATCAACGCCGCCGGCGGCGTGCGCGGCTGCGATCTCGTCACCGACACGCGCGACAGCCAGAGCCAGGGCAACATCGCGGTCGATGCCGCCACCCAGCTGGTTCAGGTCAAAAAGGTCCCGGTCATCATCGGCGGCATCATCTCGTCGGTGTCGATCCCGATCCTGACCTCGGTGACCGCGCCAGCCAAGATCGTCCAGGTCTCGCCGGCGTCGTCCTCGCCGACGCTGACGGCGCTCGGCCGCGACGGCAAGACCAACGGCATCTTCTTCCGCACCATCACCTCGGATGCGCTGCAGGGCGTCGCCGCCGCCAAATACGCCATCGACAAGGGTTTCAAGAAATTGTCGATCATCCATGTCAACAACGATTTCGGCGTCAACATGGTGGCCGAATTCTCGCGCGCCTACAAAGCGCTCGGCGGCACCATCGTCTCCGACACGCCTTACAATGAAAAGCAGTCGAGCTATGCCTCGGAAGTCACGGCGGCGATGGCCGGCGAACCGGACGGGCTCTATCTCGTCAGCACGCCGGTCGATGGCGCTACGGTTGCCCGCACCTGGATCTCGCAGGGCGGCGTGCAGAAATTCCTGCTCAATGATGGCATGAACAGCCCTGATTTCATCGAGTCCGTCGGCGCCGACTATCTGAAGGAAGCCTACGGCACCTCCTCCGGCACCAGCCCGACGGCCTCGACGGAGTATTTCACCAAGAACTACAAGGAATTCTCCGGCATCGAGCCGTCCAATCCGGCGGCCGACCGTTCCTATGATGCCGGCGCGATTGTTGGTCTCGCCATCGCCATTGCCGGCTCGGAGGATCCGGCCAAGATCAAGGACGCGATGTACAAGGCGGTCGATCCGGCCGGCACGCCGATCTTTGCCGGCAAGGAAGAGTTCACCAAGGCGCTCGGCCTCATCAAGGACGGCAAGCCGATCCGCTACGAAGGCGTCATCGGCCCGGTTGCCTTCGATAAATATGGCGACATCACCGGCCCGTTCCGGCTGTGGAAGATCGTCGACGGCAAGGTGGCGACCGATGGCGAAATGACCACCGATGACGTCAACGCGTTGCAGGCGAAACTTCAGTAAGACAACGTATTTCTCCGGTATCGATCACGGTCCCATCGTGGTCGATACCGGACGATTGTCCTGTTTCACATTACCGCGGACACGGACGACGTCGCTTTGCGTGGACGAGCGTTTGACCGGCAGGCGATCATCGATAGGATCGGCCGATGTCGCCTGAAATCCAACAGCTCCTGTCTGTTCTCGACAACCGGCTAGGTGCGGGCGGCGTGCTCGCCGGCGCGGATGTGGACCAGCGCTATCGTGACGATCCCGACGGCAAGCTGGGTGCGCTTCCCGAAGCGGTGCTGCGCCCGCGCGACACACAAGGCGTCGCGGCAGCACTCGCCGCATGCAACGATCTCGGTCAGCCACTTGCCGTGCAGGGCGGACGCACCGGGCTGACAGGTGCTGCGCGTGTGCAGCCGGGTGAGGTGGTGCTGTCGCTGGAGCGGATGACCAGCCTCGCCGTTCCGGATAGCCGGGCTGCGAGCATCGTCGCTGAAGCGGGCGCGACATTGCAGGTAGTGCAGGAAGCAGCCGACGGCGCCGGGCTGATGTTCGGCATCGATATCGGCGCACGCGGTTCGGCCACGATCGGCGGCAATATCGCCACCAATGCCGGCGGTATCCGCGTGCTGCGCTATGGCATGTGCCGGGCGCAGGTTCTGGGGCTGGAAGCCGTGCTTGCCGACGGCAGCGTGCTGACGTCGCTCAAGGGCCTGCCCAAGGACAATTCCGGCTACGACCTCAACCAGCTCTTCATCGGCACGGAAGGGACGCTCGGGGTCGTCACACGCGCCGCGCTCAGGCTGCATCCCAAGCCGGCGTCCGAGGTCAACGCTTTCTGCGCGCTCTCCTCGCTCGATGCGGCGATCGCGCTGCTTGGGTTGCTGCGGCAAAAGCTCGGCCCGCTCCTGTCCGCCTATGAGGTCAATTTCGCACCGCTCTATGACCTCATGGTCGCCAGCATGGCCATGCCGGCGCCGCTGCCGGCCGGCTCGCCCGTCTATGTGCTGGCCGAGATCCAGGGCAGCGAGCCCGAACGTGACGGCGAGCGCTTCGCCGAGGTGTTGATGCAGGCGGTCGAGGACGGCGTCATCGACAATGTGGTCGTCTCGCAGTCACCGCGCGAATTCCGTGCCCTCTGGGACGTGCGGGAGGACGCCAATCGCGTCCTGTTTTCGATCAAGGGTTTGATCGGCGTCGACGTCAGCATCCCGTTGGCCCGGATGGGGGCATTCCTGCGGGAAGCGGATATCGCCATCCATGCCGTGGATCCCGGCGCCGACATCTATGTCTTTGGCCATCTCGGCGACGGCAATCTGCACTATCAAGTCCTGACGGTCGATCCGGCGGCGGCATATGACATCGTCTATCGCGGCGTGGCAGCTGCCGGAGGTGGTGTTTCGGCCGAACATGGCATCGGCATCGACAAGAAGAAGTGGCTGCATCTGGTCCGCAGTGATGCCGAAATCGCCACGATGCGGCGGCTGAAGGCAGCCCTTGACCCCAGAAACATCCTCAATCGGGGACGGGTCTTCGACCTCAACCCAATCGCCTTCTCCCGATGACGATTGCCCGGCAACTCAAGTCCGTTCCGTCGCGACTTGCCTGGGGATGAGAAAACGGGCGGCGAGCACGCAGAGCAGCACGGTGAACATCAGGATCAGCGCCACTAGCGCATTGATGTCGGGTGAGAAACCAAGCCGCATCATCGCCCACAGCCTGACCGGCAGCGTGCTTTGCGTGCCGGTGACCAGGATGGTGATCATGGTCTCGTCGAACGACAGGGCGAAGGCCAGGATGGCGCCGCCGACGATGGCGCTCGACAGGTTTGGCAGGATAATGCGCCAGAACGTCTGCCAGCCCGTGGCACCGAGATCGTAGGACGCTTCGATCAGCGTGCGGCTCATCGACTGCAGCCGCATCAGCACCGTGCGGTAGACGATGGCCAGCACGAAAACCGTATGGCCGATGACGACCGTCAAAAGCGAACGTTCGAGGCCGATTTCGCGGAAGAAGATCAGCAGCGCCAGACCGCTGATGATCGGCGGCATCAGGAACGGCAGGAAGATGATGAACTGCAGCAGCGACCGCCCGGAGCGGCGACTGTGATAGTAGAGCGCCAGCAGCGTTCCGCTGACAACCGACAGGATGACGGTGCTGACACCGACGATCAGCGTGGTGCGCAAGGCAACCAATATGTCGTGATTTTCGGCCAGCGCGACATAGGTCGAAAGGGTCGGAGACGACCAGTCGACATTGCCATGCGAAATGGTGAAGAACGACGACACGATCGGTACGAACAGCGGGCTGTAGAGCAGCAGCGCAACCAGTGTCGTGATCGCGGCCAGAAAGATGGTGGACAGCCGGGGCAGGGCGCTCATACCGAAATCCCCCGATTGCGCCCGAAGCGTTCGCCGATGAGGATCGCCGCGATCACCACGACTGCCAGCGCCACCGACAGCGCTGCGCCGAACGGCCAGTTGTAGGCCGTGCCGAACTGGCTGTAGAGGATGCGGCCGAAGGTGAAGCCGCTGATCCCGCCGACCATTTGCGGCGTCAGGAAATCGCCGATCGCCAGCACGAAGACGAAGCTCGCCGCAGAAGCGACGCCGGGCAGGCTGAGCGGCAAGGTGATGCGCAGGAAGGTCTGCAAGCCGCTTGCTCCGAGATCGTCGGACGCCCGCAGCAGCACCTGCGGAATCCGCTCCAGCGACAGGAAGATCGGCAGGATGGCGAAAGGGATCAAGAGCAGCGTCAGCGTCAGCAGGATGGCGTTCATGTTGAACACGAAAAGCGTCGACGGCTCCTGCAGGATGCCGAGCGCCACCAGCGCCTTGTTGAGGAAGCCGTTGAGGCCGAGGATGCTGCGGATCGCATAGATCTTGATGACGTAGCTCATCAGCAGGGGAACCAGCAGCAACATCAGCAAGGCATAACGCCACCGCCCTTTCAGCGTCGTCAGGAAATAGGCGGCGGGATAGGCAAGCAGGATGCAGATGATGGCCACCGAGACGCACAGCACGATGGTATTCCAGAACACCGGGAGAAAGATCGGATCGGTGAAGAACCTGATATAGTTGCCCAGGGACAAGCCGTAGACGATCGTGCCCTGGTCGACGCTGAAGAAACTGTAGCCGAGGAAGATCGCCAGCGGCACCAGGACGAAGATCACCGGCAACGCAAACGCCAGCACTGTCACCAGCAGCGACAGCCGTCTTTCGGCAGGCAGTGTCGAGCCGGTTTCGCTCATGCCAGCACCAGATGGCCTTCATGCGGCGCAAACGAGAGCGATACAGCCTCGCCGGATTTGAGCGCGCTGCCGTCGACCCGGCTCGGCACGCGCAGCCGCAAGCGTTGCGCGGCATTGTCGGCGCCAGCCGTGATGGTGACGACGGTCGACGAGCCAGCAAAGGCCATGTCGGAGATCGTGCCGGAAAAACGGTTGTCGGTGTCCTTTGCATCCGCAAGATGCAACGCTTCTGGACGGAACGCAGCGTAGGCGCCGGCGCCTTCCGCTGCGACCTTCAAATGCGGCTGGTCGCTGATCGAACAAATCAGGTGCCCGAGCGGTGTCTCGATCGACCTCAGCTCGCCCCGGACGGCGCCAAGTTTTCCGGCCACCAGATTGTTCTCGCCGAAGAAGCGCGCGACGAACTCGCAATTCGGCTTGTAGTAAAGGTCGTGCGGCGTGCCGAGCTGGCGGATATGGCCGGCCTCCATCACGCAGATCCGATCGGCCATGCCGATGGCTTCTTCCTGGTCATGGGTGACGAACAGGAAGGTGGTCTTGATTTCGCGCTGGATGGATTTCAGGAACTCCTGCATCTGCCGGCGCAGTTCGAGGTCGAGTGCGGCGAGCGGCTCATCGAGCAGGATCAGGCGCGGCTGGCAGATCAGCGCACGGGCGAGCGCGACGCGCTGGCGCTGGCCGCCGGAGAGCTGCGCCGGAAAGCGGTCGGCGAAACGCCCGAGTTGGACCAGGTCGAGGGCCTCCGCGACACGGCGCGCAATCTCCTTGCGCTGGATATGGCGAACCGAAAGCCCGTAGCCGACATTACCGGAAACGGTCAGGTGCGGAAACAGCGCATAGTCCTGGAACACGGTGTTGAACGGCCGTCGGTTGATCGGCATTCGGCTGATGTCTTGCCCGTCAAGCCGGATCTCGCCTGACGTCAGCGGCTCCAGTCCGCCGATCAGCCGTAGCACCGTGGTCTTGCCGGAGCCCGAAGGCCCGAGCACGGTGAGGAACTCACCGTCCCGGATCGACAGGTCGATGTCGTGCAGCACGGGGACCGTGCCGTAGGATTTCGAGACGGACCGCAGCGTCAGCAGGTCGGTGTTTTGGTTCATGAGATACTCTCGCATACGCTTCGGCGGTCCGGAACCTCCGGACCGCCGGGTCCTTCGAAGGCACAGTGCGGAAATATCAGGGCGTCGCCTTGACCTCGTTCCACATGTCCGAACGCTTGAGCGGGTCCTCGACATTGTTGAGCCAGACCAGCTTGTCGTTGCCGCCGGCGCTGCCGGTTTCCGTCACCGTGTTGCCGAAGCCGGTGCGCTCGGAAAGCTCGCCGCCGACCTTCTTGCTCAGCATGAAGTCGATCCATTTCTCGGCCGCCGCATTGTCGCGGACACCCTTGGAAATGACCCAGTTGTCGAGCCAGGCAAGCGCGCCCTCGCTTGGATTGACGTAGGCGACATGGGCGCCGATCTTCTGCAGTGCCTTGACCTGCTGCTGGCCATAATTGGCCCAGATCAGGGCCACATCATTGTTCTGGTAGATCTGCTGCGCCTCGTCGGCGGTGGTGTAGAAGCTCAGCACGTTGCGCTTGAGTTCGACCAGCTTGGCCTTGACCGCCGCCATCTGCTCTTCGCTGAGGTTGAACGGATCCTTGTAGCCGAGCGTCAGTGCGGTGAACGAGAAATTGTGCTCGCCATTGTCGTATGCCAGCACCTTGCCCTTGTAGGCCGGGTCCCACAGAACCGACATCGAGGTCGGCGCCGGCTTGACCTTGTCGGTGTCGTAGATCAGGCCGATGGAGTCGAAGCAGAACGGAATGCCGTAGACCTTGCCATCCTTGGTGACGCCGCTCACCGCCGTCAGATCGCGGAAGCGCGGCAGCACTTCTTTCTGGTTGGCGAGCTTCGTGACGTCGATCGGCGACACCAGATCGGCCTTGATATAGCGCTGCAGCTGGGCGGTGTTGACGGCGAAGACGTCGAAGTCCTGGCCTTCGCTGCCCTTGATCTTGGCCCAGATCTCGTCATCGCTGCCGATGAAGACGACATCGACGCCGATGCCGGTTGCAGCGGTGAAGTCCTTGACCCAGTCGGCATCGGCGTAGCCGTCCCAGGCCAGAACCCGCAGGTTCGCGGCGAGCGCCGCCGATGTCATCAGGCCGATGCCAAGCCCGATCGTTGCCATTCTTAGAAACAGTTTTTTCAGTCCCATTTTCAATCTCCCATTATCATTCTGGTGGACCGCACTTTCCGGACTTTCGCCGTCACAGCTGGGTGACAGCGACCAGTCCCTCGTCCGGCACCGACACCATCCGGTTGCGCAGTGGCTTGCCGAATGTCTGTGCCTGGATTTCATATTCGTCGCCGGAAGCCGTCTTGACGCCGGAGGCGTAGCTCATCACCGCGGCGCCGAAGAAATAGGCATGCAGGTCGCCCGCCCTGCGGTGCATCGGGTAGCGGAAATGGAAATGTTCGAGATTGGCGATCGAGTGCGACATGTGCGCTTCGCCCGACAGGAACTCCTGCTCCCAGATAACAGCACCGTCGCGCAGGATGCGCGAATGGCCGCGCACTTCGTCGGGCAGGTCGCCGATCAGCAGCTCCGGCCCGATCGAGCAGCAGCGCAGCTTGGAATGGGCGAGATAGAGGTAGTTCTCCGCCTCCGTCACATGGTCGGAATATTCGTTTCCGAGCGCATAGCCGATGCGGTAGGGACGGCCGTCCGGCCCATTGACATAGAGGCCGACGATCTCGGCTTCTTCGGCGCCGGCGCGCGCGAAAGCGGGCATCTGCAGCGGCGCACCGGGCGGTACGACACAGGTGCCGACACCCTTGAAGAACCATTCGGGCTGGATTCCGATCTGCCCGGGGGCGGGCTTGCCGCCTTCCAGGCCCATGCGGAAGATCTTCAGCGAGTCGGACTCCTCGGCGTCTTCGCCATGGGTCAGCACATGCATCTTGTCGCGTGCGGCGGCACTGCCGGTATGGGTCAGGCCCGTGCCAGTGACGAGGAAGCGCGCCGGTTCCGGGTGGTCGACCGGGGCCAGCACACGGCCATCGCGCAACAGTTGGTCGTAGTCGATCGTCGCTGTGCCGGTCCGCTTCTCGACCAGCGCTGCGATCGACGCGCTCTGGGCGATCGCCGCTTCGGCCAACTCCAGCACGGTGCTGGTCTTTTCGAGCGGGTGCAGATGATTGCCGTCATCCGAGACACGGCCAACCCGTCTCTTGCCGTCGGCCATTTTGAACTGAACAAGACGCATGAACTAACCTTCTTTCTTTGAAGCCGTACGGGTCACACCCAGCCCGCATCAACGATGAACTGCTGGCTCGTGCACATGCGGCTGTCGTCGGCGGCGAGGAACAGCGCCATGCGCGCGATATCGGAGGGTTGCAGCCGGTCGGGCAGGCACTGCCTTTCCGCGATCTGGCGTTCGCCGGCCGGGTTCAGCCAAAGGCGCATCTGGCGCTCTGTCATCACCCAGCCCGGCACCATGCAGTTAACGCGGATGCGTTCGGGGCCAAGCTCGCGGGCCAGCGCCCGCGTCATGCCGTAAACAGCGGCTTTCGCGGTGACATAGGCTGGGCAATCCGCATCGCCGACCATCCAGGTGATGGAGCCGAAATTGATGATCGAGCCGCCGCCCAGCGTGCTCATCTGCGGACGCACCGCCTGCGCCGCGAAGAACTGGTGGCGCAGATTGACCGCCATGCGGTCGTCCCAGTAGGCAACCGTCACGTCCTTGGTCTGGTGGCGGTCGTCATTGCCGGCGTTGTTGCACAGCGCCTGGATAGGGCCATTGTGCTGCATCGCCTGGACGGTTGCCGCCTGCAACTCTTCGACGTTGCGCAGGTCGCAGGGAATGAACAGCGGTGCGGCATGTCCCTCGGCCGCAATCGCATCGGCCAGACGCCGTGAAGGCTCCTCGGCCATGTCGACGAAGGCGACGCGGCTGCCTTGCGCGCAGAAATGGCGCACCAGGCTTTCGCCGATGCCACTGCCGCCGCCGGTTATGAAGACGCTGCGGCCCTTGAGACTTGGATAGATCGCGTAGCCGATTTCATCCGTCATCGCGCCCCTCTCTAGTGCGAATGCCGAGGAATGCCGGCATCGCGCCGGCCGACGAGAAAGTCGAAATCGCAGCCCTTGTCAGCCTGCAGAACGCGCTCGACATAAAGGCTCTGATAGCCGCCTTCCGGCGGCGCCGGCGGCTTCCAGTCACGCCGGCGGATTGCGAGCTCTTCATCCGATACCAAAAGCTCCAGCCGGCGGCCGGCGACGTCGAGCTCGATAAGATCGCCGTCGCGCACCAGCGCCAGGGCGCCACCCGCGGCGGCTTCCGGCGCCACATGCAGCACCACGGTGCCGTAGGCGGTGCCGCTCATGCGCGCGTCCGAAATGCGAACCATGTCGGAGACGCCTTGCTTCAGCAGTTTGGCCGGCAGCGGCATGTTGCCGACCTCGGCCATTCCGGGATAACCGCGGGGCCCGCAGTTCTTGAGCACCATCACCGAGGAGGCGTCGATGTCCAACTCCGGATCGTCGATGCGGGTGTAGTAGTGCTCGATGTTCTCGAACACCACCGCCTTGCCGCGATGCTGCATCAGTTCGGGCGTTGCCGCCGACGGTTTGATGACCGCCCCGTCAGGCGCCAGATTGCCGCGCAGGATCGAGATGCCGCCCTCCTTGGTCAGCGGCTGGCTCAGCGGCCGGATCACCTCGCTGTTGTAGTTGGGCGCGCCGTCGATCAATTCACCGATGGTCTTGGCGCTGACGGTCATGGCGTCGCGATGAAGAAGCCCCACTTCATCAAGCGACGCCATGACCGCAGCTAGCCCCCCGGCGTAGTAGAAATCTTCCATCAGGAACCGGCCCGACGGCATCAAATCGACAATCGTTGGAACGTCACGGCCAAGGCGGTCCCAGTCGTCGAGGCTGAGATCGACACCGACCCGGTTGGCGATGGCGATCAGATGCAGCACCGCGTTGGTCGAGCCGCCGATCGCGCCGTTTACGCGAATGGCGTTCTCGAACGCTTGCCTGGTGAGGATCTGCGCGATCGTAACGTCCCTGCGGACCAGATCGACGATCTGGCGTCCGGCCATCTGGGCGAGCACGCCACGGCGCGAATCCACCGCCGGGATCGCGGCATTGTCCGGCATGCCGATGCCCAGCGCCTCGACCATGCTGGCCATGGTCGAAGCCGTCCCCATCGTCATGCAGCTGCCGGCCGATCGACTCTGGCCCTGCTCGGCGGCGAGGAAGTCGGCGACCGGCATCCGGCCGGCCTTCACTTCTTCGGCGAATTTCCAGACATGCGTGCCCGAGCCGATATCCTGTCCGCGGAACTTGCCGTTGAGCATTGGCCCGCCGGAAACCGCGATGGTCGGCAGGTTGCACGACGCAGCGCCCATCAAGAGTGCAGGCGTGGTCTTGTCGCAACCGACCAGCAGGATGACGCCGTCGATAGGATTGCCGCGGATGGACTCTTCGACATCCATGCTGGCCAGATTGCGAAACAGCATGGCGGTGGGGCGCATGTTGCTCTCGCCCAGTGACATCACAGGGAATTCGAGCGGCAAGCCGCCGGCTTCATAGACGCCGCGTTTGACGTGATCGGCGAGCGCGCGCAGGTGGGCATTGCACGGGGTCAATTCGGACCAGGTGTTGCAGATGCCGATCACCGGGCGGCCGTCGAAAGCGTCGGCGGGAATGCCCTGATTCTTCATCCAGCTGCGGTGCATGAAGGCGTTCTTGCCTTCACCGCCGAACCACGCCTGGGAACGCAGCTTGCGTTTCTTGTCCGTCACGATGCCTCTTCCCGATCCTGGCGACGCTTGTTGCGGTTCTCGACGCTGCGGCGCACGTCTTCCTCGGCATTGTCGATGAGCACCAGCAATGCCTTTTGCGCGCCGATCGCGTCGCCGGCGGCAATCTTCTCGGCCACTTCCCGATGCAGCGGCAAAGAATGGCGCTGCCCGTCCGGATTGTCGTTGGAGAGGCGAAAGCTCATCACCAACGCGGTTTCGACCAGTGCCGCCAGTGAGCCGATCAGCTCGTTGCCGGTCATGCGCAGAATGGTCTGATGGAACAAAAGGTCTGGCTTGGCGAAGCGGTCGCCATCGTCGACAACCGCTTCCATTTCGGCCAGCGCGGCATTGATCTCGGCAATCTGCGTCGGTGTGGCGCGCTGGGCCGCGAGGGCGGCCGACATCGGTTCGATGGCGCGCCGCAGCTCGAACAGCGCCCGGACATCCTCGGCGCTAACGCCGCTGGCGTAGCGCCATGACAGGACGTCCGGATCGAGGAAATTCCAGTCGGAGCGGGGACGCACCCTTGTGCCGGTCTTCGGCCGCGATTCGACTAGCCCTTTGCCGGCCAGAACCTTGATCGCCTCGCGCAGAACCGTGCGGCTGACCCCCAGCATCTCGCTGGAATCGTCGGCATTGGGCAGTGCCTCGCCGGGCAGGAAATCGCCTTGCACGATGCGCAATCCGATCTGCTCGACAACAGTCGCATGCAACGCCGTAGAGCCGCTGGAGACCGCCACTGCAACCCTTGACATGCGCGCAGCGCTGAAAGATTTCTTATTCTTCATACTATTCATATGATATGTCTTATAGGCGTTGCGGGTGGAGTCAAGGGATGGGGGAGTGCCGATGACAAAGAATTCCGCTGCCGTTGCCGGGCAGCACCAAGCGCTGATCTCGATCAGCGATCGCATTGCGACAGTTGAAATTGCTCCGGCCGCCGGCGGCGCGCTGGCATCGTATCGCTGGCGGCAAAACGGATCCGTCATGGACTGGCTGCGCCCTGCGGATCAGGCGGCGATCGACAGCCGCGATGCCGGCGCCATGGCCTGCTTCCCGCTGGTTCCCTATTCCAATCGCATAAGGGGCGGGCGGTTCGAATTCGCGGGCCGCGCCGTCGAGCTGCCGACCAGCTCCGACGATCCTCATCACGAGCATGGCCATGGCTGGCGTCGGCCATGGACAGTCGTGCGGCACGAAGCCAGCACCACCGTCCTATCCTATCGCCATGCCGCCGATTCCTGGCCGTGGAACTATGAAGCAAGGCAAGCGATCTCGCTTGTCGATGGCGGGCTGGTCATTGCCATCTCGCTGCGCAACCTGTCGGATGCGCCGATGCCGGCAGGCTTCGGCCTCCATCCCTATTTCCCGTCGACGCCGTGGACACATATCCAGGCGCGGGTGTCCGGCATGTGGGAGACCGACGCGGAAATCCTTCCCACCCGGCACGTCCTGCCGCTCGCTGGCTCCAACCCGACCACGGGCTTCGACGTGTCGGAGACGGACTTCGACACGGTCTTCACCGGATGGGCGCGCCGCGCCCGGATCTCCTGGCCGGAGCATGGGCGGCAGCTGGACATCGAGGCCGAGGCGCCGCTCGATTTCCTCGTGCTCTACACACCGCCCGGCGAGCCGTTCTTTTGCGCCGAGCCGGTCAGCAACATCACCGATGCCTTCAACCGCAAAGGTGACGCTGGCATCGACACCGGCTGCATCATACTGGCGCCTGGGCAAACGCGGTCCGCAAGCGTTCGCTTCACGCCTTCCCAGGCGGTCTGATCGCCCATGCCGAGCCGCCCAAGCGAGGCCGGGTCAGAACGGATAATGTTGGCCCGGATCCTCGATCGTCACCCAGCGCAAATCGGTGAACTCGGCGATCGAGGCCTTGCCGCCGAAGCGGCGATAGCCTGAGCCCTTGACGCCGCCGAACGGCATCTGCGCCTCGTCGCCGACGGTCGGGCCGTTGATGTGGCAGATGCCGGCTTCGATGCGTGCGGCGACGGCAAACGCGCGCTTGATGTCGCGGCTGAAAACGGCTGACGACAGGCCATACTCGGTGTCGTTGGCGACACGCACGGCCTCATCCTCGCCCTTCACCCGGATCAGCGGCTTGACCGGTCCGAAGGATTCTTCGGCGTAGACGCGCATCGCCGGCGTGACATGGTCGAGCAATGTCGCCTCCACCACGGTGCCTGTGCGCTTGCCGCCTGCCACCAATTTGGCGCCCTTGGCGACAGCGTCGGCGACGAGCTCCTCCATCTTGTCGGCCGCTTGGCTGCTGATCAGCGATCCGAGCACGACATGGCCGCGCGGATCGCCGGCCGGCAGTTGCGAGGCGCGGGCGGCCAGCTTGGAAACGAACTCGTCGGCGACCTTGTCATCGACGATCAGGCGCTCGGTCGACATGCAGATCTGACCCTGATGCATGAAGGCGCCGAACGTGGCCGCGTTGACCGCCGCGTCGATGTCGGCATCGTCCAGCACCAGCAGCGGCGCCTTGCCGCCGAGTTCGAGCAGCGCCGGCTTCAGATGCCGCCCAGCGAGTTCGGCGATGATCCTGCCGACCTTGGTCGAGCCGGTGAAGTTGACACGCTTGACCGAGGGATGCGCGACCAGCGCCTCGACAATGCCGGCGGCATCCTTGGGATCGTTGGTGACGACATTGATGACGCCCTTGGGCAACCCTGCCTCGACCAGCACCTGGCCGATCAGCCGGTGCGTACCGGGGCACATTTCGGAGGCTTTCAGCACCACCGTGTTGCCGCAGGCGATCGCCATCGCCACGGCGCGGGTGCCAAGAATGACCGGCGCGTTCCACGGCGCGATGCCGAGGCAGACGCCGGCCGGCTGGCGGATCGCCATGGCCAGCGTGCCCGGCTTGTCCGAAGGGATGATCTCGCCGGAAATCTGCGTCGTCATCGCCGCCGCCTCGCGCAGCATGTTGGCCGCCAGCATGACGTTGAAGCCAGCCCAGGGGCCGGTCGCACCGGTCTCTTCCATCATCAGCTTGGTGAATTCGCCGACCTTGGACGCCATCACGTCAGCAGCCTTTGACAGCAAGGCGCGGCGCTCGCCAGGCCCGGTCTTCGACCATGCTGGGAAGGCGGCCGTTGCAGCTTCGACCGCGGCATTGGCGTCGGCGATGCTGGCCGCGGCGGCGCGTGTCGCCAGTTTGCCGGTGAACGGATCCATGCGGTCGTAGGAGGCCGAGCCGGACGCATCCCTTTTGTCGCCGTCGATCAGAAGTCCGATATCCATTGTAGTCTCCATCGCTCCGATTAGGCTTCCTGGTTAGAAGCCGAGCACTTCGGCATTGATCGACGCCTCGAGGCCGCCGTCGACCGGCACGTTGGCGCCGTTGATCCAGCGCGCCCCATCCGAGCACAGGAACAGCACGACAGGGGCGATATCGCCCGATGTGCCGGCGCGCCCAACCCTGGCGATGTCGCTGTCGACACGGGCGTCGCCGAGCACGGTGCGGAACTGTTTCAGGATCGGCGTCTCGACCGGTCCGGGGCTCACCGCATTGACGCGGATGCCACGCCGTCTGAACAGATCATTATGCGCCGCGCGGAAGGTCCACAACAGCAGCAGTTCCTTCGAGACGGGATAGCCTTCCTCGTTCTGGACAGCATGGTCTTCGACCACCTTGGCGACATCGGGAAACCCCTTGATGCCGACCATCGTGGCGGCGCGGTTGAGATTGGCGCGCCAGCCGTATCCGGCAATCGACGCAACGTTGACGATCGCGCCGCCTTCACGAAGTCTTGGCGCCAGGCCTTCCGACAGAGCCCGCAGCCCGAAGAAATTGACAGCCAGCGTCGACGCCGCGCCGGTGTTGCCGGAGAGGCCGGCGACGTTGCAGAGCGCGTCGAGGCGCTGCGGCAGGCGAGCGATCAACTCGTCGACACCGGCCTTCGACGAGATATCGGCCTTGACGAAGCTGCCGACCGGAGCAGTCGGCTCACGCACATCGACACCGATCACGTCGGCGCCAACCTGGCCGGCAAGTTCCGCCGTGCGCGCGCCGATGCCGGAGGCGACACCGGTGATGAGGATCGTCTTGCCGAAAAGCATGGTCATGCCTTCTCCCGATATGGTGTGGCTTGCGGTGGCGAAGGCATTGCATCGCCATCGGCGGCGGCTGGGAACCTGACGCGGTAACCGACCGGCAGCAGGCGAAGCCCAAAACGCTCCTCGATCGTCCCCCACAGGCCGCGCGGCAGGAAAAGCGAGAACAGCACGGCGGTGGCGCCGAGCCCGACCAGGTACCAGACGCCGGTGCCGCCGAACCACGTCTCGATGAGGAAGAACACCAGCGCGCCCAGAATGGCGCCCTCGAACGTGCCGATGCCGCCGACCAACACCATGAAGATCATGTAGGCGGTCCACTGGACATTGAAATAGGTCTTCGGCTGAAAGGTGATCGAGGTCGCCAGCCACAGCGCCCCGGCAATGCCGATACCGAAGGCGGCAAGCACGAACAGCAGCCGCTTGGTGCCGGTGACGCGCACGCCGACCGACGCGGCGGCATCCTCATTGTCGCGGATCGCCCGGATCGCAGCACCGGTGCTGCCGCGCAGCAGGCCAAACAGGATGGCGAGCAGGGCGGTCATCGACGCCAGCGCGAGCCAGTAGATCGCTGCCCGCCTGGCGCCCGCGTCATAGACATTGAGCGAGATCAGCGATGTGCCGGTTTCGCCCTGCACCAACCGGTCGAGATTGACCAGAAGATGCGTCAGCGCCGCGATCACCCACATGCCGATGGCGAACTCGCCATTCCTCAGCCGCAGCATGAACAGCGAGAGCGGCCAGGAGACGGCGCCGACAATAATTCCGGAGGTGAACAGTGCGAGGAACGGGTTGATGCCGGCATCGGCCAGCCGGATGGCGAAATAGGCGCCGAGCCCGAAGAACACCTGTTGGCCGACCGAGACCAGGCCGCCGAAGCCGGCCAGCGCGTTCCACATCGCCGCCAGGATCACATAGATGAACAAAGCCGTGATCCGGTCGACCGCGCCGGCCGACAGGAAGTGCGGGGCAACTGCAAGCAGCGCGATGATGACAGCCACCGCAATCGCGGCGATGCGCGACGTCGCCGTGCCGCGCTCGATGACTGGCGAGGTCGAGACGGCGCTCATGTTGGCTTCCTCGTGGGCAAGCGCTGCAGGCCGCGCAGGCCGAGGCCCGAAGTGGAGAGCCGAATGAACAACACGATCAGGAATGCGACATGGCCGCCGATCAGAAAACCTTGCGGATGCACCTGCGCGCCGAGTGTCTGCGCAAGCGCCAGCACGATGCCGCCGATCAGCGTTCCCCACAGCGACCCGGCGCCACCGATGACTGCCGCCTCGAAGGCGAACAGCAGTTGCGGTGCGCCGGCATAGGGATCGAAGGTGGAGCGCATGCCGAGGAATGCGCCGGCAAGGCCGACCGTGACCATGGCGATGGAAGCGGCGATGGCATTGGCGCGGCGCGCGTCGACCCCGACCAGGCCGGCTGTATCCGGGTCCTCCGAGGTGGCGCGGATTGAGCGTCCGAGCCTTGTGTGGGTCAGGAACAATTGCAGCCCACCCAACAGGATGACGGCACTGGCGAACATGATCACGGCGAGCTTGCCGACATAGATGCTGCCCGGCCATTCCCAGGAATCATAGGACAGGCTGCCGATATAGGGCGCCAGCGAACGCGTATCGGCGCCGAACTGCTCGAAAAGCAGGTTGTCGATGACGATGGCGAGGCCGAACGTCGTCAGGATCGGCAGCAGGGCTCCGCCGCGCGCGCTGCGTTCAAGCAGGAAGCGCTGCAGCACCCAGCCGATCGCCGCCATCAGCGGCAGCACGATGAGCAGGCCGACAAAGGGTGAGATGTGGAACCGCGCGGCGAGCCACCACAGGGCAAAGGCGGCGAACACGGCAAGGCTGCCATGGGCGAGGTTGATGATGCGCATCACCGAAAACATGAAGGACAGGCCGCAGGCGATCAGCGCGTAGTAGCCGCCGAGAAGGATGCCCTGGATGATCTGGTTGCTCATGCGGGAACGCTCCCGGGGCTTTTCCGGTGCAGCCCGAAATAGGCCTTCGTCACATCCTCGCGCGAAACTGCCTTGCTCGGCCCTTCGAGCGCGACACGCCCTTCGAGCATGCAGATAACCCTGTCGGAAACCGCGAGGGCGCGGTTGAGGTCCTGTTCGACGAGGATGATGGTCGTGCCTGAAGCGATCAGCCCTTGCAGTGCGGCATAGACACGGTCGACGATCAGCGGCGACAGGCCGAGCGAGACTTCGTCGAGCAAAAGCACGTCGGGATTGCTCATCAGCGCGCGGCCGATCGCCGTCGCCTGCTGCTCGCCGCCTGACAGATGGCCCGTCTTGGCATGGCGGCGCGGCTTCAGATTGGGGAACATCTCCAGCACCTTGTCGACGCTCCAGTCGCCCGGCCGGCCGGCGGTCTTGCCAAGCAGAAGGTTCTCCTCGACCGTCATCTGCACGAACAGTTTTCGTCCCTCCGGCACCAGTGCAATGCCCATGCCGACACGCTTGTGCGATGGCACATTGCTGAGATCGGCACCGCTGAGCAGCGCGCGGCCGGCCGCCGGCTGATGCGCGCCGGCGATTGCCCTCAGCAGCGTCGTCTTGCCTGCGCCGTTGGCGCCGACCAGTGCCAGCGTTTCTCCGCGTTCGATCGTAAAGCTCACACCACGTACCGCTTGCAGCAAGCCATGCCGCACAACCAGGTTCTCGACCGAAAGCAGGCTCATTTCGGGCCTCCGCCGAGATAGGCTCGCACGACCTCGGGGTCGGCCATCACCGTTTGCGGATCGCCATCGGCGATGATCTTGCCGGCGTCCATGCAGATCAGCCGCTCGGCCACCTGCAGGAGAATATGGACGATGTGCTCGATCCAGACGATGCCGATCTTGCGCCGGCGCAATTCCTTGATCGTGTCTACGAGTTCGCCGGCTTCACCGTCGGTCAACCCGCCGCCGATCTCGTCCAGCAAAAGCAGCGTTGGTCTTGCGGCAAGCGCGCGCGCCAGTTCCAGACGCTTGCGGTCGAGCAGGCCGAGCGTTTCGGCGCGCCGGTTGGCAACGCCGAGCATGCCGCACAGTTTCAAGGAGCCGAGTGCTTCCTCATAGGCCTCGTCGCGGCCAAGGCCGGCGCCATGCGAAGCGGCGACGAAGACATTCTCGAAGGCGGTCATGCCGCTGAACGGTTTCGGCACCTGGTGCGTGCGCACCAGGCCGAGCCGGCAGCGCTGCATCGCCGATAGCGGCGTCACCTCGCCACCCTTGAAGCTGACCGTACCCGAGCTTGGTGGAAAGGCGCCGGCCAGCACGCTGAGCAGCGTGGTCTTGCCGGCGCCGTTCGGGCCGACGATGCCGACAGCCTCATTGGCAGCCATGCTGAAATCGACGGCATCCAGCACCACAAGCGCGCCGAAGCGCTTGCAGATACCGGCGGCAGCGAGGATCGCCTGTTGCTGCGGATGGGTCACCAGGCGATCCTCGTCAGCGGTCCATCAGCCGTTGTAAGGCAGAAGCTTGGCTTCGACGGGCACTTTCGGATCGGTGGCGTTCTCGGTCACGACGTAATCGAGCGGGAATTTGCTGCCTTCCTTGGCGGCGACCCACTGCGTGCCGATAATCGGGCCGGGCGACACATTGGCCACCGGCCCGCTGGTGAAGTCGACCTTGCCGACCATCGTCTCGGTTTTCAGTGTGCTAAGCGCCTTGGCCACGGCGGCCTTGTCCTTGGCGTTCGTGCTTGCCTTCAGCGCCTCGAAGCCGGCGTCGAGCAGCGACATCGAAGCACCGAGCTGCTGCGTCCACTGCTTGCCGCTCGCCGCCTCGTAGCCATCGGCCAGCTCGATGCCCGAAACACCGGTCAGCGGCGACTTGTAGGGGAAGGCCTTGTGCCAGTAGGCGGCGCTCGAAATCTTCATGCCGAGATCGCCGAGTGCCTCGATGTCGGACGGGAAGAGGCCAGTCTTGGCGACCTGGCAGATCTTGATCTGCTTGATCAGCCCCTGCTGCGCCGCCTGCCGCCAGAACGCCGCGAAATCCGGCGGGATCGGGAACGAGTTGAAGATCTCGACGCCTTCCTGCTTGAACAGGGCGATCTGCGAGGAATAGTCGGTGGTGCCGGTTTCATAGGCGCCGGGATCGACAATGGTGAAACCTTGCTTGGCCAGCAGCGGCGCCAGGTGGGCGCGGATGGCATTGCCGTCGGCGTCGTTCGGATACATGACGCCGACCTTCTTGTTGGTCTCGATCAGGTTCCATTGCGAGATATAGGCCTTGAAGAACTCGCCGACGCCGAAGCCGAAATGATAGGTCCATTTGAACGGCGAGGGCGCATCGGGCTTGGCGCCCCGGCCGAAATACCAGGCCTCCCACGGCATGACCGTCGACAGGCACGGCACGCCGGCAGCCTCGCAGGCGTCGGCCACCGGATTGATCACCTCCGGCGTCGATACCGCCAGCATCAGGTCGATGGCCTGGTTGTTGATCAGGTCCTTGGCCAGCTGGCCCGCGCGGGAGGGATCCGATTGCGTATCCTGATCGAGTATCTCCACGCTGTATTTCTTGCCGCCGATCTCAATGCCGCCGGCCAGCGCCTTGCGGGCGAGATCGAGCACATAGCCGTCGGTTTGGCCGAAGCCGGCGAGCGGCCCGGTGCGCGGGCTGACGAAGCCAACCTTGAGCGTGTCGCCGGCCTGGGCAAGGGCGCCGCGGCCGCCAAGCGTGAGCGCCGCGCCGCCAGCGATCGAGGTGGCGATGAACTGGCGCCGCGAAATGCCTGGAATACTGGATTTGCTGCCTGGTGCGTGAGTCATGCGTTCCTCCCTCTGTGCTCCTCAGTCGCCACAGTGCACCAGCGGTTTGGTTCGGTAAAATGATATTTTGCGGTGTTTCGTTAACCCCTGGGTTAGGAAACTCGGGACGGACAGCGGCCATCTCTAGCCCTAGCTGCCCCGCCTTGCCGCTTCGCGGACGGTCTGCAGCAGGATGGAGAAGGCCGGCGAGGGCGCGGCATCGGTCCGCATCGTCAGGCCGACCGGTCCCTTGGTTTCCTCGGTGTTGACCGGCAAGGCAACGAAGGCGCCGCTGCCCAGCTCGTTGGCGACGACGCCGGCCGAAATGATCCAGACGGCATTGCTTTGCCGCAGGAAGGCGCGGCCGAAGGAGTCCGAGACGGTTTCGATCTCGGTTGCCGGCGCCGTCATGCCGTTGGTGATGAACAGGCGGTCGACGAAGGGGCGGATGACCGATTCCCGCGTCGGCATCAGCATCGGGAATTCGTCGAGCCGTGCGAACACATCCTGTTCCGGATCGAGCAGCGGATGTCCCGCCCGCACCACGAACAGCACCGGTTCGGAGTAGAGGTGCTCGAAGAAGAAGCCGGTCATGTTTTCCGGCGCCGCCAACCGTCCGACGACGAGATCGAGCGCGCCGGTGCGCAACTGTTCGAGCAGCACCGCATTCTCGCCGGTGACGATCTTGATCGCCGCACCGGTACCCTCCTTGAGGAACAGGCTCATGGCAAGCGGCATCACCCGAGCCGACACCGTCGGCAGCGCGCCGATGCGGATCGGGTGCCGGTTGACCGCTCCGTCCTGGCGGACGGAATCGACGCCTTGCTTGAGTGCCGTGATCGCCGTGCCGGCATGGCGAAGGAAGATTTCACCGATGCGCGTCAGTCGGATGCCGCGGCCGTCGCGCTCGACCACCGCCACCCCCAGCGCCTCTTCCAGTTCCCGCAATGTCTTGGTGACCGCCGGCGGGCTGACATGCAGCAAGTCAGCCGCTCGCGCCACGCTTCCTTGTCGCGCAACTTCCAAGAATGCCTGCAGGTGGCGGAACCGGATGCGGCTCTCGGACATGGATTTGATAACCCCTGAGTTAAGGAAATGGCGTAAAATATCATTTTACCGAACCAAACGCCTTGTGCAATGTGGGGACGGAGGACCGAAATCGTGCCATTCGTAACCATAGGCGGCATCACGCTGCATCATCGCCACATCACAGCGGCCGGCAATGCGCGCCCAATCATATTCATCAATTCACTCGGCACCGACTTTCGGATCTGGGACGAAATTGTCTCGGCGCTTGATGGTGAAATGCCGCTTCTGGTCTATGACAAGCGCGGTCACGGGCTATCCGATATCGGCGACATCAGGTCAATCGACGATCATGTCGATGACCTCTTAGGCCTCATCGATCATTTCGGGTTGAGCAAGGTGGTGCTGTGCGGTCTGTCGGTCGGAGGTCTGATCGCACAAGGCTGCTATCGCAGGCGCCCAGAAATTGTCGAAGGCCTGATCCTGTGCGACACGGCCCACAAGATCGGCACGACAGAGAGCTGGAACACACGCATCGCGACGGTCGAAAGCAAGGGCATCCAGGCCATTGCGGATGGCGTGCTCAAAGTGTGGTTCACCCCCGCCTTCCACGCGGCGCGTCTGGCCGAGCTCGACGGCTATCGGAACATGATGACGAGGCAAGCGCTTGCAGGTTACATTGGGACTTGCGCGGCCGTTCGCGATGCGGATTTCACCGATGCTGCACGTCACATCGCGGTGCCAACGCTTTGCGTCGCCGGCGACCAGGATGGCTCGACGCCTCCCGATCTCGTCCGCTCGCTGGCCGAGCTGATCCCCGGCGCTCACTTCGAGATCATTCCCGATGCAGGGCACATTCCTTGCGTCGAACAGCCTGAAGCACTGATCGCGCTGATCCGCAGTTTTATCGCATCGCTTGCCCCTGGAGCAGAAACCCATGGATGAAGTCCCCGGCAACGCAGCCAGATATCGCACCGGCCTCGCGGTGCGGCGCTCGGTGCTCGGCGACCGCCATGTCGACCGGGCCGAGGTCGCCGCGACCGATTTCGACCAGCCTTTCCAGGAGCTGATCACCGAGGCGGCCTGGGGAACCGTGTGGGCACGGCCGGGCTTCACCAAGCGTGAGCGTTCGATCGTCACGCTGGCGCTGCTGGCCGCACTCGGCCATGATGAGGAGGTTGCCATGCATGTGCGCGCCACCGTCAACACCGGTGCTTCGCGCGACGATATCTGCGAGGCGTTCCTGCATGTCGCCATCTATGCCGGCGTGCCGGCCGCCAACCGCGCCTTCAAGATCGCCAAGGACGTATTTTCGGAAATGGACGGAAGCCAGAATGCCCGCTAAGTCCGGCTCGAACCGGAGACCCGAGACCGGCGCCTTCTTCCAGCGCGACCGGACCTGGCATCCGCCGGCGCTGACGCCGAACTACAAGACCTCCGTGCTGCGTTCGCCGCAGAAGGCGCCGCTGTCGTTCGACAACACGCTGTCGGAGATTGCAGGCCCGGTCTTCGGTCACGCCATGCTGGGCGAGCTCGACGCCGACCTGATCCACAATTTCGCCAGACCCGGCGAGAGCGCCATTGGCGAGCGCATCATCGTCTATGGGCGGGTGCTCGACGAACGCGGCGTTGGCGTGCCCGGCGCGCTGCTCGAATTCTGGCAAGCCAATGCCGGCGGCCGCTACCGCCACAAGAAGGACGGCTATCTGGCGCCGCTCGACCCGAATTTTGGCGGCTGTGGCCGCGCTATATCAGGCGAGGGCGGCGGCTATGCCTTTCGCACCGTCAAGCCCGGTCCCTATCCCTGGCCGAACGGGCCGAACGACTGGCGGCCATCGCACATCCATTTCTCGGTCTTCGGACACGGCTTCGCGCAGCGGCTGATCACGCAGATGTATTTCGAGGGTGACCCGCTGATCTGGCAATGCCCGATCGTGCGCGGCATCCCCGACAAGGCAGCCATCGAAACGCTCATCGCCACGCTCGACATGCAGGTGACAATCCCCTTCGACGCGCGCGCCTACAAGTTCGACGTCGTGCTGCGCGGCCGGTGTTCGTCGCTGTTCGAAAACAGGCTGGAGGGCAATTGATGGCCCAGTCGCTCGACCGGCTCAGGGAGAGCCCCTCGCAGACCGCCGGACCCTACGTCCATATTGGGCTGACGCCCAATTTCTGCGGCATCGGTGGCGTCTATCCGACCGACCTTGGCACCACGATGGTCAACGACAAGACCAAGGGCGAGCGCATCGGCCTGCGCATCCGGGTGCTTGACGGCACCGGTACGCCGCTCAAGGACGCGTTGATCGAGATCTGGCAAGCGGATGCGGATGGGCTCTACAACTCGCCGGCAGAACTGCGCGGTGCCGCCGATCCGAACTTTCTCGGCTGGGGCCGTTGCCCGACCGACATGGACACGGGCCTGTGCACGTTCGAGACGATCAAGCCGGGCCGCGTGCCTTCGAGCGATGGCCGCCTGATGGCGCCGCACATCACGCTCTGGATCGTCGCCCGCGGCATCAATCTCGGCCTGCACACACGGCTGTATTTTTCCGATGAGGAAAAGGCCAATGCCGGGGATGCGATCCTGGCGCGCATAGAGCACCGCGTTCGCGTGCCGACGCTGATCGCCGAGCGCCAGGGCGACACCTACGTCTTCGACATCCATCTCCAGGGGGAGAAGGAAACGGTCTTCTTCGACAGCTGATGGTCAGGAGGAGCAGGACATGACCGTATCGCCCTTCGACCATCCACTGCTCTCCGCTCTTCTCGGCGACGAGGAAGCGGCGAGACACTTTTCCGTCGAGGCGGAAATCGATGCGATGCTCGCCTTCGAACGGGCGCTGGCGCAAGCCGAGGCCGAAAACGGGATCATCACCAAGGATGATGCCGCAGCGATCCTGGCCACACTTGCCACATTCCGGCCCGACACCGCCTTGCTGCGGGCTGCCATCGCCAGGGACGGCGTCATCGTGCCGGAGCTGGTGCGCCAGATCAGGGCGGCGGTCGGCGAACCGCACGGCCAGAAAGTGCATTTCGGCGCAACCAGCCAGGATGTCGTCGATACCGGCCTGATGCTTCGGCTGAAATACGTCGTCGAGCATCTCGGCCTGCTTCTGACCGAAACTGTCATGCGCATCGCCTCGCTCGAAGAGCGTTTTGGCGGTAGGGCGCTGACCGGGATGACGCGCATGCAACCGGCGATTCCGATCAAAGTGGCGGATCGCACAATGGCGTGGCGGGCGCCGCTGCAACGGCACCAGGAGAGGCTGTCGGAGCAGTCCGAGCGTCTGCTGGTGGTGCAGTTCGGCGGTGCCGCAGGCACGCTGGAAAAGCTCGGCGGCAAGGGGCCTGCGGTGCGCGCAGCCCTTGCCACCAAGCTGGGCCTTGGCGACGCCCCGCAATGGCATAGCCAGCGCGACGCGCTCGCCGACTTTTCCGGCCTGATGTCGCTGGTGACCGGCAGCCTCGGCAAATTCGGCCAGGACATCGCGCTGATGGCGCAAGGTGGAACCGAGATAGAGCTTTCCGGTGGCGGCGGCTCGTCGGCCATGCCGCACAAGCGGAACCCCGTGAAGGCCGAAGCGCTGGTGGCGCTTGCCCGCTTCAACGCCACGCAGCTTTCCGGCATGCATCAGGCGCTCGTGCATGAACAGGAGCGCTCGGGCACCGCCTGGACGCTGGAGTGGCTGCTGCTGCCGCAAATGATCGTCGCGACCGCCGCGTCGCTACGCCTTGCCGCCGAACTGGCCGCACAGGTCGAAGGTCTCGGCCACTGATGCGCACACAAATCGTCATCATCGGGTCCGGACCGTCCGGCCTGCTGCTCGGCCAGCTTCTGGCCGGCATCGGCGTCGAGACGGTCATTCTGGAACGCGCGAGCCGGGAGCATGTGCTTGGCCGCGTGCGGGCAGGGGTGCTCGAACAGGGCACGGTCGAGCTGCTGGAACAGGCCGGCGCGGCGGTGCGGCTGCATGCCGAAGGGTTGCCGCATTCCGGCATCTCGCTCGCCTTCGACGGACGCCTGCACCGTATCGACCTCGAGGTACTCACCGGCGGCAGGCATGTCACCGTCTATGGCCAGACCGAGGTGACGCATGATTTGATGGACAAGCGCGACGCGGCAGGACTGACCACGATCTACGAGGCGGCAAATGTCACGCTGCACGATTTCGACGGCGCCGCGCCTTTCGCCACCTATGACCGGGACGGGGTCACGCATCGCATCGATTGCGACTTCATTGCCGGCTGCGACGGCTATCATGGCATCAGCCGCAAATCGGTGCCCGAGCGTGCGCTGAAGACCTTCGAGCGGCAGTATCCGTTCGGCTGGCTCGGCGTGCTGGCCGAAGTGCCGCCGGCCGACCACGAACTGGTCTACGCCAATCATGAGCGGGGTTTTGCGCTGTGCTCGATGCGCTCGACGCATCGCAGCCGCTACTATGTGCAGTGCCCCGAGGGCGACCGCGTCGAGGCGTGGTCGGATGGGCGCTTCTGGGACGAGTTGCGCCGCCGCTTGCCCGAGCAGACGGCCGCAAGCGTCGTCACCGGGCCATCCTTCGAGAAATCGATCGCGCCGCTGCGCTCCTTCGTTGCCGAGCCAATGCGCTTCGGCAGGCTTTTCCTGGTCGGCGACGCCGCCCACATCGTGCCGCCGACCGGCGCCAAGGGCCTCAACCTCGCCGCCAGCGACGTGCGCTATCTCTTCTCGGGTTTGCGCGACTTCTACCGCGACAAAACCATGGCTGGCATTGATTGCTATTCGCAGAAGGCGCTGGCACGGGTCTGGAAGGCGGTGCGCTTTTCCTGGTGGATGACGACGATGCTGCACCGCTTTCCCGACACCGGCGAGTTCGGCCAGCGCATCCAGGAGGCCGAGCTCGACTACCTCGTGCAGTCGCGTGCCGCATCGACCGCGCTCGCCGAGAACTATGTCGGCCTGCCCTACTGAGGGCTGCGGATCATCCGGCGCCTTGTTGCCTGGCAAAATCCAAAAGCATCGGGCGCTGCCCCACGAGGATCTTCACTTCGGCCTCGGGCAAGGTGAACCACCCCGCTTTGTCGACCTCTGGGAACGCCTTGAGGGATCCCGACCTTGGCGGCCATTCCATGGTGAAGCTGTTGCTCTTGATGGTGGCCACATCGATGTCGATGGTCGCCTCGACAGACCAGGCCGAGACGATCTTGCCGCCCGGTTGCCTGTAGTCGCCGAGACGCTCGAAGGAGCCATCGACCTTGACGCCGAGCTCTTCCTCGGTCTCGCGTTGCGCTGCCGTCAACTCGTCCTCATTCTCGTCGACAAGACCTTTCGGTATCGACCACGCACCATCGTCCTTCTTCGCCCAGAACGGTCCGCCTGGGTGGACCAGCAGCACCCTGAGATCGCCGTCGCTGCGGCGATAGATCAGCAATCCCGCGCTGCGTTTTGCCATTTTATACGTCCGTCTGCGAAGCCGGCAGCCTGCCGATGGTCCTTGAATCGTTGACGCGAACCTTGCACCAAGGGATTGCGACGCTATGTCTGGCGCGTCTGCATTGCACCTCACTCGCGAGTCCGGCAATGTGACACCATCGCTTATTTGGCGGCACGAAGGCTAGGTGACGATGCAACTCGGTCTTATTGGCTATTATAGCGACTTCGTGGTGTATCCGCTGGTGATCGCCGTGCTGGCGGTGGCCGGGCTGCTCGAGGCCGGCGAAGAGAGTGCGCCAGGCTGGATCGGCACGGTCCTCGCCTGTCTCGGCCTCTGGACGCTGACCGAATACCTCCTGCACAGGTTCGTTCTTCACCACATCCCCTACATCAAGGACCTGCATGATCGTCACCATGTCGAGGAGCGCAGTTCGGTGGGCACGCCGACCTGGCTCAGCCTCGGGGTGCATGCCCTGGTCGCGTTTGTGCCCGTTTGGGCGGTCTCGGACTTCGCAACCGCGAGCGCGGTAAGCTGCGGGCTGATGCTGGGATATCTCTGGTACATCAGCGTCCACCACATGATTCATCATTGGCATCCAACCCATCCGAGCTATCTCTACACGCTCAAGCGTCGCCATGCCGTGCACCATCACATCGACGAAACGGCCAATTTCGGTGTCACGTCGGCGCTTTGGGATCGGATCTTCGGTACCGCGCGGCTCTGAAACAAGGGGCCTGCGTCCCGCCGCTCAACGCCTCTTTCCGCGACCGCCAGGAAACTTGGCTCCGCGCGGCCCGCTCTGGACCGGTGTGTTGTTCTGGTTTTCGTCGGACAGTTTGCGCCAGCGGGCAAGGCGCTCCGGATCGAGCGTTCCGGCCTTTAGGGCCGCCTGCACCGCGCAGCCCGGCTCGTGCACATGCGTGCAGTCGCGGAACTTGCACAGCGGCGCGAGTTCGGTGATTTCGGCAAACAGCGTGTCGATGCCGGAGGCGACGTCGCTGACCTGCAGCGTTCGCATTCCCGGCGTGTCGATCACCCAGCCGCCGCCGGCAATGGCGTGCAGCGATCGCGACGTGGTGGTGTGGCGTCCCTTGGAATCGTGCTCGCGAATGCCTCCGGTCTGTTGCGGCGATTGCTGCGCCGATCCGGCCAGCGTGTTGACCAGTGTCGATTTGCCGACGCCGGAAGAGCCGATCAGCGCCACCGTCTGGCCTGCACCGCACCATGCGGCGAGCGCGGTCGCGGCATCCGATGTGCGGGGATTCAGCATCACCACCGGCAATCCACGCTGCAACGCGGCAGCCCGCCTTTCATACGTCTCGGCGTCTTCAGCGGTATCGGCCTTGGTCAGCAAAATCACCGGCGTCGTTCCGGCCTCGTTGGCCAGCGCCAGATAGCGCTCGAGGCGGGCGGGATTGAAGTCGGCATTGCAGGAGGTGACGATGAACAACGTGTCGACATTGGCCGCGGCGAGCTGCGGCACCCTGCCGCCCTGGGTGCGGCGTTCCAGCACCGTCTTGCGGTTCAGGCGGCGCTGCACAAGGTGGTCATGCCCATCAACCAGCACCCAGTCGCCGACGGCATAGTCGCCGGTGTTGGCCTGCGCCGGCAGCGTCAGATCGAATGGCCCTGCCTGGGACAGGCCGGTCAGGCGGTCGCGATGGACCGAGGCGATCCGCGTCGGGATAAGATTGGCTTCGCCGGGCTCGAGCTGGTCGCCAAAAAATTCCGTCCAGCCCAGGCTGGCAAGCGATGGCGTGGAGTGATCCGTCACGGCTTTGACCACAGCGTCGCAGACATTAGACAGTATCCCTGGCAAAATCGAAGGAGAGGCGGACCACCCTCGGGCGGGCGATTGCTCAGCTGTATGGGCGGCATGGTGGCATTTGGCAAGATGGAGCCTTGCTGATGGCTGAGCGGCAATCTTGCGTTCGAAACCAATCCCTTGATCGCCGAGCCGACGATACGCGCCATGCCCCGTTTTGTACCTCGAAGCCTGTATTGCCAGCTTCGCGGCGTCAATAAATTATTTGACGTACGCAATATTTTTGCGCTGTATTGGGAACTGTAAAAATTTGACTGAATAAGTTCGCTCACGCATTGCCGCTTCCGGTCAACGGTCGCATGACTGGTGACAGCCCAATCGTGTCGGCAATGACGGCAAGGGGACCTGAAATATCGATGGCGGAGAAGACACACCGCACGATGGATGACTTCGCCCAGGCATGTGGCGTGTCTCGGCCGACGCTGTCCAAGTATTTCGACGATCCGGCGAGCGTGAAGCCGGCGACGCGGGCGCGCATCGAAGCCGCGCTGCGCTCTTCGGACTATCAGCCGAACCTTTTCGCGCGCAACCTCAACCGCAAGCGTACCCGCAACATTGGCATCGTCGTACCGACGATCACCGATCCATTTTATGCCGAGATGGTCAGCCGTATCGAATTTCGCTGCCGCGACGAGGGCTATTGGCCGATCGTCATCTCCTCGCATGGCTCGCCGAAGCTGGAAGCGGAGTCGGTCAGGACGCTGCTGTCGCTCAAGGTCGCCGGTGCGATCATCGCCCCGCTTGGGCTGGCCTCCGACCGCGGCGTTTTCGACAAGCTCGGACAGGACATTCCTATCGTCTATTTCGACACCTATATCGAGGGCGATACGCCGTTCGTCGGCAACGACAACCGGCAGAGCGTGTCGACCATCGTCGACTATCTGTGCCGGTCGGGCGAACCGCCGATCTATCTCGACATTCCGCATGTCAACCACAACTCCGGCGAACGCCAGGAAAGCTACATCGTCGCGATGGAGAGCGCCGGGTTCAAGCCAGTCGTCATCGAGGCCGCGCGCGACTACACCTGGGACTTCGAACGCATCGGCTATGAGCAGACGGAAAAAATGCTGGAGGCCGGCACCTTGCCCGGCCGCACCATCCTGTGCGCCAATGATCGTCTCGCCTTTGGCGTGATGGCGGCCGCGTACTCGCGGGGCCTGAAGGTCGGCCGCAAGCCCGATTGCGATCTGCGGGTTGCCGCGCATGACGATCATCCGCTGAGCCGCTACACCTGTCCGGCGCTGACCACCATGGCGCAGGATTTCACCGCCATGGCCGGGCGCAGCGTCGAGATCCTGTTGGCCTTGCTGGACGAGGCCGATCCGCCGAAGCAAAGCTTGGCCCGCACGGTCAAGCTCGGCGCCACCCTGGTGATGCGTCAGTCGGCCTGATCTTTCGGGGTCAGGGCCCCTTGTCGAATTGGCGCCAGGCCGCCGTCGCCTCGGCCACCGCTTGCCGCGCGGCAGGGATATGGCGTCCCATCGAGACGAAGCCGTGGATCTGGCCCGGCCATTGCCGCAGGATCACAGGCACGCCTTCGGCTTGCAGGCGCGCTGCATAGGCTGCCCCTTCGTCGGCCAGGATATCGCAGCCGGCAAGCGCCACGAATGCCGGTGTGACGCCGGCGAGATCAGGCGCCAGCAAGGGCGAGACGCGCCAGTCCATGATGTCGTCGGGTGTTCGTACATAGTGGTCGCGGAACCATGCCATGGTGGCGGCCGTAAGTCCGAAGCCTTCGCCGAAAAGCCGGTAGCTGTCCGATGTCTGCCGCGCATCGGTGTTGGGATAGATCAGGATCTGCGCGGCAAGCGGCGGAACGAGCCCATCGCGGGCAAGCAGCGCCAGCACGGCGGCGAGATTGCCGCCGGCGCTGTCGCCGGCAACACCGATGCGCGCCTTGTCGATGCCGAGATCGGCGGCATTCTCGGCCATGAAGCGAAGTGTTGCCAAGCAATCCTCGAGCCCGGCGGGAAATTTGTGTTCCGGCGCCAGGCGGTAGTCGGGGCAGACAACGGCGCCAACGAGATTGGCCAATAGGCGGCAGATCTCGTCATGCGAATCGAGATTGCCGATGACCCAGCCCCCGCCATGCGCCCCGGTTTGCGGCGCGCCGATGCCGCGATGGATGCGGAGCGCAATAGGCCCGTTCGGCCCGTCGATCTGCTGTTCCAAGGTCGTTGCGACCGGCTCACGCTCGCCCTGTAGCGTCGGGAACGAGGCGTTGTAGGCGGCGCGTGCCGCCGCCACGCTGCCGGTCTCGAACGGCTCGCCGCCGGCTGCACGACCAATTTCGAGGACGCGCAACGCATCCGGATCGAGCTTCATGATCATACCCTCAGGCCAGCAGGTCGCTTGCCTCTTCCTCGGTCAGCAGGGCCGGCTGGACGACATCGCCCGCGACGGCGACCGAGCCCTGTGTTTCACCGGAGCGCAGGATCGCCTCCATGATCTCCAGCACATGCAGCGCAAGGCTGCCGGAGGCGCGTGGCGCGTTGCCGCTTTGAAGCGAGCGCACCAGATCGGCGACGCCGAGCATGCGGTAGTTGGCGCGGTCGGGTGCCGCATAAGGCCAGTTGCGGGCGCCGTAGAGCTCACCTTCGCTGGCGAAATCCCTCCACTCGGCGCCGCGTTCGGACAGCGACACGGTGCCGCCGAACGTATCGGGGTCAGGCAGGCGCAGCGAGCCTTCCGTGCCGTGCAGTTCGATCGGATGGTTGGAGTGGCGAAAGACATCCCAAGAGGCGCCGAAGGTGACGGTCGCGCCGGAGCGGAATTCGAGAAGCGACAGCACGTTGGTCGGCGTGCCGACCTTGAACGTGGTGTTCTTGAATGGTCCCTCGGCTGATATCAGCCGCTCCTCCTGGCCGCGCGTCGCCATCGCCATGACGCGCTCGACCGGACCGAGCAGATTGACCAGCATGGTCAGATAGTAGGGGCCCATGTCGAACACCGGGCCGCCGCCCGGCTGGTAGTAGAATTGCGGGTTGGGATGCCAGTGCTCCATCCCGCGGCCCATCATGAAGGCGGTGCCGGTGACCGGGCGGCCGATGGCGCCGTCGTCCATCAGCCGGCGGGCGCGGCGTCCGGCAGCACCGAGGAAGGTGTCGGGCGCAGAGCCGAGCAGCAGGCCGCGTGATCTCGCCTCGTTGACCAGGCGTTGTCCGTCGGCGGCCGAGGTGGCGAGCGGCTTTTCGGTGAAGACGTGCTTGCCGGCCGAAAGCGCGGCAAACGAAATGTCGAAATGCGCAGCCGGAATGGTCAGGTTGAGGACAAGATCGATCTCGGGATCGGCCAGCAACGCATCGACACCGAGCGCCCTTATGCCATATTCCTTGGCCCGCACCGTCGCCATATCTGCCGAGATATCGGCGCAGGCGCGCAATTCGATGCCGCCGAAGAGAGCGGCATTGCGCAGGTAGGTCATCGAGATGTTGCCGCATCCGATGACGCCGATCCCGAGCTTCGTCTTTGATTTTCCGTGCATTTTCGATCGTACCTCCCAACGCGGTCATCGTCTGTCGAATCCGCCCGGTCGGTAACGGATCGCTTTCGCAAAGGGCTATACAACATTTTAAATATTGACGCGCGTAAAATTTTTATACAACATGCGAAAATGCTGGCGCGATATCGGGAGGCTGCCAGCCCTAGGAGGAGAAAATGACAGACATGAAAAAACGGCCGACCGCCGCACCTAAGCCTGTGGGTCATGTGACGATCGCCGATCGCCGGCAATTTCTCATCGGTTCCGCCGGCCTTCTCGGCGCGGCGGCGTTCGGGGCAGGGACATCCCTTGGCATTGGCCGTGCTCGTGCCCAGTCACGCGCCGAAATCAGCTTCGCCAGCGCCGCCTTCTTCGGCAAGGAGACCTTCGGCGACCTGATCAAGGCCTTCAACGAATCGCAGGACCGCGTCCTGGTCAAGAACATCGAATTGCCGCCGCCGAGTTCCTCGACGGAGGTCTACCAGGGCCTGGTGCAGCAACTCGCCCGCCGCACCGGCACGCCCGACGTCTTCAGCCAGGACGTGATCTGGATCGCCGGCTTTGCCGCCGCCGGATGGGCGTTGCCGCTCGACGAGTACTTCCCGGCCGACAAGCGCGGCGCCTACTTCACCGGAACCCTCAATGCCTGTACCTATGGCGGCAAGCTCACGGCCCTTCCCTGGTTCATGGATTCGGGCATGTTCTATTACCGCAAGGACGTGCTGGAAAAGCATGGCGGCAAGGTGCCGGAAACCTGGGCCGACATGGCGACCATTGCGGCTGCCGCGCAGAAGGCCGGCGATATCGATTTCGGCTATCTCTGGCAAGGCAAGCAGGCCGAGGTTTTGGTCTGCGACGCGGTCGAGATCATCACCTCCAACAACGGCGCGATCCTGGCACCCGACGGCAAGTCGTCGCTGATCAACCAGAAGGGCGCGGTGGAGGCGATCCAGTTCCTGCACGACACCATCGCCACCGGCAAGATCAGTCCCCAGGACGTGCTGTCCTGGGACGAGGAGCCGTCGCGCCAGCCCTTCACCTCGGGCAAAGCGATGTTCATGCGCAACTGGTCCTATGTCTACCCGATCGCCCAGGACGCCAAGGCTTCCCAGGTGGTCGACAAGGTCGGCGTCGCGCCGCTGCCGTCATTCCCCGGCGGCAAGAGCTCGGCCTGCCTCGGCGGCTACCAGCTCGGCGTCAATGCCAACTCGAAGCAGCGCGAAGCCGCGATCGAACTCTTGACCTGGCTGTCGTCGACCGAGACCCAGCACCGCATCGCGCTGAACTTCGGCCTGGCGCCGACACGCCCCGCGCTGTTCCAGGACGCACAGATCAAGAAGGAACAGCCGTTCATGGCCAGCCTGGAAAAAGTATTCACCGGCGCCACGGCACGGCCGATCACGCCCGAATACGCCAAGGTGACGCTGGCCCTGCAGTCCGGCATCTCCAAGGCGCTGGTTTCCGGCAACGTCCAGGCCGAGATGGACGCACTCGCAGCGCAAATCGACAAGATCGTCGGCTAACCATGTCCGCGGCGGCCACTGTTTCCGGTATCGGCCGACCGCGGCGCAGGGCGCTTCCCAGCGCCATGTGGGCCTTGCTCCTGCTGACGCCGGCCTTCGTGTCGCTGGCGTCAGTCTCCTTCTACCCGATAGTCAATGGGCTCTATCTCTCGCTGACCAACACCTCGTTGATCACGCAGGAGCAGGGTTTCACCGGCTTCTCCAACTATGTAGAACTGTGGGGCGACCCGCAGTTCTGGAACGCCTGGTGGCACACAATGTGGTTCACCGCCGCCTCGACCGTGCTGGAGACGGTGATCGGGCTCGGCATGGCGCTCATCCTGTGCGAAGCCTTCAAGGGGCGCGGGCTCGTCCGCGCGGCCATGCTGGTGCCGTGGGCGATGCCCACTGTCGTCACTTCGAAAATGTTCGGCTGGCTGTTCGACGGCCAGAACGGCATCATCAACTACATCCTCCTGCATGCCGGGCTGATCGACCAGAACGTCAACTGGTACGGCTCCACCGACACGGCGATGATCACCATCATCATCGCCGACGTCTGGAAGACGACGCCGTTCATGGCGCTGCTGCTTCTGACCGGATTGCAGACCGTTCCCAATTCGCTGATCGAGGCGGCGCGCATGGATGGCGCCAAGGGCTGGATCACCTTCTGGTATATCCGCCTGCCGCTGCTGATGCCAACCTTGCTGATCGCCGGCTTGTTCCGCGCGCTCGACGCCTTCCGCGTCTTCGACCTCGTCTATGTGCTGACCGGAGGAGGTCCGGCCGATTCGACCGAAACGCTGTCGACGCTGTCCTATAAGGTGCTCTTCTCGACGCTGCAGTTCGGCTACGGCTCCGCGGTCTCGACGGCGATGTTTGTCACGGAGGGTCTCATCGCGCTGGTGTTCTGCCTGTATCTCGTTCGCCAGATCAGGAGGGCGGGATGAACGACACGCGCTCACCGATGCAGACGTTCTTCATCTATGCCGGTGCCGTGCTGATCCTCGTCTGGTCGGGCGGTCCGTTTCTCTGGCAGTTCTCGACCTCGTTCCAGCTCGACAAGGCGTTGACGTCGGGCTCGCCGTCGCTGATCCCGCATCCCTTCACGCTGGAGCACTACTACAACGCCTTCGTCGAGAAGCAGCTTCACCGCTACGTCTGGAACTCGCTGGTGGTTTCGCTGGCGACGACCTTCCTGTGCCTGTTCGTTGGCTCGCTGGCCGCCTTCGCGCTGTCGCGGCTCAACATCAAGGGCCGCTTCGGCATTCTCATGGTCATCCTGTCGGTGTCGATGTTCCCGCAGATCGCATTGGTCGGGCCGCTCTATCTGGTCGCCACCAATCTCGGCCTGCTCGATACCTACACGGCGCTGATCATCACCTATCTGGCGCTCGGCCTGCCGCTGGTGACCTGGGTGCTGTTCGGCTATTTCGAGACGCTGCCGCGCGAAATCGACGAGGCGGCGCGCATGGACGGTGTCAGCATTCCCGGCCTGCTCTGGCGCATCATCCTGCCGATGTCGCTGCCCAGCCTGGTGACGACTGGCCTGCTCGCCTTCATCACCGCGTGGAACGAATTCCTGTTCGCGCTCGCCTTCACCTCCAACATCGACCGGCAGACGATCCCGGTCGGCATCGCCAACTTCACCAACCTCTATTACGTCCCCTGGGGCGACATCGCCGCGGCGTCCGCCGTGGTGACCGTGCCCTTGATCCTTCTGGTGCTGTTCTTCCAGCGCCACATCATCGAAGGACTGACCCAGGGCGGCGTCAAGGAATGAACGACATGACAAAGACGAAGCTCAAGGTCGGCTGCCAGACTTTCACCTGGGAAATGCTTGGGGACCGTTTTGCCGGCGGCCCGGACGATCTGCTCAAAGCGATCGCCGATGGCGGCTATGCCGGCATCGAGATCACCGACACCATGATTGGCGGCTATGCCGACAGGCCGTCACAATTCGCCACGGCACTGAAGTCATCGGGCCTTACTCTTGTCTCCTTCGCCTTCGGCTCGAAGAGCGGCTTCACGCTGAAGGAGGAGATCGGCGCCGACCTCGAAACCGCCAAGCGCTGGATCGACTTCGCCTCCGCATTTCCTGGCGCGTTGGTGTCGATAGGCTCTGCGACGGTGGTCTCCGACGGTCCGCGCGAGGACAAGTTCGCGATCGCGGCCGAGGTCTACAACAGGGCCGGCGAGCTTGGGCGCAAGGCTGGCGTCGAGGTGGCGGTGCATCCGAGCTCGCACCACAACACGCTGCTGTTCGACCGCGCCGACTACGACACGATCTTTGCCTTGCTCGACCTCGATCTGGTCGGCTGGGTGCCGGATACCGGCCATATCCTGCGCGGCCACAAGGACATGGCCGATACGCTGCGCACCCACCGCGACCGCATCCGCTACATCCACCTGAAGGACGTCGATGCCAACGGCACCTGGGCCATGCTCGGCAAGGGCGTCTGCGACACTCCTGCGGTCATCGAGATCGCCGGCACCGCACCGCGCTTCAACGGCTGGCTGGTGTTGGAGGAAGAATCCGAAACGGCCGCCGCCGATCCCGCCGGCGCGGTCAAGACCAACCGCCAGACAGTGCGCTCCTACGGCGCTTGAAGAACGAGACGATGATCAAGAAACAGGACAGACGCCTCAGGGTCGGCGTGCTCGGTTGCGGCCCCATCGCGCAGTTCGCGCATCTGCAATCCTGCGTCAAGGCCGGCAATGCAGACCTTTACGCCATCTGCGACGCGGCACCCGACCTGCTCGCACGCATGGGCGCCACCTACGAGCCGCGGAAGATCTATGCCGACTACGACGCGATGCTGGCCGACCCCGAATTGGAAGCCGTGATCGTCGCCACCTCGGACGTCTATCACGTACCGATGTCGATCAAGGCGCTCGATGCCGGCAAGCATGTTCTGTGCGAAAAGCCGATCGGCACCTCGGTCGAGGAAGGCGAGGCGCTGGCGCAGGCGGTCAGGCGCTCGGGCAAGATCCTGCAGGTCGGCCATATGAAACGCTTCGATCCGGCGCTGGAGGCGGCGCGCGATTTCGTCCGCGACGAGATCGGCGAGGTGCTGGCGCTGAAGGCCTGGTATTGCGATTCCACCCATCGCTACACCAACACCGATGCCGTGCAGCCGCTGCCCGTCACCAGCAAGCTCGCGAAGAAGCCGGCGGGAAATCCGAAAGCGGATCTCAGGCAGTATTTCATGCTGGCGCACGGCTCGCATCTGGTCGACACCGCGCGCTTCCTGTGCGGCGATATCGTCGCCGTGCGTGCCCGCCTCAATGAGAAATTCGGCGCCTATTGCTGGTTCGTCGAGACCGAATTCGCCAGCGGTGCGCTCGGCCATCTCGACCTCACCGTTGCCGTACGCATGGACTGGCACGAAGGCTTCCAGCTCTATGGCGAGAACGGTTCGGTCATCGCCAAGACCTTCAACCCCTGGTACTTCCGTGCCAGCGAGGTTGAGATCTTTCACGAGAAGACCGCCACCGCTCACAAGCCGCTTGGCGCCGACGGCCATTTCTTCCGCCGCCAACTGGAAGGCCTTGCCCAAACGGCGCTGGAAGGCACGCCGATGCGCGGCGCCAATGTCGAGGACGGCATTGCCTCGATCCGCGCCATGGTTGCCATTGCGCGTTCGGTGGAGACCGGTGAGCGGGTGGAACTCGCCTCGGTTTCGGGAGCGGTCTGATGCGTCTCGGCATTTTCGCCAAGACTTTTTCGGATGCCGAACCGGCCGTCGTGCTGACGGCGGTTAAGCAGGCGGGCTATGAGACGACGCAGTTCAATCTTGCCTGCGCGGGCCTGCCGTCGATGCCGGATGCGGTGCCGGCGGATGCCGTCACAGCGATCCGCGCCGCCGCGCAATCGAGCGGCGTTTCACTTGCAGCGCTTTCGGGCACCTACAACATGGCGCATCCCGACAAAGCCGTCCGCGACGACGGCCTCAGGCGCCTGGCCGTGGTCATCGAGGCTGCTGCTGCCCTGGACATCCCGCTGGTCACGCTCTGCACCGGCTCGCGCAACGCCGCCGATCAGTGGGCGTATCATCCCGACAATGCCACGCCGGCCGCCTGGTCCGACATGGCTGCCGAGATGGAGAAGGCGCTGGTGCTGGCCGAGGAGGCCGGCGTCGATCTCGGCATCGAGCCCGAGCAGGCCAACATCGTTACCTCAGCCAGGGATGCGATCAGGCTGATCGCCGAGATGGGATCGAAGCATCTGAAGATCGTGCTTGATCCGGCAAACCTGTTCGAATACGCGACGCCCGGCGAGGCGCGCGCCATCGTCGCCGCAGCGATCGACGAGGCTGCCGGCCATATCGCCATGGCGCACGCCAAGGACCGCTATAGTGACGGCCGCTTTGCCACATCAGGGCAAGGCATCGTCGATTTTCCGGATTTCGCCGCGCGGCTGAAAGCTTCGGGCTTCGACGGGTCGCTTGTCACCCACGGCCTGTCCGCCGACGAAGCACCCGGCGTCGCCGCCTTCCTGCGAGGGCTCCTCTGATGGGCGTCGCGCCGACGATCCTGCTTCGCGATGATGCAGCGCTTCGTGTCTTCGATACGGGGCAGGGCGGACTTCCCGTCATCTTCCAGCATGGCCTTGGCGGTGACGCGACGCAGGCCGCGCAGAACTTTCCCGACAGTCCTTCATACCGCCGGCTGACCGTCGAATGCCGCGCGCAGGGCGGTTCCGACGCCGGCACGACACGGCCCTTTTCGATCGCGATGTTTGCCGATGATGTGCTGGCCGCCGCCGATGCGGCCGGCCTCGACCGCTTCGTCGCCGGCGGCATCTCGATGGGCGCGGCCATCGCCTTGCAGCTTGCCGCCCGGTACCCGGACCGCGTCCTGGGTTTGGTGCTTGTTCGCCCTGCCTGGGCCTTCGACGCGGCGCCACAAAACATGCGGCCCTATGTGGAAGTGGCGGAGCTTATCCGCAACCGTCCACTGGATGAGGCGCGAGACGCCTTCGCGGCCTCCGCCACGGCGGCTCGCTTTCGCACCGAAGCGCCGGACAATCTTGCCTCGCTGCTCGGCTTCTTCGCGCGCGACAACGCGGCCGTCTTCGCCGAGGTGATGCAGGCGATCGCAAATGATGGGCCCGGTGTGACACGGGCAGAGGCCGCCGCCCCTGCAATCCCCACGGTCGTCATCGGCAGCTGTATCGATCTCGTCCATCCGATGGCGACCGCTCGCAGCCTTGCCGGCGTCATCCCCAACGCGGCCTTTGCCGAGGTGACGCCGAAAGCCACCGACAAGGAGCGCCATTTCGCCGAGATCCGCGCCACCATCGGCAGCTTCCTCAAAGATCGTTTCAACAATCAGGACCAATCATGACTTCAAAGCCCCTGTCAGGCCCGGCCGCCATCGCCGCATTGCCGCGTGATCGCATGATCGCCGAATTCTCGCTGTGGTCGGCCAATCTCGCCAACTTCGAGAGCGATCTCAGGCGTATCGAGCCCTATGTCGATCTTCACCACATCGATGTTGCGGACGGGCATTTTGCCCCGTCCTTCCTGTTCTTCCCCGATCTCGTCGCTCGCATCGCCGGGCTGACGACTAAACCCATCCATGTTCATCTGATGGTCGATGAAGCAATCGTCGAGGCACAGACGCGCCAGTTCATCGAAGCAGGCGCCGACATGATCAGCGTCCATGCCGAGAATGGCGAGGCGGGATTGCGCGCCGTTAGGTTGGCGCGTGAGCTCGGCGCCGAAGCCGGCGTCGTGCTCAGGCTGGAGACGCCGGTCGGGACGGTGACGCCTTTCGTCTCCGAGGTTGCCTTCGTAACGCTGCTTGGCACCGCAATCGGCGTCAAGGGCCAGAGCCTGTCGGACAAGGCCTGCGACAGGCTGGGCGCTGCCCGCGCCACCCTGAGAGAGGCCGGCCGCGAGGCGGAAGTGGTCCTGGCGGCCGATGGCGGCATCCGTCACGAGACCGTGCCATTGCTGCGTGCCGCCGGTGCCGAAACAGTGGTTCTCGGTTCGCTCGCCTTCGGCGACAAGGATCTCGCCGGCCGCATCGGCTGGCTGCACGGATTGAAGGCAGCGGCATGACAATAGAAGCCGCCCTTGCGATCGATCTTGGCGGGACGGAGCTTCGTGCCGCCCTGGTCGACCGTGAAGGCAAGATCCTGGCATTCGCGGCGGTGTCGACGCAGGCGCAAGCCGGCCCCGATGTGGTGATCGGCCAGATCGAGGCGCTGGCGGCCACCGTCCATGCCGAGGCTCCGGCACTCTCGATCGTCGGCGTCGGTGTCGGTGCGCCGGGGCCGCTCGATCCGCTGGCCGGCATCGCTGTCGGCCCGCCGACACTCTCCGGCTGGCTGGACGTGCCGCTTGCCGACATCCTCGAACGGCGGCTCGGCCTGCCGGTGCGGCTGGAGAACGACGCCAATGCCGCGGCACTCGGCGAATGGCGCTTCGGCGCCGGCCATGGCGCTCGCTCGCTGGTCTTCGTCACGGTTTCCACCGGCATTGGCGGCGGTGTCGTCGTCGACGGGCGCATCCTGCATGGCCGCCGTGGCCTTGCTGCCGAGATCGGCCATATGACCATCACCAGTGAAGGCGAGCGCTGCGTGTGCGGTGTCGTCGGCTGTTTCGAGGCCATCGCCTCGGGAACCGCGCTCGGCCGCCGCGCCACCGCTGCCACGGCCGCCGGCGACGGCTCGGCCTTGCGGCGCCTCTCCGTGGATGCGGAGGTGACCGGCCGCCATGTCGTCGAGGCGGCACGGCTGCGGGACGGTCTTGCCTCCGCCTTGCTGGAGGAAGAAGCGCGCTGGCTGGGCGTTGGCTTTACCAACCTCTTGCATCTCTATTCGCCCGATGTGCTGGTCGTCGGCGGCGGCATTGCCAATGGGCTCGATCTGATGCTGCCGACCATCGAGGCGACCATCAGGCAGCGGGCCATGCGCGCCTATCGCGACGTGCCGGTCGTTCAGGCCCAGCTTGGCCGCCATGCCGGACTCGTCGGCGCCGCCAGCCTTGTCCTGTTCGATGATGTGGGCACGATTGCCGCTCGCATGCCTGTCGGTCCAAGCACATATCCGGATACGAGGAGGGACTTCAATGGCTGAGCTCAAGCTGCGCGGCGTGCGCAAGTCCTACGGCAATGCCGAGGTGATCAAGGGCGTCGACCTCGATGTCGGCGACCGCGAGTTCGTCGTCTTCGTCGGCCCGTCCGGCTGCGGAAAGTCGACGCTGCTGCGCATGATCGCCGGCCTTGAGAAGATCACGTCCGGCGATCTCATGCTCGACGGCGCGCGCATCAACGAGGTCGATCCTTCAGAACGCGGCCTCGCCATGGTGTTTCAGTCCTATGCGCTCTATCCGCATATGACGGTCGCCGACAATATGGGCTTCGCGCTGAAGATCGCCGGACTGCCGCTCGCCGAGCGCGACGCCAAGGTCAAAGCGGCGGCCGAGGTGCTGCAACTGTCGCATCTGCTCGGGCGGCGGCCGAAGGAGCTGTCCGGCGGCCAGCGCCAGCGCGTCGCGATCGGCCGCGCCATCGTGCGCCAGCCGAAAGTCTTCCTGTTCGACGAGCCGCTGTCGAACCTCGACGCCGCACTGCGCGTCAACATGCGGCTGGAACTGATGCAACTGCACGAACGGCTCGCCGCCACCATCGTCTACGTCACGCACGACCAGACCGAGGCGATGACCATGGCCGACAAGATCGTCGTCCTCAACGCCGGCACCATCGAGCAGGTCGGCACGCCGCTCGATCTCTATGCCAGGCCAGCCAATGTCTTCGTCGCCGGCTTCATCGGCTCGCCGAAGATGAACATGCTGCCGGTCAGGGTTCTCTCGGCCAATGCGGATGGCGTTGCGGTTGCTTTGCCGGGCGGGTCCAGCGTGGTCGTTCCGGTCGAGGCGGGTTCGCTTGTGCCCAACAGTGAGCTGCTGCTTGGCATAAGGCCGGAACATATCCGCATCGCGGATGCGGGCCAGTTCAAGGGCGAGGCGGTGCTGGCCGAGCGACTCGGCGGGCTGACCATCCTGCATGCGGATATTGGCGAGAAGACGAGGCTTGTCGTGCAGACCGAAGGCACCGATATGACCCCGCTGCACAGCCCCATCGCGCTGCAGGCCGATCCGTCTCGCTGCCATCTCTTTGCGGCGGATGGCGAGGCGCTGGCGCCTTTGGCCAAAGCCCGTACTGCCTGACATCGTTGTGGGCAGTACGACAACGGCCGGAAGCAGCAAGCCTCCGGCCGTCAGCATTGGTATTGAGCAGTGGATTACTCGGCGGGAACGACGTCCGCCGGCAGGCTGTCGTCAGCAGTGCCCGCCAGGGCCCTGGCCAGCTTGGCCTCGTCGAGTTCGCCTTCCCAGCGCGCCACCACCAGCGTGGCGACGGCATTGCCGACGAAGTTGGTCAGCGCCCGGCACTCCGACATGAAGCGGTCGACGCCGAGGATCAGCGCCATGCCGGCGACCGGCACCGCAGGGACCACCGACAGCGTGGCGGCAAGGGTGATGAAGCCTGCCCCGGTAATGCCGGCGGCGCCCTTGGACGAGAGCATGGCAACCAGCAGCAGCAGGATCTGGTCGCCGATCGACAGGTGGATGTTGGTTGCCTGCGCGATGAACAGCGCCGCCAGCGTCATGTAGATGTTGGTGCCGTCAAGGTTGAAGGAATAGCCGGTCGGGATGACCAGCCCGACCACCGAGCGCTTGGCGCCGGCCTTTTCCATCTTCTCCATCAGCGAGGGCAGGGCGGCTTCCGACGAGGATGTGCCCAGCACCAGCAGCAGCTCTTCCTTGATGTAGCGGATCAGCGCCAGGATCGAGAAGCCGTTGTAGCGGCAGACGGCACCCAGCACGACGAAGACGAACAGAAACGACGTCACGTAGAAGGTGCCGACCAGCATGGCGAGGTTGATGACCGCGCCGATGCCGTATTTGCCGATGGTGAAGGCCATGGCGCCGAAGGCGCCGATGGGGGCGGCCTTCATCAGCACGCTCACCAGCTTGAAGATCGGCGTCGTCAGCGCTTGCAGGAAATTGAGGACGGGCGTGCCCTTGTCGCCGACCAGCGCCAGCGCAATGCCGAACAGTACCGAGAAGAACAGCACCTGCAGGATGTCGCCGTCGGCGAAGGCGCCGACGATGGTCGAGGGGATGATGTTCATCAGGAAGCCGGTGACCGACTGGTCGTGCGCCTTGGCGGCGTAGGTGTTGACGGTCGACACGTCTAGTGTCGCCGGGTCGATGTTGAAGCCGGCGCCCGGCTGCACGACATTGGCGACGACGAGGCCGATGATCAGCGCCAGCGTCGAGAAGGTGAGGAAATAGAGCATCGCCTTGCCGGCGACGCGCCCGACCTTCTGCAGGTCGCTCATGCCGGCAATGCCCGTCGTCACGGTGAGGAAGATGACCGGGGCGATGATCATCTTGACCAGCTTGATGAAGGCGTCGCCAAGCGGCTTCATGCTTTCGCCGACGGACGGATAGAAATGGCCGAGCAGGATGCCGACGGTGATCGCGACGAGCACCTGCACGTAGAGTTGGGCATAGAAAGGTTTGCGCTGCGCGGCAAGCGCGCCTGATTGGTCTGCGATGTGCATCGAACTCTCCCTGGCCGGATAGGGCGGAATGCACCGCCCTGCGTGACTTCTCCCATCGCGGCGCTCCGGTCGCGCGCCGCTAGCCAGGACTTTTGCAAGCGTCGTGCCAGATCGGGGAAAGGCCGGAATCCACGGATTTCCGCCTTTGTCGGACGCCGCGCGGGCAATGCCTGTGCGGATTTCCGCACAGGCAGCGTTTGCCTGGGCGGATTTTCGCATTACACTGGCCGAAAAGCCGCGAACAAAAGGGAGAGGGCAGACGCCGCAAGCAGGCACCGATAGCGAATCCCAAGGGTTTGCCGGGCGTGAGTTGCTGCGCGAGGCGGTGGCCCGGCTGCGCGATGGCCGCTGGCTTGTCGTGGTCGTCGCCCTTGCCGTCCTGGCCGGTGCAATCGCCATTGCCGGGCGCATTGCCTCCGGCCAGGCGGCCGACAATTTGCGTGACGGTGCGCTGGCCGCTCTGCCGCTGGCGGCGGGAACCCTGACCGGCGAAATCGAAAAGCAGCGCCTGGTTCCATTGGTGCTGGCGCGCGACGATGCGGTGCGCGGCGCTCTGCGCCGAGCCGGAAAGATGGAAGAGAAGGCCCTCAACGACAAGCTCAAGGCAATTGCCGGCGATGCCTCGGCGTCCGCCATCTATGTCATCGACACAGCCGGCATCGCGATATCAGCCAGCAATGCCGGCGAGCCGACCAGTTTTGTCGGCATCGACTACAATTTTCGGCACTATTTCAGGGAAGCCATGGCCGACGGTGCCGCCAGCCAATATGGCCTCGGCACGATCAGCGGCAAACCGGGCCTTTACCTGGCCAGCCGGGTCGACGATGGCGGCAAGCCGCTTGGCGTTGCGGTGTTGAAGGTCGAACTCGACCGCGTCGAAGCCAATTGGCGCTCCAGCGGCTTTCTCGTTTTCGTCACCGATGAACGTGGCGTGATTCTGGCCACCAGCCAGCCTGACTGGCGATTTCATGCCCTGGCGCCGCTCTCGCCCGCTGACACCGCCGCGGCCCACGAGCAGCTTCAGCTGGCCGATGCCAGCTTCGAACCCCTGCCGCTGCGGCGCGGCGCCGGTGACGGCCTGGCGACGATCGACAGTGCCGGAAAATCACGCCAGTTCGTCGAAGTGGTGCAGGATCTGCCCGGAGCGGCTCCCGGCTGGCGTCTCTGGCTGCTGACGCCCGCCGACGCTGCTCTCTCCTCCGCGGCCAACACAGCGCGCCTGACGACGCTGCTGGGGCTGCTGCTGATGGGCCTGCTTGCCTACGTGCTCACTCGGCGCCGGCGCGCCCGCCGGCTGCGGCAGGAAGCGCTGGCGCGCATGAACGTCGAACTGGAAAGCCGGGTCAGCATGCGAACGGCCGAGCTGACGCGTTCCAACACCGCACTTGCCGGCGAAATCGCCGAGCGCGAGAACGCCGAGGCCAAGGTTCGCCGGCTGCGTGACGATCTCGCTCAGGCCAACCGGCTTTCCATCCTCGGCCAGATCGCCGCCGGCGTGGCGCATGAGATCAACCAGCCGGTCGCCGCGATCCGCACCTATGCCGAGAATGCCGGCCGCTTTCTCGACAGCGGCAAGACCGGACCGGCCAGCGGCAATCTGACGTCGATCGTCTCGATGACCGAACGCATCGGCGCGATCACCAGCACCTTGCGCACCTTCGCCCGCCGGCCCGGCGTCGCCGCCTCGCCGCTGCCGGTGCGCGAGGCGATCGACGGTGCGCTGTCGCTGCTGTCTGGGCGCATCCGCGATTCCGGCGTGACCATCGTCAAACCGCACGGCAATGCCTCGCCGACGGTCATGGCGAGCCGCATCCGGCTGGAGCAGATCCTGGTCAATTTGTTGCAGAATGCACTGGATGCGATGAAGGACCAGCCCGATCCCCGCATCGAGATCGAACTTGCCGAGCGCGACGACAGGGTGCTGATTTCGGTGCGCGACAATGGTCCGGGCCTCGGTCCGGAGGCGGCCGGCAATCTGTTCATGCCGTTCCAGACCACCAAGGAGAAGGGGTTGGGCCTCGGGCTGGTGATCTCGCAGGAGATCGCCCAGGAACTGGGCGGCACGCTGCGGCTTGATCCCGGCGGCGCCAGCGCCCCCGGCAGCACCGGAGGCGCCTCCTTCACCATCGATTTGAGGCGAATAGAATGACGCAGGGATCAGGGCTGGTTGCGCTCGTCGACGACGATGCGGATCTGCTTCATGCCACCACGCAATCGCTCGAGCTTGCCGGCTTCACCGTGATCGCATTCAGCGCCGCCGAGGCAGCGCTTGCCGTCGTCGATGGGACTTTCGAGGGCGTTGTCGTCAGCGACATCCGCATGCCGGGCATGAATGGCTTGCAGCTGTTCGATCGCATCAAGGCGATCGACGCGGATATACCCGTGATCTTGATCACCGGCCATGGTGACGTGGATCTTGCGGTGGCCGCGCTAAAGGACGGCGTCTACGATTTTATCCCAAAACCCTATGCCGCGGATCGCCTTGTCGAGGCGCTGAAACGGGCATCGGAGAAACGGCGTCTGGTGATGGAGAACCGGCGACTGCGCGAAGCCGCGGCACTGGCCGCCGACGGCCTGCCGCTGATCGGCGAGGCGCCCGCCATTAGAAGGCTGCGCGAAACCTTGCGGCAGATCGCCGACATGGATGTCGACGTGCTGGTCGAGGGTGAGACGGGAACCGGCAAGGAAGTGGTGGCGGACCTCCTGCACAGATGGGGGCGGCGGCGCGCCAAACCCTTCGTAGCGCTGAATTGCGGCGCCCTGCCGGAGACCGTCATAGAAAGCGAACTGTTCGGCCACGAGGCGGGCGCGTTCACCGGCGCGCAGCGGCGGCGGATAGGCAGCATCGAGCATTCCAGCGGCGGCACGCTGTTTCTCGACGAGATCGAATCCATGCCGTCGGCCCTCCAGGTCAAGCTGCTGCGGGTGCTTGAAACGCGCAGCGTCACCCCGCTTGGTTCGAACGAGACCCGCCGTGTCGACCTCAGGGTCGTCGCGGCGACCAAGGTCGATCTCGGCCGGCCAGACCAGCGCGGCGATTTTCGCGAGGATCTGTATTTTCGCCTCAACGTGGTGACGCTGCGCATCCCGCCCTTGCGCGAACGGCGCGGCGACATTCCGATGCTGTTCGGGCATTTCCTCGGCAAGGCCTCGGAACGGTTCGGCCGGCCTGTCGCCAAGGTGAACGCGGCGGTCGGCGACCATCTCCACTCGCACGCCTGGCCGGGCAATGTGCGTGAACTCGCGCATTTTGCCGACCGCGTCGCGCTCGGTCTCGGACCGGAGGATGAGGTGAGGGTGGTGTCCGCAGACGTGCCGGAGCCAGAGGCAACACTGCCCGAGCGGGTCGGCCACTATGAGGCGCAACTGATCCGCGATGCGCTGCGCGACAATGGCGGCGATGTACGCGGCGCCATCGACGCGCTTGGCGTGCCGCGCAAGACCTTCTACGACAAGCTCAAACGCTACGGCATTGCCGCGTCCGAATTTCGCAATGGCGGCGATCAGGACACGCACCCTGTTCGTGGACAGGTATAGACATTGCGCAAGGCCGCTGCGCTTCGTAACGCTGGTTCGTATCCAGCTGCGCATCTCGGAAGAAGCCATGAACACGACCCTTGAAACCACGGCAAATCCCTTGCCGGAGGAACTCGCCTTTCTCGGGGAACGTCTGACGGCGTTCAATGACGGCGATGTCGGCGCGTCCGAAAGAAAGGCGCTTGCCGTGTTCGTGCGCGACGAGGGTGGCGCGGTCGTCGCCGGCATCTCCGGCTACACGGCCTGGGGCTGGCTCTACGTGCAATGGCTGTGGGTCGATGAAAGGCTGCGCGGCCAGCACATGGCCGGCAGGATGCTGGACGCGGCTGAGCAGGAAGCGATGGCGCGTGGCTGCCAGAACGCCTGGATCGACACTTTCAATCCGAATGCCGCCAAGGTCTATCAGCGTCAGGGTTACGAGCCCTTTGGAACGCTTGCCGATTTCCCTGTCGGTCGCAGCCGCATCTTTCTGAGGAAGAAATTGATTTCCTGATCAGCCCGCAAGTTTTCCGCCGCGCATCGGCTGCGGTGCGCCGGTGGTGCTCGGAAAACTGATCGGCAGGCCGCGCAGCACGCGCACCGCGAGGAAGGCGAAGCATTCCGCCTCCACCGCGTCGCCGCTCCAGCCGAGGCTTTCGGCCTGCACCACCTCGACGCCGGCGCGGCTGGCCAGCATTGCCATCATCGTCGGGTTGTGGCGGCCGCCGCCGCTGACCACCAGTTTTTTTGGGCGGCTTGGCAAAAGGTCGAGCGCCTTGCCGACGGCGCCGGCGGTGAAGGCGGTGAGCAGCGCCGCACCATCCTCGGCATTCAGGCCGTCCGCCATCGCGGCGCCGAAGTCGAAACGGTCCAGCGATTTGGGATAGGGCTTGCTCAGATAGGGGTGCTGCAATAGCTTGGCGAGCCGGGCCTCGTCGACCGTTCCCGCACGGCCAAGCGCGCCGTCGCGATCCATGTCGCCGAGCCCCTTCGACTTGATGAAATCGTTCAGCGGCGCGTTGGCGGGGCCGGTGTCAAAGGCAATGACGTTGTCGGCGCCGTCCCACCAGGTGATGTTGGCGACGCCGCCGAGATTGAGCACGGCGACCTCACCACTGGCGCCGGCGTTGCGCATCAGCGCGGTGTGATAGGCAGCGGCCAGCGGCGCGCCTTGCCCGCCGGCGCGCATGTCGGCCGAACGGAAATCATAGGCGACCTTGGTGCCCAGTATGCTGTGCATCAGCTCGCCGTCACCCAATTGCCGGGTCTGGCCGATACGTCCGACCTGCGGCGCGCGATGCAGCACGGTCTGGCCGTGAAAACCGACGACGCCGATATCGGCCATCGTCATCCCATAGCCTTCGACCAATTCCTTGACCGCCGCCGACTGGGCACGCGTCAGGGCTTCCTCCGCCTTGCGAAAAATCGCCGGCTCCGGCCCGACGAAATTCCAGGCTCTCGCCGCCGTCAGCGTCTCTTCCAGCAGGGTGCGGATCGATGGGGGATAGGGCATCAGCCGATAGGTGCCGAAATCCTCGATCCGCTCGCCATCGGTCTTGATCAGCGCGACGTCGATGTTGCCGTCAAGCACGGTGCCGGTCATCAGGCCGACGGCCCAGATTGGTTCCATTATTGCGCTCCATTCATGAGATCACCGACCGTTTGCCGAAGCTGAACGATTCCGCTGTCGAAATGACGTGTCGGATGGATCCGGTTGGTGAGCAAGGTCCAGGCCCTGCCTCTGTCGAAGTCGATCCACAATCCCGTGCCGGTAAAGCCGGTGTGGCCGATGGTTCCCGGGCTGCACAAGGCCCCGCCGGGCCAGCCCTCATAGGGGCGCTCCCAGCCATGGGTGCGGGTGGCGGACAAGGGCGTGCGCATCAGCGCAATTGAACGCTCGGATGCGCCAGTGCCATCCAGCAGCCCTTGCGCGAAATCGAGGACGGAAGCGGCTGTTCCGAACAGGCCGGCATGCCCAGCGCCCTGCAGCGCCGAGCAATTGTCGTCGTGGACCTCGCCGGACAGCACGCGATGACGCCAGGTGCAGTCTTCCGTCGCCGCGGCGACATCGGGCTCCGTTGACCAGGCAAAGCCGGGGCCGGGATCCATGTCGCGGATGATCTTGCTCGACAGCAGCTCCAGCGCGAAGCCGAGCAGGATGAAGTTGATGTCGGAATAAACGGGATCGCGGGCCCGCCATTCGCGCTGCAGGATGAAGGCGCGCAGCAGTTCGGGATCGCGTCCGTAGGTGTAGATCGGCTCGACGGCTGGAAACGGCGTCTGGTGGCCAAGGCACTGCCGGAACGTCACTTTCCGCTCCCAGGCCTCTGCATCATACTGGCGCAGGTCCGGCAGGACAGAGACCAGCGGCGCATCGAGATCGATGACGCCGTCTTCCGCCAGCGCCAGGATGCGCGGTGTTGTGAAGATGATTTTGGTCAGGGACGCCAGATCGAACCAGGTGTTGTCCTGCATGGAGCGGGGCTTCGGCACGAGTTGCGCCGAGCCGATCGATCGGATGATGCGGTCGCCGTTACGGTTGACAGCGCCGAGCACGCCGCCGGGAATGCGTTTGGCGGAAACCGACGCTGCGAGCGGCTGGAAGGCGCGATCGAAGAGTTGGGCGAGGTCATCAGAGGGGATCGCAGTCACGCTTCCGCCCTCGCCATATGATCGCTGCCGAACCGCTCCCACCTGGCCGGAGCCGGCTCGAACCCGCGCGGGCGCACCAGCGAGGGCACCTGGCGCGTGTCGAGCTCGAAATGCTCGTGCCGTCGGTCGACGGTCGGAACGGCGGCGATCAGCTTCTTCGTATAGGAATGCTTCGGCTTCGACAGCACCGAGGTCGCATCGCCGATCTCGACGATCTGGCCGGCATAGATGACGGCGATGCGATGAGCGATCCGCTCGACGACCGCCATATCGTGCGAGATGAACAGATAGGCCAACCCGAATTCACGCTGCAGGTCGACCAGCAGTTCCAGCACCTTGGCCTGCACAGAGACATCCAGCGCCGAAACTGCTTCATCCAGAACCACGACAGACGGGTTCAGCATCAGCGCGCGGGCAATGCACAGCCTTTGTCGCTGGCCGCCGGAGAATTCATGGGGATAGCGCTCCAGACTGTTTTTCGGCAGGCCGACGCGTTCCAGCAGGCTCGCCATCCTGACCCGCGTTCCGGCATCCAACCGGCCGCCTGTGGCGATCACCGGTTCGGCCAGGATGCTCTCGATGCTGAGCCTAGGGTTGAGCGAGGCATAAGGGTTCTGGAACACCATCTGCACGGGCAGGGCGCTCTGCTGCACGGAAGCATTTCGAGCGCCGACCGTGAAGCTGCCGCGTGTCGACCGCACCAGCCCGAGCACGGCGCGCGCGGTGGTGGACTTGCCCGATCCACTCTCGCCGACGATGGCCAGCGTCTCGCCCGGCATCAGGTCGAAATCGACGCCGTCGACGGCATGCACCGCTCCCGTGGCGCGGCTGAAGAAACTGCTCTTGAGGGGGAATCGCACCACCAGACCATCGACCTTCAAGGCCGGTTCTGTGCCTGCGCCCTTGTCGCGCCGTCCGTCCGAGCGCGTCGTGCCGCCGTTGGTGAAATGCGGCACCGCATGCAGCAGATGCTGCGTATAGGGGTGCTGCGGACTGTCGAGGATCTGGTTGAGCTCGCCTTGCTCCACGGCCTGACCGTTTTGCATCACCATCACCTTGTCGGCGATGCCGGCGACCAGGCCGATGTCATGCGTGATGAAGATCATCGACATGCCGGTTTCCCGCTTCAACTCGGCCAGCAGCGCCATGATCTGCGCCTGCACCGTCACGTCGAGCGCCGTCGTCGGCTCGTCGGCGATCAGCAGGCGCGGATTGCAGGCCAGCGCAATGGCGATCATCACCCTTTGCAGCATGCCGCCAGAAAGCTGGTTGGGCGTGTATTTCAGCCGCCGCGCGGCATCGGGAATGCGCACGCGGTCGAGCGCATCCTTGGCCGCTGCCGTGGCTTGTCTTCCGATGAGGCCACGGTGCAGGCGAAACGATTCCTCGATCTGCGAGCCGATGGTCAGCACCGGATTGAGCGAGGTCATCGGCTCCTGGAAGATCATGCCGATCTCGGCGCCGCGAATGCCGGTCAGTTGCGGTTCAGTCGCGGTCATAAGGTCGAAGAGGCTGCCGTCGGCGCGTTTCAGCTTCATGGCGCCGCCGGTGATGCGGCCGCCGCCGAAATCGATGAGACGGTTGATCGATAGCGCCGTGACGGATTTGCCCGAGCCGCTCTCGCCGACAATGGCAAGTGTTTCGCCGTCGGCTAGGTCGAAGCTGACGCCGCGCACCACTTCATTGGCTTGCGGATTGCGGCCGAAGCCGACGCGCAGGTCCGAGACGGAGAGAAGCGGGATCATGCCGGCGCCCTTCGCATCTTCGGGTCGAGGATATCGCGCAGGGCGTCACCCAGCAGATTGAAGCCGAGGATGCTGATCATGATCGCCAGACCGGGGAAGATCATCAACCAGGGCGCCGTTTCCATCAGATTTCGGCTGTCGCTCAGCATCAGGCCGAGCGAGGCGGCGGGTGGCTGCGTGCCGAGCCCGAGGAAGCTCAGACCCGCTTCGGTCAGAAGCGACCAGGCCAGGGCAAGCGTCACCTGCACCGTCAATGGCGCCACCAGATTGAGCAGCAGATGCCGCGTCACGATGTAGGATGAGCTGCTGCCGAAGGTGCGCGCAGCATCGACGAATTCACGTGCCTTGAGCGACAGAGCAGGGCCGCGCACAACGCGGGTGAAGATCGGCGTGTAGACGATGCCGATGGCAACGATGCTGGTCCATGTGCCCGGCCCTGCAACGGTGACGATGAGCAGCGCCAGGAGGATCGCCGGGAAGGCCAGCAGCACATCCATGATCCGCATCACGACACCGTCCCAGCGGCGCCCGAGCCAGGCGGCGGCCAGTCCCAGAACCGTGCCGGCAAGGGTCGCGAAGGCCACCGAGAAGAAGGCAACCGTGAACGACTGGCCGATGCCCGCCATGAGCCGGCTGGCCACGTCGCGGCCGAACAAATCGGTGCCCATCCAGTAGGCGCCGTTGGGCGCGTGCAGCCGGTCGACCCGGTATTGCGTGATGGGATTGTGCGGCGTCAGCCCCAGCATGCCGAGGATGGCAATCAACAGATAGACGCCGACGATGACGCCGCCGATGCGGCCGCTGCCGTGGCTGAAGATGGCGCGCAGGATGCGCATCAGGACTCTCCCAGCCGGATGCGCGGATCGAGCGCGACATAGGCGAGGTCGACCAGGAGATTGACGATCATGAAGTTGAAGGCGATGAACAGCACGCTGCCTTGCACCAGCGCGTAGTCGCGTTGCTGGATCGCATCCAGCACCATACGGCCAAGTCCCGGCAGGGCGTAGATCTGCTCGACGATGACGGCGCCACCCAGCAGATAGCCGAACTCGATGCCGCTCAAGGTGACGACCGGGATCAGCGCATTGGGCAGGGCGTGCCGCCAGATGACGCTGCGCGCCGAGGCGCCTTTGCTGCGGGCGGTGCGGACATAGTCGTCGCTCAACACATCGAGCATAGCCGAGCGCGATATGCGGGTGACGGATGCGGCGAAGGCGAAGCCGAGGGTGATGGCGGGCAGGATCATCTGGCTGAGATTGCGCAATGGATCTTGCCAGAGCGGCGCGAATTCGCCCATCGCCGGCAGCACGCCGAAGCCGGCCGACAGCATGTAGATGATCAGCAATCCGAGCACGAAGCTCGGCGTCGACTGGCCGATCATGGCGACGATGCGCACGCCCAGATCGGACAGTTTCTCATTGTGCGTGGCGGCGAATATCCCGGCAGGCATGCCGACCACCAACGCGATGATCATCGACAGCACGGCCAGCTCGAGCGTGAGTGGAAAGCGCTCGAGGATGACATCGAGCACCGGCCGGCCATAGGTGACCGAGATGCCGAGATTGCCGTGAAGGATGCCACCAATCCAGCGCCAGTACTGGATGAACCAGGGCTGGTCGATGCCGAAATAGGCGGCGAGCGAGTCGCGTTGCGCCGGCGTCAGCAGGCCAGCTTCGGTGCCCAGCATCGCCGTGATCGAATCGCCCGGCACCATCCGGATCGCCACGAAGACCAGGATGGACACGCCAAGCAGGACGAGAGGAAACGTCGCCAGTCGTCGCATCAGATAGTTCACGCGAAGAAGTCCTCTCGTCCAATACCTGCGGCGGCTACTGCTGGATGGTAACCTTGCTCAGGCTGAACAGCGTGCCCGTCGGCGTCGGCACGAACCCGGCTATGTTCTTCTGCTGGGCCGTGTAGCTGTAGGAGGTGTAGAGCCAGATCCACGGCGACATTTCGGCGAGGTGCTTCTCGAACTCGGCGAAGATCACCTTGCGCTTCGCCGGATCGGTCTCGGCGCGGCCCTGCTGCATCTGGCTGTCGAGCGTGTCGTCGATGTAGTTCGCCACCTTCTGCAGATTGCGCGCCTTGGTCCAGTAGCGGTTGTACATTGTGTAGGGGTCGGCGCGGCCGCCGTTGAGCGCGATCGCCATGTCGAAATCGCCCTTCAGCCAGGCGTCGACATAGACGTTGAGCTCCATCATCTTGATGTCGAGCTTGACGCCGATTTCGGCGAGTTGCGACTGGATGACCTGGGCTTCCGCCGCCGCCGTCGGCGGCTCGCCGGTGGCGCCGATCACGGTCGCCGAAAAGCCATCGGCAAAGCCGGCTTCAGCCATGAGCTTCTTGGCCTTGTCGAGATCGCGTTTGTAGCAGAACAATTGGCTTGGGTCGGTCGCCAGCGCCGGGATGGTCAGCGGTCCGGTGACCTTGCCCTCGCCGAGCGAAGCGGTGTCCAGCACCTCCTGCCGGTCGATGGCGCAAGAGATGGCCTGGCGCACCTTCAGTTCGGTCATCGGCTTGCGCGACGGATTGAGCTGCAGCACATGATAGGCCAGCACCGGCACGCGGTTCAGCTGCAGGCTGGCCTCCTTCGGCACCAGTGTGGCGACAAGCGGATCATTGAGCAGCGCGAAGTCGATCTGCTTGGTGCGAATGGCGGCCAAGATCGCCGCTTCGTCCGGCAGCACGCTGATCTCGATGCCGTCGACGCCGGTAGCACCCCCGGCCCAGTCCTTGTTGGCGCTCAAAACCTCCTTGGCATTGGGGTCCCACTTGTCGAGCTTGAACGGGCCTGAGCCGACCGCCTTGGTGCCGATCGAGCCGGCCTTGATTTCGCTTGCCGGAACGATGGCCGCGTTGACGTCGCTCATCGCCGTCAGGATGGGCGCATCCGGCTGCGACAGATGAAACACGACGGTGGCCGGATCCGGCGTGTCGATGCTGGCGATCGACAGGAAGTTGGCGCGGGCAGCCGCACCGGTCTTCTCGTCGAGGATACGCTCGAACGATGCCTTGACGTCGGCCGAGGTCACAGCCGTGCCGTCCTGGAATTTCGCCTTGGGATCAAGCTTGAAGGTCAGCGCCTTGCCGTCCTTGGAGAACTCCCAGGATGTGGCGACGGCCGGGATGATCTGCAGGCTGGCGTCGACCCGCACCAGCGGCTCATAGATCAGCTCCAGCAGCCGCAGCGATGAAAAGGCCGTCTGCTTGTGCGGGTCAAGCCCGGTGGCGTCCTGCGACCAGGCCATGTGCAGCGTTGCTGCTTGCGTCGAAACCGTCGCGATGCCGAGCATCGCCGCCAGCGTGATACCCGACAGCAGTGTTCTTGTAAGATGCCCTATCATTGTCGTCTCCCATTTTGATTTGACTTGATGCCTTGCAGTTTCTGCCGACCGCTTCCAAGACACACGCGCTTTGGAGTATCGGCCCAGTCTATGCGGCCTCGCGCCGTCTTGTCTAAAGCGGCTTTAGCCGTCTTGCTCATGCGGCTTCATGCCGTCCTCTCGCTAATTGCCTTTCGCAAGAACCCTCCGGCGTTGCCGAGCGCCGCGCGCGCCTCCTCGACACCCATGCCGGTGATCGTCACCAGGATCGCCAGCTTCACATCATTGCCGGTCTGGCCGAGCACCTGTTTTGCCTGCTGCGCCGAGCAGCCCGTCGTCTGCATGACGATCCGGATCGCCCTGGCAACGAGTTTCTTGTTGGACGGGTTAAGATCGACCATCAGGTTCTGGTAGCTCTTGCCGATGCGGATCATCGAGGCGGTGGTCAGCATGTTGAGCACCAGCTTCTGCGCGGTTCCCGATTTCAGCCGGGTCGAGCCGGTAAGCACTTCCGGGCCGACGACCGGCGAGATGGCAATGTCGGCGATGCCGGCAATGGTCGACGCCGGATTGCAGGACAGGGCAACCGCTGTTGCGCCCACCTGCCGGGCATAATTCAATCCGCCGATGACATAGGGCGTACGGCCACTGACAGCGATGCCGACCACGACGTCGTCCGATGTGAGCCCGATCTCCTGCAACGCCCTGGCGCCCATTTCAGGATCGTCCTCGGCGCCTTCCGTCGACCGCACCAGGGCGTCCGGGCCACCGGCGATCAGGCCGACGACCATGCCTTCAGGCACGCCGAAAGTCGGCGGGCACTCCGAAGCATCGAGAACGCCGAGCCGCCCGCTGGTGCCGGCGCCCATATAGATCAGCCGGGCGCCTTTCTGGAAGGCAAGCACGATCCGATCCACCGCGGCCGCGATGTCAGGCACGACCTTTTCGACAGCCACCGGGACGGCCCTGTCCTCATCGTTGATCTTGCGCAGGACGTCGACGGTCGGGAGCACGTCGATGTCCATCGTCCTCGGGTTCCGGCCCTCGGAAATCAGCCGGTCCAGCTCGGACATCAACCCTTGTTCAGTCATTCAGTGCTTTCAAAACCATACCGCACAGCCGGAACAGCAAGGCACGCCGACCGACACCAGCACACACGAACCAAGGGTCCGTCGTCGCTACCCTGTTTTCTTTCGTTAACTTTTTAGAATTTGATATTCATACCGTCAACACAAATTTGGAATATTTTATTCCTTATGGGGCAAGCGCTACCGACCGTCGAGGGACCTTTTGGCAAGAATGATCGCGCCCGACACGGCATCGCCGTCAGCCGGCTTCAGGCGGCGCCGGACATCGGGGGAGAGCCAGGGTTCAAGCGGACTGGCGAGGCCGCCCAGCAAGGTCACTCGGGGCGCGCCTTTTCCGAACAGCACCCGCACCAGCGTATCGACTTGCTCGGCAGCACTTTGCACGATGCGCCGTCCGGCCGGATCGCCTTGATCGGCATGGCGCAACACCATCGGCGCCAGTGCGGCATAGTCGGTGGCACTGGCGCGGTCCATCCAGGCGACCGCTTCCATCGGGTCACCCTCGAAGCGCTGCATCATCTCCGCCAGAAGGGCTGTCCGCTCATGCCGGCCATCATGGGCGCGCAACGCCAGTTGCACGGCTTTCAGGCCAAGGTGAGCGCCGCTGCCCTCGTCGGAGATTGGAAAGCCGTAGCCGCCGACACGCAGGTCGCGGCCGTCGACAAAGCCAAGGCCGATGGAGCCCGTTCCGGCGATGACAATGGCGCCGTCCTGGCCGGAATGCGCGCCCAGGCAGGCGCCGACGCCATCGCTGACGAAATCGATGCTGGCGAACGGATGCACGATCGCCTGCAATGCGTCCAGCGCACCCTTGCGGCCGATGCCGGCAAGGCCAATGCCAGTGTGGATCCGGGCTATCTCCGCAGCCCCGAAGCCTGCTTCCTCGATCGCCGTGCCAAACGCTTTTGCGACCGACGCCCAGGCCGCATCGATGCCGAGCCGTGTTGTCGCCGGGCCGGACAGACCTTGTCCCAGCACGTTTCCCTGGCCATCCTCGATGCGGGCGCGGCAGCCGGTGCCGCCCCCGTCGACGCCCAGAAAATAGTGTTCCGCGCCGTTCATGCGCTCAGCCGCTCTATGTCGGCGCCGCACAGACGCAGCTTGCGGTCCAGCTGTTCATAGCCGCGGTCGAGGTGATAGACCCGATTGATGGTCGTCTCGCCCTCGGCGACCAGCGCCGCCAGCACCAGTGACACCGATGCGCGCAGGTCGGTGGCCATCACTGGTGCGCCGTGCAGTTTCTTGCCGCCACGCACCAGCGCCGTGGTGCCCTGCAGCTTGATATTGGCGCCGAGCCGCATCAGTTCGGGCACATGCATGAAGCGGTTCTCGAAGATGGTTTCGCGCAGCAGCGATGCACCCTCGGCGCAGCACATCAGCGCCATGAACTGCGCCTGCAGATCGGTCGGAAAACCGGGATAGGGTTCCGTCGTCAGGTCGGCGGCTTTAAGCGGCCGGTCGCGTGAGACGATGAGCCCGCGGTCGCCGGGCCAGACGCTGACGCCGGTGGCCTCCAGCAGTTGCACCGCCGAGGCCATGTGCTCGAGCCGGGCATGCGTCAGCTCGAGCTGGCCGCCGGTGATCGCCGCGGCGATGGCATAGGTGCCGGCCTCGATTCGGTCCGGGATGATGTCGTGCCTGGCGGCATGCCAGCTGGTGCCGCCGGCGATCAGGATGCGGTGCGTGCCGGCGCCCTCGATGCTGGCACCCATGGCGTTGAGGCAAGCGGCGAGATCCGCCACTTCGGGTTCGCGCGCCGCGTTGAGGATCTCGGTTTCGCCCTTGGCCGTGGTCGCCGCCATCATTGCGGTTTCCGTTGCCCCGACCGACGGCGAGCTCAAGACGATGCGCGTGCCGGTCAGCCCGTTCGGGGCAGCGGCGACGATCGAACCGTTCTCGATGGCGATCCTGGCGCCCAGTGCCGCGAGCGCCGCGACATGCATGTCGACCGGCCGCGCGCCGATCGCGCAGCCGCCCGGCAGCGAAACCCTGGCATGGCCGAAACGCGCCAGCAGCGGCGCCAGCACGAGCACCGTCGCCCGCATCTTTCTGACCGTATCGTAGGACGTCTCCTTGGAGACGGCGGCACTGGTGTCGATCGTTGCGGCATGCGCCGACCGCGTCACCTCGGCACCGTGCAGCCGCACCACGCCGAGCATGTTTTCGACATCGGTCACATCAGGCAGATTGGTCAGTTCCAGCGGGTAGGGGCTGAGCAGGGCGGCCGCTATCTGCGGCAAGGCAGCGTTCTTGGCGCCGGATATGGTGACCGCGCCTTCCAGTCTTTGTCCGCCGACGATCCGCAATCTGTCCATGAGCTGAAACCTTGTGCGACGAAAGCCGGCCACACTCGGGCGGCTCTCTCTGGAGATGCTGCTCCGAATCCCGGATTTGGCCTGGTCCAGTTCGAGAATTAATTCTACGTTCTTGGCTGTCAATCGGAATTGGAATATTTTATTCCTTAGCCCGGCACCTGAAAGCGCGAGGAAATCCCGTGTCCGTCCTGAACAGGATCAATGCGAAGCTCGACGGCATGGCGCCTGGCGATCGCGAGATCGGCCAGTACATCGTCGACAATCCGGACCAGATGCTGCGGCTGTCAACGGCGGCTCTGGCTGCCGAGATCGGACGCAGCCAGTCAAGCGTCGTCAAGTTCAGCCAGAAGCTCGGCTATGCCAGTTACCAGGAGCTGAAGCTCGCCGTCAGCGAGGCCAAGGCGCAGGAATGGCAGGTGCCGGCCGGCGTGATCCACGGGTCGATCGAGGTCGGCGACAGCTACCAGGTTATCCTGAAGAAGCTGATCGGCAGCAAGCTTCTGTCGATGCAGCGGACCGCCGAGGCCAACACCGAGCGCATCATCTCCAGGACGCTGGAACTGCTGGACAAGGCGCGCCGCATCCATCTGGTCGGCGTCGGCGCCTCCTCGCTGGTGGCGCGCGATTTCTCCTACAAGCTGATGAAGCTCGGCCGCAATGTCCTGCACGACAGCGACAGCCACATCCAGATGGCCAATGTCTCGACGCTGGGGCCTGGCGATGTTCTGTTCGCGCTGTCCTATTCCGGCGCCAGCATCGAAACCTTGCGCATTGCCGAGCTTGCCCGCAAGCGCGGCACGACGGTGATCGCCGTCACCGGCCTGCACGACAATCCGCTGAGCCGGGTCGCCGACATCCGCCTCTACACCATTGCAGACGAAGAGCGTGCGCGCTCCTCCTCCATCACCGCGCGCGACGCGCAGCTGACGCTGACCGACCTGTTGTTCATCCTATTGGTGCAGAAGCAGCCGGATGCCAATGAGTATGTCCACAACAGCGAAGTGGCGGTCTCGGTGCTGAAGGCGGAGCGGTCTTCGTAGCGCCAAGGGCGATACTGGACCGCGCAACGCCGGTTCTGCAGCCGCCTGGCTCAACAACCGCAGCAATGCACCTCTTGCCTGTCAGCCGCGAAGGCGCGACCCTGCCGGATCTGGCGAAACGCTTCCGCCGAAATCCGCAAAGGGAGAAAAATATGACATCCGATGTGGCCGTTATTGCAGGCGCCGGCGCTGGTCTTAGCGCCTCGCTGGCGCGCCTTCTCAGCCGGGAAGGCTTTCACGTGGTTCTGGCCGCCCGCAACGTTGAGAAGCTGAGCGCTCTGGTCGACGAGACCGGTGCGCTGGCCGTCGAAACGGATGTTGCCGACGCTGCGTCCGTCGCCAGGCTGTTCGACGCCGCCGACAAGGCCGGCCCGCTGGCGCTTGTGGTGTTCAACGCCAGCGCGCGCACGCGCGGCCCGATCGCCGAGCTCGATGCCGAAGCGGTCAAACAGGCATTGCTGGTCGGCGCCTATGGCGGCTTCCTGGTCGGCCAGCAGGCGGCGCGCCGGCTGCTTGTCCGGGGGGGTGGATCGATCCTGTTCACCGGCGCCACCGCCAGCGTGAAGGGATTTTCCGGCTCGGCCGGCTTTGCCATGCCGAAGTTTGGCCTGCGCGGCCTGGCGCAGTCCATGGCCCGCGAACTCGCCCCGAAGAACATCCACGTCGCCCACTTCATCATCGACGGCCAGATCGAGCCGCCCGGACAGGCAGCCGATCCCGACCGGCCGGACCGCCGCCTGTCGCCGGACGCCATCGCCGAGGCCTATCTCGCTGCCCATCGCCAGCATCGCAGCACCTGGAGCTCGGAGATCGAGCTGCGGCCCTGGGTCGAGACGTTTTGACAATCCAGATGATCGCCTAAGGGCCAGCTGATGGCCTAAGGAAAAGTAACGCGATCCTTCAGCTGCTGCTTATATATTACGCAATGTTCATATTCTGTGGTGCTAAGGTACTTATACAATACATAAAAAGGCACAGTGTAATATATACGTTTGTTTAACGTCGGTTGTGCATGCTGCGGGCTTTCCCGCGTTGATTGAGAACGCGCATGCCGATTACACGTCGTACACTCCCTGTGAATGGATTGGTCGTCATCGACAGCAATGCGGCCCTGGCTCGCGCCTGTCTGACGCGATTGGGTTTCGGTGCGCAGGAAGCCCGAGGCCTGCCGACTGTATCGCGGTTGCCGGGCCACGACCGATCGATGCGCGCCAGCCCGGTCGCGCTGGCTTAGCTGTATGGATAGATGTCAACCTCATCGATGTCGGCAGCGGTGAAGACGGTCGGGCCTAAACGCTCTCGAGATAGGTCTCGATCTCAAAATCGCTGACATTGAGCGCGAACGTGTTCAGTTCCTGGCGTTTGCAGGCGACGAAAGAGTCGCGCAGGATTGCCGGAAAGATCTCCGCCACATGCGTCCCGCCTTCAAAGGCGGCGATCGCGGACGCCCAGTCCGGCGGCAGCTTTGCCGGCGGAAGGCCTTGGGCATCGCTGCCGATCGGATCGCCTGGCGACAACTGTCTTTCAATGCCTGTCAGCGCGGCGCCCAATATGGCCGCAAGCACCAGATAGGGATTGGCGTCCGCTCCCGAAACCCGATGCTCGATACGGCGCGCAGCGGTCGGTCCGCCTGGAATACGGATCGCCACCATGCGGTTCTCATAACCCCAGGCAACCGCGGTGGGCGCATAGGATCTTGGGCGCAGCCTGCGGTAGGAGTTGAAATGCGGCGCGAACACCAGCGTGCTCTCGGCCATCGCCGCAAGCAGGCCGCCGACCGCATGACGCATGATCTCCGAGCCCTGATCGGTGCCGTCGTCGAAGACATTGCGCCCTTCGCCGTCGACCAGGCTGAAATGGACGTGAAAGCCATTGCCGGCCCGGTCGCCATAGGGCTTGGCCATGAAGCAGGCGGCAAAGCAGTGCTTGCGGGCAATGCCCTTCACCGTGCGCTTGAACAGCACCGCGTCGTCGGCAGCCCGCAAGGCGTCCGCAACATGGTTCAGATTGATCTCGAACTGACCGACACCGTTTTCGGCGATGGCCGTGTCGACGGGAATGCCTTGCGTCCGGCAGGCCTCATAGACGTCGTGGATGAAGGATTCGAAATCGTCGATTTCGTCGATCGACAGCGCCGCATCGGAATCGAGACGGCGCCCAGTCACCGGCGAGACAGGTCCGACCGGCCGCTGCGACTGCGGATCGACGAGGTAGAATTCGAGTTCCGTTGCCGCGACCGGGGTCAGGCCCAAAGCCTTGTAGCGATCGAGGATGCGGGCCAGCGCCCGTCGCGGGTCGCCGAGATAGGGCGCGCCGGTCTCATCGGCGAGCCAGAGCGGGATGAGCGCCGTCGGATGGGCAGTCCACGCCACCGGGAGAATGCCGCGCCCCGTCCATTGGCAAAGTCCGTCGGCATCGCCGGTCGAGAACACCAGGGTGTTGCCTTCGATGTCCTCGCCCCAGATATCGAGCCCGATCAGCGAATAAGGCATGCGCAGCTTGCCTTCCAACGCCTTCCTGGCCTGCTCGACCGGAATGCGCTTGCCGCGCATGATGCCGTTGAGATCGCACACCGCGGCCCTCAGGCTCTGGATGTCGGTTCTGCTTTCAAGCCAGTTCAAAACGTCCGCAATTGCATCGCTCAATTTCTAACCTCTGGATTTTGAAGGTCCCGCCGACTGACCGGCCGCACTGTCCCTGGTAAATATAGCTTGTGAGTTTTCGGGAAGCATATCCGGCTGATGCCAGATATTTTCCTTATTTTTTCAATTCACTAGCTGGGATGTCGGGAGGCATTTCAAAACCAATTGCGCGATCTGCGATCGCAACATAGAGGCAAGAAGCCGGAAAGCCAAGGGGCATCGCCCGAATCCGCACAAACGCGACGCGCATCAGTCTCTCGCCTTCGGAAATCTGGCCTGCTGCAGGATATGCTTAGCGCCTTCGTCGATGTCACGCACAATGGCCGCGCGTGCGCGTTCCCCATCCTGGGCCTCGATCGCCGCGACGACTTCCTCGTGATAGTCGATGTCGAGAATGGAGGCGAGGTCATCCTCGAACCCCATGGCGAGATTCCTGAGGAAAGGGCCGACCTGCATCCATACGGTCTCGATCAGGAAGATCATCTGCTCGTTGCCGCAATGGCGATAGATCGAGAATTTGAAGTCGTGGTTCTTGCGCAGATAATCGTCGATATCGCCCTTGCGGGCAGCCAAGGTCAGGTCGGTGCAGTGACGCCGAATCGTCCGCAGATTGTTGCCGTTGATGCGTTTTGTCGCCAGTTCGGTCGCCGAGCCTTCGAGGGTCGTGCGCACGGCGCTCAACTGCGAAAACCGCTCGGCCGAAATGACTGGCACCTCCACGCTGCCGTTCGGCATCGGGCTCAGCGCGCGCAATGCCTGGAGCCGCATGAAGGCGCTGCGCACCGGCATGTCGCTGGTGCCGAGTTCCTTGGCGAGTTTGCGCGAGGTCAGCTTCTGGCCCGGCGTGAACTGGCCGGACATCAGCGCCCGCACGAGCTCCAGATAGACTTTCTCATGCAAGGGAACAGTGTCGACGGCGGTCAACCCGAATTGTGTTTTGTCGGCCATTGCGGGGCGCTACTTCATTCGTTCTGAAATCAAGCCTGACGACAACAGCCGCAGATAATCTCGCCTGGCCGAGCGCGGCGAGAACGCCGAAGTCAGCGATTTATCAACACATGATAGACGCTTCGATCGTTGCGCGGCAAGCCAGCTCGCCACCCTGCCGGCAGTTGCACTCAAAGTCTTGCGGCCAGATTGTTGGGCGCTCTGCCAATTTGTGCAAAACCATCATCACAAATCTTGACCTTGCGCGCACTTGCACCTCTGGCCGCTCTCTGGCTTTTTGGGGTACCCATCGCAACGGACTGATTCGCGTCATGCCGCTCGATTGCAATATGCCCAAGGCAGTCTGCGGGTGGGTCGTGAAGCGCGCGCAATTTGGCGAAGGAGAAGCAGGCATGGCCGAGTTCAAGAAGCCCGAAATCTCCGAGATGAGACCCAAGATCACCGTTATCGGCGTCGGCGGCGGCGGCGGCAATGCCGTCAACAACATGATCGCCGAGCAGCTTCAGGGCACTGAGTTCATCGCCGCCAACACCGACGCGCAGGCGCTGACCATGTCGAAGGCGACGCGGCTGATCCAGCTTGGCGCCCACGTCACCGAAGGACTGGGCGCCGGATCGCTTCCCGAGATCGGCCGCGCCGCGGCCGAGGAATCGCTCGACGAGATCATGGATCATCTGGCCGGCACGCATATGTGTTTCGTCACCGCCGGCATGGGCGGCGGCACGGGAACCGGTGCAGCTCCAATCATCGCCCAGGCGGCGCGCAAGGCCGGCATCCTGACGGTCGGCGTCGTCACCAAGCCTTTCGCCTTCGAGGGCAGGCGCCGCATGCAGATGGCCGAAGAAGGCATCGAACGGCTGCGCGAGAGCGCCGATACGGTTATCGTCATCCCGAACCAGAACCTGTTCAGGATCGCCGACGCCAAGACCACATTCGCCGATGCGTTCGTCATTGCCGACCGTGTGCTCTATTCCGGCGTCAGCTGCATCACCGATCTCATCGTCAAGGAAGGCCTGATCAATCTCGACTTCGCCGATGTCAAATCGGTGATGCGCGACATGGGCCGCGCCATGATGGGCACCGGCGAGGCCTCCGGCGAAGGCCGGGCGATGAAGGCGGCGGAAGCCGCGATCGCCAACCCGTTGCTCGACGAAGTGTCGATGAAGGGCGCCAAGGGCGTGCTGGTCTCGATATCGGGCGGCAGGGACATGACCCTGTTCGAGGTCGACGAGGCCGCCACCCGCATCCGCGAAGAGGTCTACGAGGACGCCGACATCATCGTCGGCGCGATCTTCGACAAGAACATGGAAGGTCGATTCAGGGTCTCGGTGGTGGCGACGGGTCTTGACCGTGCGTTTGGAGCAGAGGAAGCCGATGCCGGCATCGCGCGCGATCACGCGGGCCAGCCGCCGGCGCGCACGCTTCAGTAGAGCGCATCCAGCTATATCCTCGCCAGGACATGCCTGGCTGAGGGGAGATCGCGGATCGGCCCTTGCGACGCAAATTAACGCGGCCGGCTGTATCGATCTCTGGCGCACTTCTGCTACAACAATCCTTCACATCAGGCCATCTATACTGACAACCGGGATTCGTTCGAGCAACGAGGGGCGCGGCTTGGATTTCGACTTGAAGACCATCGAGGCGCTCGCGCCCGACCAGGCGTCGTTGAGCGCCGCTTCCAGGCTGACCAGGCAATCGAACTGGCCACGGCTCGAAAAGAACGAACAGCTGGCGCTCATCTGGGGGGAATGCCAAGGCTCAGGCTCCAATCCTTATCGCGTGGTCGTCGACACCGGTGACCATGGCTACAAATGCACCTGCCCGTCGCGAAAATTTCCCTGCAAGCACACCTTGGCGCTGATGTGGATCGCCGCCACCACTCCGGCCAGTTTTGCCGCGGCCGGCGCGACGCCGGAATGGGTGAACGATTGGCTCGGCCGTCGCAGGAAGACCGCATCGCAGCCTCTGGAGACGAGGCCCGTTGCGGGCAGCAAGAGCATTAGCGAAGCCGCGCAAGACGACGAACGCGTTGTTGTCGAGGACGCGGCTTCGGTCGAGCGTCGCGAGACAGCGCAGCGCAAGCGGGCTGACGACACCCGATCCTCCGTGTCGGCGGCGCTGGATGAGCTGGATCAATGGATCGCCGACCAGCTGCGGCTTGGTCTTGCCGGCTTTGTCGACAACAGCAGCGACCGTTGCCGACGCATCGCGGCGCGGCTGGTCGACATGAAGGCGACGGCACTTGCCGGCCGCATCGACGAGATACCGTCACGGCTGATGGCAGTGCGCAATGAGGAACGGCCGGATATGGCGATCCGCGAACTTGGCCAGCTCGTGCTGCTGGCCAAGGCCTGGCGATCGGCACCCGACGATCCGGAATTGAAGCGGCTGGTATCGACTTCCGAAAGTCGCGAACAGGTGCTCGCCAATCCCGACGCGACACAGATCGAAAGCGTCTGGGAGGCGCTCGGCGAGAAGATTGAGTCACGCCGTGACGGTCTTGTCAGCCATTCGACCTGGCTGCTCGACCTGAACAGTGCCACCCCGCAATTCGCCCTGCTGCTGGACTTTTTTCCGGCTTCCGCCGGTCGCCGATCCAACGCCTTCAAGTCTGGCGCCCGTTTCGAGGCCAGATTGGTCTTCTATCCGGCGCGGCAACCGCTGCGGGCATTGCTGGCGGACCGCAAGGGTGACATAGCCTCCGGTGATTGGCCGGATTTCAGCTTTGGCGTATCCGATCCGCTCGCGGACCATGGTGCTCGCCAGGACACTGCGCCCTGGATCACCGATTCTCCTGTCATGCTGCCGCCCGGAGCGGTTCTGCTGGACGATCGGGGTGCCTCCTGGTGGCAGGCCGCAGGCGATCCGCATGGCATCGCATTGCCAATCGCCGGCACCATCAACGCAACGCTGCTTGGGCTGAACCTTTCGGCAACGGCGGCACTCTGGAACGGGAGCCGCCTTGACCTCTTGGCGGCGCAAAGCGGCTTCGGGAGGCTTGATCTGTCGTGAATGAGAGCGAGCTGACCGGGTTGGCGGCCATGCGCGATTGCTGGATCACCGGAGGAGCCGCCTTCGACCTGGCTCCGGCCGCGTGGAAGGCGATCGCCGGCAACGCAAATCCCGACGAGCGCGAGCGCCGGCTGCTGGCCATCGCCGCGCAGGCCATCGAAATCGCCTTGCGGCCGGCCGCGCCGAAGACGCTGAAGCAACGGCCGCCACTGCCAAAGCTTGCCTTGCCGATGCTGCCGGAGCAGCTACGACCGCTTTTGCGAGCCGCGCTGAAGCATGCAGCCGACGCAAGGTACAAGACACGCGTGGCGACGCTCGTCGCCAGCCGAGGCTTTGTGCTGCATCCGATGGACTGGATGCCTGCTGCGTCGTATCGGGAAAGTCCGGATGTTTATGCCCCGTGGGTCGACTGGCAAGCAGGTGTGGATGGCGAAAAGCAGTCCAGCCGGGAGCAACTGACCGCAGAGACTTGGGACGACTTCTATCCTGCCGCGCGCCGTATCGCGCTGGCCGATTTGCGCCGCACCGCACCGGCTTTGGCCAGACAGCTGATCGAGGCCAAGGGATCAAGTGAGGCGGCGGAGATCAGGTCCGCGCTCATCGAACTCATGGGCGTCGGGTTGAGCGCCGATGATGCGCCGTTCCTGAAGGGCCTCTTCGCCGATCGGTCAGGCAAAGTGCGCGAACTGGCTGGCCGGCTGCTGGCAAGATTGGGAGAGCAAGGCAACCCACGCGATGGCGGGCTGGAAGATGCGACGGCCGAGCTGGCCGCCTTCATCTCGGAAGGCAACTCCGGATTTTTCCGCCGCCGCACCACCTACGCACCGGCAAAGCTTAAGTCGCCCAGTCAAGAAAGCCGTCGCATCGATTTGTTTGCGACCTGTTATCTCGGCGATCTCGCAGCCCGCTTCGGCGTCACCGAGTCCGATTTCGTCGGGGCATGGCAGTTCGGCTTCGACGACAAGGCGGATCTCTTTTTCGTTCGAATGGTCTCGGTGTCCGGCGGCGAGGCGGCCGTGGCGCATTTGGCGGACACACTTGTCGCAGAAGGCGGCAAGCCGGCGCTTCTCGTCCTCCATCTCATGGCGCGCCTGGACAGCGGCAGGAAGCGTGCCTTGATCAGACAAATCCTGAAAGACACGGTCGATCTTCACGCGCTCATCCAGGTCGAAGGCGTCGAAGCAGGCTGGCTGGAATGGGGAGACCTGACAAACGGCCAGACGCTCCCGGCATTGCGTTCCGCTGTTGCGGGTAACAACGAGCCCTTGCAGCGAAGCGTCGACCAGATACTGGAAACCTTGGGCCTTCTCGCCACCGCGGCGACGGCGGAAAAATTGATCGGGGACGTTGTTGCGGCTGGCATGGCTCCGGCGGCGCCTTCGCTAGGTCTTCTGCGCCTCAACGCATCACTGGCCTGAACCAACACACCATCAATCCGGAGAACAGCAAATGAACGCAGCCATCCGTCTTCCGGTAGAGCAGGCCTACGCCACCGAGTTGCAGTCACTCGCACGCAACGACGACCGGCAAAGGCCCGCCGGATGGAGCCTCTCGCCAAAGGCGGTGCTGACCTATCTGCTCGGCGGCAAGGCTGACGACGGCACGCTGATAACGCCCAAATATGTCGGCCGCCGGCGGCTGATGGAGACCGCCGTGGCGACGCTCGCCACGGATCGCGCGCTGTTGCTGCTCGGTGTTCCGGGCACGGCGAAATCCTGGGTGTCGGAGCATCTCGCCGCCGCCATCATGGGAGACTCGACATTGATCGTGCAGTGCACGGCCGGCACCGATGAGAACCAGATCCGCTATGGCTGGAACTACGCACAGCTTCTGGCAAAGGGCCCAAGCCAGGACGCGCTGGTGCCGACGCCACTCTATCGCGCTATGAACGATGGCAAGCTCTGCCGCCTCGAGGAGCTGACGCGCATGGGCTCCGATGTGCAGGACACGCTGATCACCGTGTTGTCCGAAAAGATGATGCCGATCCCCGAACTCAACACCTCGATCTATGCGCAGCGCGGTTTCAACATCATCGCCACCGCCAACAACCGCGACAAGGGCGTCAACGAGCTGTCCTCGGCGCTGAAGCGCCGCTTCAACGTCGTCGTGCTGCCCCTGCCTGAGGACATGGCGGAGGAAGTGGCGATTGTCTCCAAGCGGGTCGGCGAGATGGCCGGCGGTCTTGACCTGCCGGTACCGAAGAATGTCGTCGAGGAGATCTCCCGGGTGCTGACCATTTTTCGCGAGTTGCGCTCCGGTGCGACAGCCGACGGCAAGGTGACGCTGAAGACGCCGTCCGGTTCGCTGTCCACGGCCGAAGCCATTGCCACCATGGTCGGCGGCCTCAGCCAGGCGGCCTGGTTCGACAGCGGCAAGCTTGGCGCCGAAGGCCTTGCCGCCAGCCTCGTCGGCGCGATCGTGAAAGATCCCGTGCAGGACAAGCTGGTGCTGGAAGAATATCTGGAAACCGTGCTCAAGAAGCGGCCAGACTATGCCGGCTACTACGCGGCCTTGAACGCGGCGATCTGACGCCATGGCGCTCAGCGACGTTTCCTATTTCGGCATACGCCATCACGGGCCCGGCTCCGCCGACAGCCTGGTGCAGGCGTTGCAGGAGTTGAAACCGGTGGCCGTGCTGATCGAAGGGCCGGCCGACGCGTCCGCGCTGCTGCCACTGCTCGCCCGTCCCGAGATGCAGCCGCCGGTGGCGCTGCTTTGCTATCCGGAGGACGATCCGGCCTCGACGAGTTTCTGGCCGTTTGCCGAGTTTTCGCCGGAATACCAGGCGGCCCTATGGGCTGTCGCCAACAACGCCACATTGCGCTTCATCGACCTGCCGTCGTCGGCCCGCACCGCACCGGTTGACGGCACGGAGGATACGGAAGCGAAGGAAGCGGGAGCCGAGCCAGACAATGACGCGGCGCCGCATCTGCGTGACCCGATCGGGACGCTGGCACAAGCTGCCGGCTATGAGGATGGCGAGAGCTGGTGGTCTGATATCATCGAGCAGAACCCGCAGCCGGGCCCCATCTTCGCCGCCATAGCGGATGCGATGACGACGCTGCGGGACGGCGAAGGTCCGCTTGCGGCGCTCGAGGCGAAACGCGAAGCGCATATGCGGCTTGAAATCGCCGCCGCGCGCAAGGAATTCGACGGTCCGATCGCGGCCGTTTGCGGCGCCTGGCATGTCCCGGCCTTGCAGGCAACACGGCCGCAGAAGGACGACCAAGCGCTTCTCAAGGGGCTCGCGCGGCGCAAAAGCATGATGACCTGGGCGCCATGGACGGGACCGCGTCTGGCGCTCGGTTTCGGCTATGGCGCAGGCGTCGTCGCGCCCGGCTGGTGCAAGCATCTGTGGCGCACACGCGGTCGCCATGACGCGGCGACTCTATGGCTGGCGATGATCGCGGCGGTGCTGCGGGCCAAGGGGCACATAGCCTCGACCGCCTCGCTGATCGAGGCCGAAAGGCTGGCCCGCACGCTGGCCGTGATCCGCGAGCGTCCAAAGCCCGGTTTCGAGGAACTGCGCGATGCCGCGATCGCCGCTCTGTTCAACGGCGAAGCGCTGCTGTGGGCGCTGGTCGAAGCCGAACTGCTCCTGGGCGCGGATGTTGGTGAAATTCCGCCCGACACCCCGCTGGCGCCGTTGATCGAGGATCTGCAACGCAACCAGAAAGCAGCGCGCCTGAAGCCCGAGGCGCTGGAGCGCGAACTGTCGGTCGATCTGCGCAGCGAGAGCGGGCTGTTTCGGTCGACCTTGCTGCACCGGCTGAACGTGCTGGGCGTGCAGTGGGGCAAACTGACCGACAGCGGTCGCAGCCGCGGCACGTTTCGCGAGCGGTGGACCCTGTCGTGGGAGCCGGAATATGCCGTGCGCCTGGTCGAGAACCTGGTCTACGGACCGACCATCGAAAAGGCCGCCAATGGCCGCCTGATCCAGATGATCGGTGCGGCGACGTCTCTCGATGCGTTGGCGGCACTGGTTCAGGGCGCCATCACGGCAAACCTGTCGGAGGCCTCGACGGCCGGCTTGGCGACACTAGAGGAACGCGCGGCGCGCAGCAGCGAATGCCTGGAAATTCTGGCGTCGGTGCCGCCGCTCGCCGACATCATCCGGTATGGCGAGGCCCGCAAGACGGAAACCGCCCGCCTGTCCGGTCTGCTGGAGCGGCTGATCGTCGAAGGCGGGATCGCGCTTGCCTATGCCGCGCGCGACCTCGACGCCGAGGCTTCGACGGCGCTGGTCGGCGCCATGCGCAAGGCCGACGAGGCGATCAGGCTGGTCGAACCCGAGCAGGACGTTCTGGACGCCTGGCGCATTGGATTGGCCGCCGTGCTCGATGGATCGCGATCGACGGCACTCGTGGCGGGTTGCGCCGCGCATCTGCTTTACGAAGCCGGCCATTTGTCCGCCGACGCCGCGGCGGCCCTGATCGCACGGCGCCTGTCGCCGGGCACGCCGGTCGCCGACGCGGCAGGGTTCTTCGAAGGCTTCTTCAGCACCGCCGCTCAACGGCTCATCTATGACGAGGCATTGCGGGGAGCCGTCGATGCCTGGCTTACATCCGTCGATGAGGAAGCCTTTGTTGCGTATCTGCCGCTGTTGCGCCGGGTTTTTTCGCATCTTGACTCGATGGAGCGGCGGCGGCTGATCGAGGCGGTGCTCGGCCGCGCCAGGCGCTTGCCGGCGGGGCTGACGCCGACGCCGGATGGCGGTGAGGTGTGGCGCCGGCACTTGGAACGGCTTGGGCCTTTGCTGATGAGCGAGACCGGCAATGGATGAAGAGGCCGATATCGGCGAAACCGAATCGGCCGGCGACGAACGGGAGCGCCGCTGGCGCCTGGCGATCGGTGCGGATGACGAGTCTTCGTCAGCGCTGTCCGGCAATGACAAGCGGCTTTCGGCGGCGCTCGATGCACTCTACGGCGATGGCGCCGGCGATGCTGCCGCCGATCCGCGCAAGCGGCGCGGCGGGCTCGGGCGCTCGGCGCCGAGGGTGGCGCAGTGGATGGGCGATATCAGGTCGTTCTTCCCCGCGCAGGTCGTCCAGATAGTCCAGAAGGATGCCTTCGAACGGCTCAACCTGAAGCAGATGCTGATGGAGCCGGAATTCCTCAAGGCGATCGAGGCGGACGTCAATCTCGTCGCCGACCTGATTTCGCTGCGCTCCGTCATGCCGGCCAAGACCAAGGACATTGCGCGTACGATCATCGCCGATATCGTCGCCAAGTTGATGCAGCGGCTGGAGCAGAAGACGGCCGAGGCGATACGCGGCGCGGTCGAACGGTCGCAACGCACCAACCGCCCACGCCAGCGCGACATCGACTGGCCGCGTACGATCTCGGCCAACCTTCGCCATTACCAGCCCGAGTACAAAACCATCGTGCCGGAGAAGCTGGTCGGCTTCATGCGCAAACAGCGAAGGCTGGTCGACCTGGATGAGGTGGTGCTGTGTGTCGACCAGTCGGGCTCGATGGCAAGCTCGGTGATCTACGCCTCGATATTCGCCGCGGTGATGGCTTCCCTGCCGGTCGTGCGGACCAAGCTCGTCTGCTTCGACACGGCGATCGTCGATCTGACAGAGGAGCTCAGCGATCCTGTCGAAGTCCTGTTTGGCGTGCAACTGGGCGGCGGCACCGACATCAACCAGGCCGTCGCCTATTGCGCGGACCGCATCGAACGGCCGACCAAGTCGCATATGGTGCTGATCACCGACCTTTATGAAGGCGGCAACGGCCAGGAATTGCTGCAGCGGCTTGCAGCACTCGTTCGCTCCGGCGTCAACGTCGTGGTGCTTCTGGCGCTGACCGATCAGGGCAGGCCTGGTTATGACCCCAAGATGGCGGGCTCAGTGGCCGCCTTGGGCATTCCGGTTTTCGCCTGCACGCCGGATCTGTTTCCAGACATGATGGCGGCAGCATTGCGTCGGGAAGATATAGGCGCCTGGGCGGCCGGCGCCGACATCAAGCTTGTTCGAGCCGAAGCCGAAGCGCCGGAGTGAAACAGCTGGTACCAGAGCTGCCAAGGTGCTCCTGGCAGCTCTGGGAAAGATCGCTGGAGCTCAGCCGAACTTCGGGTCGAGACTGCCTGACTTGTAGCGCTTGGCCATCTCCGCGACCGGCAGCGGCTTGATCTTCTGCGCGTTGCCGGCGGTGCCGAACTGTTCGAAACGCTCCTTGCAGAGCTTGCGCATCGCCGCCATGGCAGGTGTCAGGTACTTGCGCGGGTCGAACTCGCTCGGGTTCTCGGTCAGTACCTTGCGGATGGCGCCGGTCAGCGCCATGCGGTTGTCGGTGTCGATGTTGATCTTGCGCACGCCGTGCTTGATGCCGCGCTGGATCTCCTCGACCGGCACGCCCCAGGTCGGCTTCATCTGGCCGCCATATTTGTTGATGATCTCCTGCAGGTCCTCCGGCACCGAGGACGAGCCGTGCATGACCAGATGCATGTTCGGCAGCCGGCGGTGGATCTCCTCGATGACGTTCATGGCCAGCACCGCGCCGTCCGGCTTGCGCGAGAATTTGTAGGCGCCATGGCTGGTGCCCATGGCAACCGCCAGTGCATCGACATGGGTGTCCTTGACGAACTCCACCGCCTGTTCCGGATCGGTCAGCAACTGGTCGTGGCTGATCGCGCCTTCGACGCCGTGGCCGTCTTCCTGTTCGCCGCCGCCGCTCTCCAGCGAGCCGAGCACGCCGATCTCGCCTTCGACGGACACGCCGCCCCAATGCGCCATGTCGACGACGCGTTTGGTGATGCCGGAATTGTATGCGTAGTCGGCCGGGGTCTTGCCGTCTTCCTTCAGCGATCCGTCCATCATGACAGACGTGAAGCCGTACTGGATCGCGGTGACGCAGGTGGCTTCGTTGTTGCCATGGTCGAGATGCATACAGACCGGAATATCGGGATGGATTTCGACCAGCGCGTCGATCAGCTTGGCCAGCACCACGTCATTGGCATAGGCGCGCGCGCCGCGGCTCGCCTGCAGGATGACCGGTGACTTGGTCTCCTCGGCGGCCTCCATGATGGCGAGGCCCTGTTCCATGTTGTTCATGTTGAAAGCGGGCACGCCGTAGCCGTATTCGGCGGCGTGGTCGAGCAATTGTCTCAGTGTTATGCGAGCCACCCAATAGTCTCCCGTATCTGGTTTCAAGCGCAACGTCACGGGCCGGCCGATTGCCGCCCGGCCCTTGATGCTTCTGGCCGGATTTCAACGGAACCGCAACCTTCAGCGGTCTTCTCGATCGCAATTCTTGTTGCAGGGTTGAAATCCGGCCTGTTTGGTGACCTCAGGCCGCGATCAATTCCCGCGCCGCCAGGATCTGCACGCAGGCATTGGCCGCTTCCTTGCCCTTGACCGCGAAGTGCTCGAAGAAGAAGCGGTGGTGCTCGGCGCTGTCGTGGTAGTTGTGCGGGGTGAGCACCGCCGACAGCACCGGCACGCCGGTCGACAGCTGCACATTCATCATGCCGTCGATCACCGCGCTGGCGACGAACTCATGCCGGTAGATGCCGCCATTGACGACAAAGGCGGTGCCGAGGATCGCGGCATAGCGGCCGGTCCCGGCCAGGGTCTTGGCATGCAGGGGAATTTCATAGGCGCCCGGCACGTCGAAGACATCGACGGTGAAGCGCTCGCCTCCGAGAGTGGCCAGTTCCGCCTCGAAAGCACTTACACATTGGTCGACGATGTCGGCATGCCAGCGCGCGCGAATGACGGCAATGCGAACAGTTTCATAGTCTTTGTGGGAATGCTGATTCATGGGTCCATCCTTCCGTTTCGAACCAGAATCAGGACGCACGATACGCAATCCGGCCCGCCGGGGCGGTCCGTCTTGCATTTCGTTCTCTTCCATCCGGACTTTAACCGTCGGCTCCGGAATCACACCGGATCTGCTGACCTTCCCGAAACCGGAAAGCGCTCGCGGGCTTGGGCCTGCCGCATGACCCCGAAAACCGGAATCGGTTTTCGGAAAGGTATCATGCGCAACTAAGAGTCCTTACCGCCGGTGGGGACTTTCACCCCGCCCTGAGAACATTAACGCCATTTGTATGAAAGGGCAGGGCGCTGCTGTCAACCGTGAGAAGGTTGGGCCAAGCACGTTCGGCCGCTACCTCGTGCGCCAAGCCGCCGCCGACGTGGCAATCAGCATCAGCACTGCCGCAACCGCCGCGCATATGGCGAAGCCGAAGCTGGAATAGAGCGGTCCGAAGCTGGTGGTGCCGACGAAGACCGCGAGATAGGTCACCGCGCTGTTCAGGCCCATGATCGTGCCGCGCCGCGATGGATCGAGCGCTGACAGGCGCATCACCAGGACGTTCAGGCCGAAATGATTGGCCAGCCCCCAGACCGCGACCATGGCTATGGTCACACCGAAACTGCCGCTCGTTGCGGCCATGGCCACGTAGACGACGGCGACCAGGAGATAGGCGAATGGCATGACGCGTCGTGCGCCGAGCCGATCGATGACGCCGTCGAGGAGAGCAGCCGTGCCGAAGCCGATGCCATAGGCAAGGGCTGCCAGCCCATTGGCGCTGACCGGCTGCCCAAGCCCAACGTGAAGGTGGTCGCCTAGATAGCCATAGACACCATAGAACGCGGTCATGAAGGCGGCGCAGGCAATGAGAAGCGGGACGATGCCGGGAATGCCGAGCGCGTCTATTGGCGTCGGCGCTGGGCCGCTCTTCCTGACGTCGCTCAGCGACGACAGTGCGAGGCCGGCCAACGCTAGCATTGCCAGTAGCGCGACCGCAGCGAAAACGGCACGCCAATGCACGAGATCGGCAAGTACGGCCGACAGCGAGACGCCGGCCACCATGCTGAGCGTCCATCCGGTGAGCACGACGCCGATCGTGCCGCTCTCCCTGCCCGGTGGAGCGATGGCCGCGGCGCTGGCATAGATTGCCGGCATGGCGATACCGGCGGCAATGCCGGCGAGCAGCTGTGCCGCGACCAGCATGATCACAGTGGGTGCCGCGGCACTCGCGACCAATGCCAGTGCCAGCAGCAACAGTGCGCCCTGCAGCATCCGGCGTGCACCGAGCCGGTCGATGTAGCGGGCCAGGAACAGGGCGCTTGCGGAGGTGCCGAGACCGAACGACGCCGCCGCAATCATCACGGTCGGCACGCTGGTCCCGAACGACGAGGCCACTGCAGGTGCGATCGGACCCAGCACAAGCGAGTTCGAGCCGATCACGGCGATGCAGCCCGTCAAGAGATAGGCGAGCGCCGGGATCGGCGCTCGGGCAGTCAACGGTGCAACTTGATCAATGTTCGACATATCAGCATAATGGCCGTATTTTATTCAGCGGAGAACCGGGAATTTCGCCATGGATGAAGAAACAGATGGCATTCTGCAGAACAGGGCTGCGGCCCGCGATCTCGACGCGACAGACCGAAGAATATTAGGCGTCCTGGTCGATGACGCCACGATCAGCTATGCCGAACTCGGCGATCGCGTTGGCTTGTCGCCACCCGCAGCGCATGAGCGGGTCAAACGGCTCCGGCGCAGCGGCGCCATCCGCAACACGGTCGCCATCATCGATCCCCGGGCGGTGAAGAAGCCTTTGCTTGCCTTTGTCCACATCGACACCAGGGGCTGGGGAAAGACGCCGGAACTGATGGCGGTCTCGCAATATCCCGAAGTCGAGGAGATCCATACCGTCGCCGGTGATACCTGCATGCTGCTGAAGGTCCGCACGGAAGACACCAGGGCACTCGAAGGCCTTTTGGCGCGCCTGTACGAAACGCCGGGCGTCACCTCGACGCGCAGCTATGTGGTTTTATCGACCTATCTCGAGCGACCGGTGCAGCCGGGCATTACAGAGACATGGCCCACGCCGAAGCATATGGCCGAGCCTCTGTACTAGAAGTGAGCGGCTACGCTCGCTCGGGGAACATCGCCTTCAGGCCCTCGCGTGATGCCTTGGCGACACCGCGCTCGGTGATTAGGCCGGTGACCAGCCGCGCCGGCGTCACATCGAAGGCCGGGTTTGCCGCCGGCGTCGTCTCAGGCGATATGCGAACCTGGGCAATCTCACCGGCAGCGGTCTTGCCCCATACCAGCGAGACCTCGTCGGCCGGGCGCTGCTCGATCGGGATCTCGGCCAGCCCGTCATGCACCGTCCAGTCGATGGTCGGCGACGGCAATGCGACATAGAACGGCACATCATTGTCGGCGGCGGCGAGCGCCTTGAGATAGGTGCCGATCTTGTTGCAGACATCGCCGTCGGCGGTGGTGCGGTCGGTGCCGACAATGACCATGTCGATCGCGCCGCGCTGCATCAGATGGCCGCCGGCATTGTCGACGATCAGCGTATGCGGCACGCCGTGGCCGGCCATCTCCCAGGCGGTCAGCTGGGCACCCTGGTTGCGCGGCCGTGTTTCATCGACATAGACGTGAACCGGAATTTCGGCCTCCGTCGCCAGATAGATAGGCGCGGTGGCGGTGCCGTAGTCGACGGTCGCCAGCCAACCGGCATTGCAGTGGGTGAGGATGTTGACCGGCTCGCCCTTCTGCTTGCGTGCCGCGATCGCCTTGATGATGGCGAGACCGTTTTGGCCGATGGCGCGGTTGAGGCCGACATCCTCATCGGCGATCTCGCCGGCGCGCCGATAGGCGGCCGCGGCGCGCTGGTCTGCCGGCAGCGGTCGCAGGAAGCGCCGCATCTCATCCAGCGCCCAGCGCAGATTGATCGCGGTCGGACGCGTTTCGTGCAGGGTCTCCCACACGGCGTCGAGCGCTGCATCCGACGGATCGTCAGCCATCTGCATGGCGACGCCATAGGCCGCTGTGACGCCGATCAGCGGTGCGCCGCGCACCCACATGTCGCGGATGGCGGTGGCGATGCCGGCAACCGTGCCGATCTTCTCGATGCGGAAATCATGCGGCAGCCAGCGCTGGTCGATGATCTCCACCGAACGTCCGTCGTCGCTCAGCCAGATGGTGCGATAGTGGCGGTCGCCGACGTTCAAATGCTGCTCTCCTGTTCGATCAACGCGGCCAGTTGGTTGACCTCGTCGACGCTGTGGATCTGGCGCCGGTTGACGGCGAGATGGCGACCGAATTTCAGCGCCTTTGCTTCACAACTGGCGCGCAGATCCTCGTCGGCAATGGTCTCGAAATCGGCATTGTGGGCGAGGCCGAGGATACGCCGGTGGACCTCGATGCCGGCAAAGCCGAGCAGGTCGGTCCAGATCTGGTGCAGCACATGGTCGAGCGCCTGCTCGGCGCCGAGCCTGTCGCCCTGATCCTCGAACAGGCTCTTCTGATAGAGCATGCCGGTACGCTCGGTGCGCCACAGATGCGAGAATTCGGCGCGGAATACGACCCAAGTCTCGACCGTCACCTCGAGCAGATAGGCGCGCATGGCGTCGCGCTTGCCCTTCTGCTCGTGGCCGCGCTGCGAGAAGAACGACATCCAGAAATTGGCAAGCAGCATGCCGACATCGAAGGCCATCGGGCCGTAGAAGGCGAATTCCGGATCGATCATCCGGGTTTCGGTGTCGGTTACCATGATCGAGCCGGAGTGCAAATCGCCATGCAGCAGCGTCTCCGCATTGGCGGCGAAGATGTGCTTCAGCCGCTGCGCCTCGACCTTGAGGTCACGGTCGGCACGTAGTTCGGCGACAAGGCCGTCGAGCTGCGGCGAGGTGTGACGGTTCATCTTGGCATCGAAATAGGGATCGGAGAACACCAGGCTCTCGGTGATGTCGCAAAGCTCGACATTGTCGGCGAACAGCGCCAGATCGGCCTTGCGGTCCTTGGTTGCCATGTGCAGGTCGGAGCCGCGAAACAGCGTGCGGGCCATGAACAGGCCGATATCCCGGGCAATGTTCGGCAATTGCCGGCCTTCGATCAGCGCCCGCCGCAGGATGATGTGCGGCGGCGCAAGATATTCCATGATGATCAGCGCCTGGCCTTCATCGAAATAAAGGATCGCCGGCACCGAGCCCGGCGCGCGCGCCTCTTGCCTTGTCAGCGCGTGATATTCGAAGAAGGAGCGCTTCAACGGCAGCGGCCAGCTGTCGCCGACCAGGCGGACATAGGGCAGGGCCTGCTTGACCACCGCCGCACCGCTTGCGCCCTCGACGATGAACACCAGGTTGAGATTGCCGTCACCGACCTCGCGGACCTTCCAGCGTGTCGTGTCCTTGCCGATCATCGCGCATAGCGCCTCGTTGTCACCGAGGCGGGCAGCCAGGGTCTCTACCGACAGAGCTTCGAACGGCAATTTTTCAGTCATCGTCATCCTCCCGCATATGCGCTCCGAACATAACGGAGGCATGGCGGCCGGGCCAAGCTAGGAAGCGATCTGGCAATTGTCAATCGTGTTGACAATTGACGATACAGCCCATAGCGTCATGTCAGGGAGGAACGCATGGTCGGCAATGCCGTGTTCCGCGTAGAGGGACTGAGGAAATCCTTTGGCCATAACGAGGTGCTTGGCGGCGTCTCGCTCGAATTGCATGCCGGCGAAGTGACCGTGCTGATGGGCGCCAACGGCGCCGGCAAATCCACCCTCGTCAAGATCGTCTCCGGCGTCTACGAACGCGGCGGCGGCACGATGGTGCTCGCCGGCCAGGATTTCGCACCGAAAACCCCGGCTGAGGCAATCCGCGCCGGCGTCGTCACAGTTCACCAGAACATCAATGACGGTGTCGTCGCCGATCTCGCCGTCGCCACCAATTTGACTCTCGACCGGCTGAGCGGCAGCGGCGCGCCGACCCTGTTCAATCCGGTCCGTGTGCGCAGAGAGGCCAAGGCGGTCGCCGACCGCATGGGGCTGGCCATCGATTTGAAGGCGCGGGTGAGCGATCTTTCGCTGGCCGATCGCCAGATGGTGGCGATTGCCCGCGCGCTGGCGCACCAGCCGAAAGTGCTGATCCTCGATGAGCCGACTTCATCGCTCTCCAGCGCCGAGGCTGATCGGCTGTTTGCGCTGATCGACAGGCTGCGCGAGCAAGGCGTGGCGATCCTCTATATCTCGCACCGCATGTCGGACATCAGGCGGTTGGCCGATCGCATCGTCTCGATGCGTGACGGGATCGTCTCGGGCATTTTCGACAAGAAACCGCTCGACTATGAGGGCGCGGTCAACGCCATGCTCGGCCGCAAGATCCATCTCGACCAGATCATTGTCAGGGATTCGGCCAATGCTGTCATCAAGATAGACGGCCTGCGCATAACACCGGGCGCCCGACCGATCTCGCTGACGCTCGGCGACGGCGAGGTCGTTGCTATCACCGGCCTCGTCGGCGTCGGCAAGACGGCGCTTGCCGAGACCCTGTTTGGCGTGCGCAAGCCGCTCGCCGGCACCATGACGATGAACGGCAAGCCTTATGCACCGAATTCGACGGGTGAGGCGATCGCCGCCGGCGTGTTCCTCGTCGCCAAGGACCGCGGCGAGAACGGCATCGTCGGTGGCTTTAACATCGAGCGCAATGTCAGCCTGCCATTCCTGAAGCGGATGTCGAATCTAGGCGTGCTCAAGCGCCGCCTCGAACGCATCACGGCCCGCCGGCAGATCGAGGAATTGGGCATCGTCTGCCGTTCCGAGAAGGACGAGATGTCGGAGCTGTCCGGCGGCAACCAGCAGAAGGTGATGGTCGCCCGCTGGATGGCCCAGGATGCAAGACTGTTCATTCTGGACGAGCCGTTTCAGGGCGTCGATATTTCCGCCAGGCGCGACATTGCCGCCAAGCTCAGGGCGAGTGCAAACGGCCGCGCCACGCTGCTGTTCGTCACGGAGCTCGACGAGGCGCTGGAGACCGCCGACCGCATCCTGGTCATGTCGGAGCAGACCATCGTCGGCGAACACCGCAATGCCGATGTCGATCTCGATCGCCTGCTGGCCGAGGTCGCCGGCGGGCCGTTGCACAGCGCGGCCTGAAGGGCGTGGCTAACAGGAATTGGAATGGAGAGAGCATGGGTTCGAGTTGGGTAAAGACGGCAGCAGCGCGCGGGAGCGCCGAATGACATTGCGCGACCACGCCATCCGCTACGGGTTCATCGTGCTCTTGTTCGGGCTCGTCGCCTATTTCTCGATCGCGGCCGACGGTTTCGTTTCGCCGCAAAGTGCGGTCTTCATCTTCCAGTCGGTCGCCATCACCGGCGTGCTGGCGCTCGGCGTCACCGCCACGCTTGTCGTCGGCGGCTTCGATCTGTCGATCGGCTCGGTCGCCACATCAGCCATGATGGCGGCGGCCTATGTGATGGTGGTGCTGGAGCAGAACGCCCTTGTCGCGGTCGTTGTCTGCTTGCTGATCGGCGCCATTGTCGGCCTGATCAACGGCTGGCTGATCGTCTACATGCGCGTGCCCGACCTGCTGGCGACGCTCGGCATGATGTTCCTGCTCGTCGGCCTGCAGCGCATTCCGACCGAAGGCCGCTCGATCGCCACAGGCATGACCATGCCGGACGGTTCGGTCGCCAATGGCAAGTTCAGCGATGCCTTCCTGGCGCTCGGCCGCCACCGCTTCGACTTCTTCATCCCGAACCTCATTCCGGTGTCGGTGGTGGTGCTGCTCGTGCTCGCCGTGCTGATCTGGTTCTTCCTCGAATACACCCGCTTCGGCCGCATGATGTATGCCGTCGGCAGCAATGAGCGCGCCGCCGAACTCGCCGGCGCGCCTGTCAAGGCATACAAGATCTGGGCCTACGTTATTTCAGGAGTTTTTGCCTCGATCGGTGGCATTTTGCTCGCCGCCCGGCTTGGACGCGGCGACATCGCCTCGGGTAATAATCTGCTGCTCGATGCAGTTGCCGCGGCGCTGATCGGCTACGCGGTGCTTGGCGCCGCCAAGCCGAACGCCTTTGGCACCGCCATTGGCGCGCTGTTCGTCGGCATTTTGCTGCAAGGCCTGACGATGATGAACGCGCCTTACTACACGCAGGATTTCGTCAAGGGCGTGGTTCTGGTCGTCGCCCTTGTCTTCACCTTTGCGCTTTCGGGCAGGGGCAGGAGGTAGCTTTCGACCGGAACAGGATTTGGGTTCAACAAGAGTGGAGGAAAACTAAGTGAACATCACAAGAAGACTTCTGGGGAAGGTGGCGCTCGGACTGGCCGGCGCAACCATGCTGATGCAGTTCCCGGCGCTGGCCGCGGACAAGCCGGCGCCTTTCGACAAGCCTGGTGTCAAGATCGCACTGGTGCGTTATCTCTCGACCGGCGACTTCTTCCAGGCCTATCTCAGCGGCGTCGAGGCGCAGTCGAAGGCGCTCGGCATCGACCTGCGTGTCCTCGACAGCCGCCAGGATGCCGCCCTTCAGTCCGACATGGTCGATCAGGCCATCGCGCTCGGCGTGCAGGGCATCATCATCCAGCACGGCCTGACGGAATCGATGAAGGACGCCGCGCAGCGCGCGGTTGACGCCGGCATCAAGGTGGTGGCCTTCGACGTCAATGTCGAAAACCCCAAGATCCCGCAGATCGAACAGTCCGATCGCGACTTGGCCCGCCTCGCGCTCGAGCAGGCGGTCAAGGACAATGGCGAGAGCTGGAATGCCGGCTACGTCTATGTCGCCGGCATCGCGCCGCTCGACCGCCGCAACGAGACCTGGGTCGACGTGAAGAAGAAGTATGCCGGCATCAAGGAAGTCGCGATGTTCGGCACGCTCGACAACCCGATCGCCAACTCCGTCGCCAACCAGGCGCGCTCGGTGCTGTCGGCCCACCCCGACATCAAGGTGATGTTCGCTCCCTATGACGAATTCGCCAAGGGCGTGAAGATCGCCGTCGACGAAGCGGGCCTCAACAAGGGCATCAAGATCTATTCGGCCGACATCTCGACGTCCGATATCGCCGCGATGCGCGAGCCCGACAGCGCCTGGGCGGCCACCGCCGCGACCAACCCGGCCGTCGTCGGCCAGGTCTCGGTGCGAGCGCTGGCGCAGTTGCTGGCCGGCGAAGACCCCGGCCACAACGTCGTCGTGCCGCCGACGCTGATCACCCAGAAGGACCTCATCGACAAGGACATCAAGAACATGGAGGACCTGTCGGCCAAGCTGCCGCAGTTCGCCCATGCCGATGTCGCGATGCCGGCCTGGATGCCGAACCCGAACGCGAAGTAGGCTTCGCTATCGAAGGCCGCTTGCAGCCGCTTGCTGCAGGCGGCCTTTTTGCCGAATATTTGCAGCCGGCGCGCAGGTTCTGGCCCAAGGTTCGGTGCGTATATGGAAGTCCAGGCTGTAATCGAGGAAAACCTGTCCGGCGCCGTCGCCGGAACATTGTTTCGATGCCCGCACGCCACCACCGGTGTCGTGGTGTTGGGTGGGTCGAGTGGCCGCGTCGATGTCGGGCGCGCGCGGCTGTTTGCAAACGAAGGCTCGTCTGCCCTGGCCGTGCAATGGTTCGGCGGCGAGGGCCAGGCTCCCGGAATATGCGAGATTCCCCTCGAAACCTTCTTTGCGGCAACCGATTACCTCCTCGAAACAGGATGCCGCCGCATCGTTTATGTCGGCACATCCAGGGGTGCCGAGGCTTCACTGCTTGCGGCGGCCCATGACCAGCGCATCAACGCTGTGGTCGCAATCAGCCCATCGTCGGTGGTTTGGGGAAATATCGGTGCGGGCCGGGATGGTGTCAGCTGGCCTGAACGATCCTCATGGTCGCTCGACGGTGTCCCGCTGCCGTTTGTGCCGACGGATCCGAATTGGAGCCGAGAGTACGCAGATGGCCTGGTGTCTTACCGCGGGCTTTTCGAACATTGTTTGAAAACCTTCGAACGCGAAGCAAAGGCGGCGACCGTTCCCGTTGAGACCGCATCGGCCGAGATCCTGCTTGTCGCAGGTGGCGACGATGCCCTGTGGCCCTCCCTATGGTTCGCGACAGACATTGTTCGGCGGCGAGACAACACAGGCAAGGTCACGCGCCTCGTTTCGTCGCCCGATGCGGGCCACCGCATTCTGTTGCCGGGGGAGGACACACCACGCTCGACATTGCATGCACATGGAGGCAATGACGAGGCAGATTCAGAGCTGGGCAGAGAGGCTTGGGAAGGCATCCGAGACCTGGTGTAGCAGCAGTTCAAGAATACCTTCCTGGCTATGAGGCGCGAAACTCCCAGATTCCGCGCCCGTCTCGGCCGGTTCCGCCTACCGCAGCGCTGCCGCGATATTGCCGCCGTCGACCGTCGTCACATCGGCAGTGGTTCGGTCGGCCAGCGCGTGGTGCAGGAAGGCCTGCGCCACGTCCTGTGCCGTCACTTCCTGGCCGAGCAGATTGCCGGACATGTAGTCCTTCTCCGACACGCCGCGCGCACCCGAACGGCTGGCGATCATGGCGTCGGTCAGAAGCCCTGAGCGGATGCGGTCGGCGTTGACGGCGTTGGAGCGGATGCCATGCGCGCCATAGTCGAGCGCGTATTGCCTGGACAGGAACAGTGTCGCCGCTTTCGGCACGCCATAGGCGCCGAACTTCGGCCCTGGGTTGACCGCTTGTTTGGAGGTGTTGAACAACAGCACGCCGCCGGTGCCCTGTTCGAGCATGATGCGCACGGCGTTCTGCGCCACCGACTGGTGGGCGAAGAAATTGAGCTCGAAACTCTTGCGCAAAAGCGCGTCGTCGAGCTCGCCGATGCGGCCTTCCCAGGCCGCCCCTGCATTGGACACCAATATGTCGACACCACCGAACATGGCGACCGCCCTGTCGAAGGCGGCGCGCACCTGTGCCGGGTCGGTGATGTCTGCGGCGACGCCGATCGAATTGTTGCCGGCTTTCTTGGCGGCCTCTGCGGCCTTTTCGGCGTCGAGATCGACGACGACGGCATGGGCGCCATTGTCGGCGAACAGCTTTGCCGTCGCCGCGCCGATCGCGCCGGCGCCGCCGGTGATCAGCACCACCTGGCCGGTCAGCGGCTTCGGTTTGTTGGAGGCGAGCTTGGCCTGTTCCAGTGACCAGTATTCCAGCGGGAACAGGTCGGCCTTGGCGAGCGGATGGAACCGGCCGACCGCCTCGGCGCCACGCACCGCCTCGATCCACATCTCGCCGACATCCGACGCGATCTTCGCGTCCTTCAGCGTGCGGCCATGGCCGAACATGCCGAGGCCCGGCACCAGCGTCAGCCGCGGCATCTGGTCGAGCATGGTGCGCTTGACGTCGTCGAGCGCATCATTGGTTTCGAAATAGGCGCGGTAGTCTTTGGCGAAGGCGTCGACATGGCTCTTGATTACGGATTTGTAGTCGCCGGCCTTGTCCGCATCGGGCGCCGGCAGCGCCATCGGGCCGGTCTTGATGCGGATCGACAGATCGGGCGTCGACACGCCGCGTCCGGCATAATCGGCAATCTCGGATGAACTGATGAAATCGACGATTGCCGGCGAAGTGCGGAAATCGCTGATCATGCGATCGAAGCGGCCTTCGCCGCGCGCTACCGCCACCGCGCCGCGCAGCATCGGTGCAATGGACGCCGGTGTCGCGAGCTTTGCCGGCAAGGCTACCTTTGCAGCCTGAGGCTTGCCGTGAGTGGCGATGTAGTCCTCGGCGACATTCACATAGTGGATCATACGGTCATAGGCTTGTTTGGCATCGTCGCCGAAGGTGAAGATGCCATGCTTGTCGAGGATCAGCCCTTCGACGGTCGGGTCGGCATCAAAAATATCGGCGGCTGCCTTGGCGAGGTCGAAGCCGGGCATGATGTAGGGCACGTAACCCATCTTGCTGCCGAACACCGTCTTCACCAGCGGCTTCGAGTCTTCCTGGTCGACGATGGCCAGGATGGCGGTCGAGTGCGTGTGGTCGACGAATTTGTGCGGCAGGAAGGCATGCAGCAGCGTCTCGACCGAGGGGTTGGGGGAGGATGGATCGATGAGGTTGACACGTTGCAGCGCGACCATGTCCTCGTCGGCCAGTCTGTTCAGTGCGCGCGCCTTGAGCAGCGGCTTGAGCTTGACCGCTGGCAGGCCCTGCGGCTCGATGACGCCCATGTCCCAGCCGCTGCCCTTGACGCACAGCACGTCCCATTCGTCGCCGACGAGATCGGTCGCTGTCGTCTTGCAGGAGGTGTTGCCGCCGCCATGCAGGACCAGCCTTGGTTCGCCGCCCAGTAGCCGGGTCGTGTAGACGCGCAACGCCAGGTCGCGGCCGACACCCTTTTTCGCATAGTCGGCAACGAGCTTTTCGGCGGCATCGTCATTCCACAGGTTCTTCATGTTCGCTTCGTCCGGTTGCTGTCTTTGATGGTGAAACAGGAATGCCGCGACGCTTTGATGACAATGCGCCGGCGGCGGAGAGGAGGATATTCTAGGAGGCCTTTTCTGTCGTGGCAGCCGCATGGTCCAGGAGCCGCTGCGCCATGCGCGCGCCGACGACCAGATGCGTGCAAAGGCCGCCGGCGATCGCCGCCAGCAGCGGCTCGAACTTGCTGTCCTCCTGCACGACCATCAGCCGCCTGGCGATGGCGCGCAGCGAAGCCAGCTCGGCGGAGATCACCCGGCGGTTGTAGCTGCAGTCGAGCACCTTGCCCTCGGCATCGATGATCTGCCCGGCGATGACGCCGGCAGCGCCTTGCCGGCGCAGTTCCGCCATTTCATCTGGCGTCAACGCGCCGCATTTGACCAGATGGCTGTCGGCGTCGACCGCGCCGACAGAGTACAGCGCCAGATCGCATTCACCGACACCTGACAACTGCTCGCGGATCACCGGCTCGGCACGCAGCGCGCGCGCCAGCTCTTCCGTCGACAGCACCAGCGGCGCGTAGAAGTTAAGCCCCTTGGCGTTCAGCCGTCGCGCGATTTCCATTGTGCATTGGTCGGGCCGGTAGGAATAGGGCGCGCCGAGATTGCCGCAGAGCTGCACCACAGTGACATCCTGCAGGTCGGCATAGGACATGATGTCGGCGATCATGTAGACGGTGCGGCCCCAGGCGACGCCGATGCGGTCGCCCTTCTTGACCAGCTCGAGGAACACGCTTGCCGCCAGCACGGCGATTTCCGTCGACGGGTCGGCGATATGGTCATTTTCCGGCGCGATCCAGACGGCGTCGAGGCCCAACGCATCCTCGAGCTTGCGCGCCAGCACATCGTCGGTGAAAAGCTGGGTCGAGGTCGAGATGTTGACGATGCCGGTCTCGCGCGCCTTGCGCAGATACATGGCGACCGAGGCACGGGAAATGTTAAGCTGGCTCGCCACCTGGTCCTGCCGCAGGCCATGGGCATAATAGAGCCAGGCGGCCTTGTGGATGAGTTGTTCTGCCGGTCGGATCGCCATGCCGTCTCCTCGGCTGACATTATTCACGGCCTTCGACAAAAGTCAAATTGAACAAAAAATCCAAAAACCTCGCTCGTGTCTTGACGGGGATCAAGGCGAAGCTGGGTGCAGTGCCTGACAGGCTTCGCTACAAGAATGGTGACGTGGGCTGGAGCCTGTGATTAGAAGTCTCCAGCCAGGAAGCAAGGGGAGGCGGGATGGGCAATCCTTACGAACAGGATCTCGACAAGAACGCGGCCAACCACCAGCCGTTGACGCCGCTCACCTATCTGGAGCGCGCGGCCAAGACCTATCCCGACCATATCGCCATCGTTCATGGCCGCCAGCGCATCGACTATCGCAATTTCTGGCAGCGGTCGCTGAAGCTTGCCTCGGCGCTTCAGAAGCGCGGCATCGGCAAGGGTGATACCGTCACCGTCATGCTGTCCAACACGCCGCCGATGCTGGAGGCGCATTTCGGCGTGCCGATGACCAAGGCGGTGCTGCATTCGCTCAACACCCGCCTTGATGCGGCGGTCATCGCCTTCCAGCTCGACCATGCCGAGACCAAGGTGCTGATCGTCGACCGCGAGTTCTCCAGCGTCGTCAAGCAGGCCCTGGAACTGGCCAAGGTCAAGCCGCTGGTCATCGACTATGATGATCCCGAATACGCGGCCGACACACCCTATCCGAAGGGTGAGCGCATCGGCTCGCTCGATTATGAGGACTTCGTCGCTGGCGGCGACGAGGATTTCGCCTGGGCGATGCCCGACGACGAATGGGATGCTATCTCGCTCAATTACACTTCCGGAACAACGGGCAATCCGAAGGGCGTCGTCTACCACCATCGCGGTGCGGCCCTGATGGCCTACACCAACACCATCCATGCCGGCATGGCCAAGCATGCGGTCTATCTGTGGACGTTGCCGATGTTCCACTGCAACGGCTGGTGTTTTCCCTGGACGCTCGCCGTCCAGGCCGGCACCCATGTCTGCCTGCGCTGGGTGCGGCCGAAGCCGATCTACGATGCGATTGCCGATCACGGCGTCACCCATCTGTGCGGCGCGCCGGTGGTCATGTCGGTGCTGATCAATGCCAGGGACGAGGACAAGCGGGAATTCCCGCAGATGGTCACTTTCAACACGGCCGCAGCACCCCCGCCGGAAGCGGTGCTGTCGGGGATGGCCGATGCCGGCTTCGCCGTCACCCATCTCTACGGCCTGACCGAGACCTATGGTCCGGCGGTCGTCAACGAATGGCATGGCGCGTGGGACGATCTCGAAAAGAGCGAGCGCAGCGCCAAGAAGGCGCGGCAGGGCGTGCGCTATGCGGCGCTCGAAGGCCTGACCGTGATGGATCCCGAGACGATGCGGACGACACCGGCCGACGGCGAGACCATTGGCGAGGTCATGTTCCGCGGCAACATCGTCATGAAAGGCTATTTGAAGAACCGTAAGGCGAGCGACGAGGCCTTTGCCGGCGGCTGGTTCCATTCCGGCGATCTCGGCGTCATGCACGCCGACGGTTATATCCAGCTCAAGGACCGCTCCAAGGATATCATCATCTCGGGCGGCGAGAACATCTCCTCGATCGAGGTCGAGGACGCGCTCTACAAGCACCCGTCCGTTGCCTCTTGCGGTGTCGTCGCCAGGCCTGACGACAAATGGGGCGAGGTGCCTGTCGCCTATGTCGAACTGAAGCCCGGCAAGGCGGCGACCGAGGCCGAGATCATCGAGCACTGCCGCGCGCTGCTCGCCCGCTTCAAGGTCCCGAAGGCGGTGATCTTCGCCGAAATCCCAAAGACCTCGACCGGCAAGATTCAGAAGTTCCGGCTGCGCGAGATGGCCAAGGTCGCCTGAGACCTCGTCGCTGCTCTCCTCTAGTTACGACTTTCGCGGTTAGGCAAAGCCTCCGCGACCTCGTCATCAACTCTGAGGAATCGAAGCGTGTGGCGGCCGACAGCAGGCCCTCTGTCACCATCTGTCACCAATCGTACGCGTACACAGAATCCGCGTTGACAGGTCGCCCATTTCGATTTACGAGTGACGAACGTTGAAATTCGTCACTCGTAAATTGACAGAGGATCATGTCCGAAGCCGCTACCATAGTCGCCGACGCCGCCCGACAGGAAAATGTGACGCGCATTCTCGACTGCGCCGAGCGCCTGTTCCGGCACTATGGCTACGGCAAGACCAATGTCGCCGACATTGCCCGTGAACTCGGCATGTCGCCGGCCAACATCTATCGCTTCTTCGCCTCCAAGGTGGAAATCCACCAGGCCGTCTGCGGCCGGATGCTCGGCGCCAGCTACAAGATGGCCTACGAGATCATGCACCTGCCGGTGAGCGCCGAGGAGCGCCTTAGGCGCTACGTGCATGCGCAATACAAGATGACGATGGAGGTCATGCTTGACGACAAGAAGGTCCACGAGATGGTCATCGTCGCCCTCGAACGCGACTGGGGCGTGATCGACAAGCATGTCGACAGCATTCACGACCTGTTTGCGGAAGTGATTCGCGACGGTATCGAGGCCGGAGAGTTCAGGCAACAGGACCCGGTGACCGCGTCGCGCTGCTTCGGCGCCGCCACAGTCATCCTGTGCCATCCGCAGATGGTGGCACAGTGCCTTGCCAAGACCAACCGGGCGATGCCCGACGACCTGATCGACTATGCGATCAAAGCTCTGAAGTAATAGCCGCCCAACGCCGGTCGACCATTTATCTCCAGTCGGGAGTACCAATATGTCTTTGTCCAGCTCCATTCTCCGCAAGCTGCCGGTTGCCGGCCTGATCGTCGCGGCGCTCGGGCTTGCCGGCTGCAGCCAAGAGAAAGCTGAAGTCAAGGATATCATCCGCCCGGTCAAGGTCGTCGAGATCGCGAAGGCGCATGACACCCGCACGCTCTCCTATTCCGGCTCGGTGCGGGCCCGCACCGAAAGCGCCCTGGCTTTCCGCGTCAACGGCAAGATCACCGAGCGTCTCGTCGATATCGGCCAGCATGTGGCCGCCGGCGATGTGCTCGCCCGCATCGACCCCATCGACTACGACCTGTCGGTCAAGAGTGCGCAGGCATCGCTTGATGCCGCGGATCGGCAGGTCGAGACATCAGAGCTTGCCCGCAAGCGCGCCGAGCAGCTGTTTGACAAGAAGTTCGCGCCGAAATCGCAGCTCGAGCAGGCGACCCTGAGCTACGACCAGGCCGTCGCCACTCGCGATTCCGCTCGCTCGACGCTTGCCCAGGCCAGGAACCAGGTCGGCTATACCGATCTCAAGGCCGACAGGGATGGCATCGTCACCGCGGTCAGCGCCGATGTCGGCCAGGTGGTCGGCTCCGGCGCGCCGGTGGTCACTGTTGCGGTCGACGGTGAAAAGGAAGTGCTGATCGCCGTGCCGGAGATGGAGATAGCCGAATTCAAGCCGGGCAAAATCGTCAAGGCGGGCTTCTGGTCCGACGACGCGCTGGCGCTCGACGGCAAGGTCCGCGAAGTCGCCGGTAGCGCCGATCCGCAATCGCGCACCTTCGCCGTCCGCGTCAGCCTGCCTAACGATCCGCGTGTGCTTCTCGGTATGACCGCCAGCATCGAAGCCTCGGCGGCCAATGAGCGGCAACTCGTCTCGATCCCACTGAGCGCACTGGCCGAGCAAGGCAAGCAGTCGATCGTCTGGACCGTCGATCGCGGCGCCGACACCGTTCACGCCCGTCCGGTCAAGGTCGCCGCGTTCGCCGCCGATGGCGTGCGTGTTGCCGAGGGACTGAAACCCGGCGATGTCGTGGTCGCTGCCGGCACACAGTTCATGACCGAGAACCTCAAGGTGAAACTCGCCGGGGATGCGGCGCTGCAGTCCGCATCTGCGGCAGACGGCGACGCCAAGCAGGTGCGCTGACGACAGACAACCGGCTGCGCGTTCCCGCAGCCGCTGGTTTCCGGGCGGCAATCGCTCGAACCGAGGCGCTCGATTGATGTAACCCCCACATCGATTTTCGCGTCCCACCGCGATGAGCGTTTCTCCGCTCGGAGAGCCTTGCCGCCCGGAAGCCACTACCGAACCTGGATTTTGCTCCGCGCCAGGACTTCGCATCGGCGCGCTGACGATCAAACGAAGTGGACGATCACCGATGACCAATTCCACGGAAGAGAAGCGGCCCTTCAACCTGTCGCGCTGGGCAATCGGCCATCCGTCCATTGCGCGGTTCCTGTTCGGCCTGATCATCATTTCCGGCGCGCTCGGCCTGATGCGCATGGGCCAGAAGGAAGATCCCGATTTCACCTTCCGGGTCATGGTCGTCCAGGCGATCTGGCCGGGCTCCTCGATCAAGGAGATGGAAGACCAGGTCGTCAACAAGATCGAGCGCAAGCTGCAGGAGACGCCGCATCTCGACTTCGTGCGCTCCTTCACCCGCGCCGGAAGCGCCATCATCACAGTGCAGATCAAGGGCGATACCAGCGCCGCCGAGGTGACGGACGCGTTCTACCAGGTGCGCAAGAAGGTCGGCGATATATCAGGCGATCTGCCGCAAGGCCTGCTCGGCCCGTATTTCAACGATGAGTTCGGCGACACCTTCATCACCTTGCATTCGATCAGCGGTGACGGCTTCAGCTATCCCGAGCTGAAGAAGTTCGCCATCCAGGCACGCGACATGCTTTTGACGACGCCCGGCGTCGAGAAGGCGGTCATCATCGGCGACCAGCCGGAGAAGCTCTATATCGACGTCTCGTCCAAGGCGCTGGCCGAACGCGGTCTGACGCTGACCGATCTGCAGAACGCGATCAAGGGACAGAACAATGTCGACCCGGCCGGTTCCGTCGACACCGGCACCAATTCGGTGCGCATTTCCGTCGAAGGCGATGTCAGCAAGGTTGAGGACATCAGGAACCTGCGCCTGCGCGCCGGCGGCCAGGTCACAAGGCTTGGCGACATCGCCACGGTGACCTCGGGGCTGGAAGATCCGTTCCAGCGCAAATACCGCTTCAACGGCCATGACAGCGTGCAGCTCGGCGTCGTCATGGCCAAGGGCTTCAAGGTCACCGATGTCGGCAAGGATGTCGAGGCGACCTACAAGCGCTTCGAGGAGGCGCTGCCTTACGGCGTTTCGGTCGACCAGATTTCCGACCAGCCGGGCGTCGTAACGGATGCGGTGGCCGAATTCATGCATGCGCTTGGCGAAGCGCTCCTGATCGTGCTGGTCGTTTCCTTCCTGTCAATCGGCTGGCGCTCGGGCCTGGTCATCGCCATCGCGATTCCGCTGGTGCTCGCCGCCACCTTCGCCATCATGTACGAGCTCGGCATCGACCTTCAGCGCATCTCGCTCGGCGCGCTGATCATCGCGCTCGGCCTGCTCGTCGACGATGCGATGATCGTCGTCGAGATGATGGAGCGCAAGCTGGAGGAGGGGCTGGTCAAGGTCGAGGCGGCGAGCTTCGCCTATTCTTCGACCGCCTTCCCGATGCTGACCGGCACGCTGATCACCACCGCCGGCTTCATCCCGGTCGGCTTCGCGGCCTCGACGGCCGGCGAATATGTCCGCACGCTGTTCTATGTCGTCGGCATCGCGCTGACCGTGTCGTGGTTCGTCGCGGTCTATTTCACGCCGTGGCTCGGCAACATGATCCTCAAGCAGCGCAAGCATGCCGGCAACCATCATGATGTCTTCGACACCCGTTTCTACCGCCGGCTGCGTGCCACGGTGGGCTGGGCGGTGCGCCATCGCATCATCGTCCTGGTGATGACGTTGGTGACCTTTGGTACCAGCCTGTGGGCCTTCCAGTTCATCCCGCAGAACTTCTTCCCACAATCGTCGCGGCCGGAAATCCTCGTCGACCTCTGGCTGCCGGAAGGCACCAGCATCAAGGAAGTCGAGGCGCAGGCCAAGGCGCTTGAAACCAAGATGATGGACGACAAGGACAAGCGTTTCATCGCCACCTATATCGGCGAAGGCGCGCCGCGCTTCTTCCTGCCGCTCGACCAGCAGCTCAGCAATCCCAACTTCGCCCAGATGCTGGTGATGGCCAATGATGAGCCGGCGCGTGAACGGCTGATCGTCAAGCTGCGCACTGTTCTGGCCGAGGACTTTCCGTCCGTCCGCGCCAAGGTCGATCGCCTGTTCCTGGGTCCGCCGACCGGCTGGCCGGTGCAGATGCGCGTCATGGGGCCGGATCGCCAGGAGGTGCGCCGCATCGCCGACCAGGTGAAGGCGAAGTTCCGTGAGGATCCGCTGCTTGGCGCCGTGCATGACGATTGGCTCGAACCCGTGCCGGCGATGAAGCTGGTCATCGACCAGGATCGTGCCCGCGCACTCGGCGTCACCTCGCAGCGCATCCGCCAGATGTTGCAGGCGACGATGTCGGGCGCGCCGCTCGACGACTTCCGGGACGGCGAGGAGACGGTTTCCATCGTCGCCCGCGAGCCGGATGCCAGCCGCAGCCTGCTGTCCTCGGTCGACTCCGTCTACATCCCGACCGACTTCGGCGGCTTCGTGCCGCTGTCGCAGGTGGCCAAGGTTGTCCCGGTGCTGGAGCAAGGCATCGAGTGGCGCCGCGACCGCCTGCCGACCATCAGTGTGCGGGCAACGCTGCCCGACGGTATTCAGTCCAATGACGTCGTCACCAAGCTGTACAAGGACATGCAAGGCCTGCGCGACGGCCTGGCGCCCGGCTACAAGATCGAGATCCAGGGCGGTGCCGAGGATTCGGCGGAAAGCCAGGCCTCGATCGCTGCCAAGGCGCCGATCATGCTGGCCGTCATCGTCGTGCTCCTGATGATCCAGCTGCAGCATTTCGGCAAGGCGATGCTGGTGCTGGCAACCGGTCCGCTCGGCATCATCGGCGCTGCCGCGGCACTCTTGATCAGTGGCGCTCCGTTCGGCTTCGTCGCCATCCTCGGCGTCATCGCGCTGCTCGGCATCATCATGCGCAATTCGATCATCCTGGTCGACCAGATCGACCAGGATATCGCCGCGGGCATGGATCGTTACGAGGCGATCATAGGTTCGGCCGTGCGCCGTTTCCGGCCGATCACGCTGACGGCGCTGACGGCGGTGCTGGCGCTGATCCCGATCTCGCGCGGCGTCTTCTGGGGGCCGCTCGCCTACGCCATGATGGGTGGCATTCTGGTTGCGACCGTGCTGACCATCCTGGTGCTGCCGGCAGGCTACGCCCTGTTCTTTGGCCGGGAGCCCAAGAAAGTCGTCGAGAAGGAAGGCGATTTGGCTTCCAGCGAAGAAGCCGAAAGGCCCCAACTGGCTCTGGCGGCTGAATGAGATATCGGCCGGTCGAGTTTCGACCGGCCGATTTTCCTTCCTGTTACGGGTTCCCGTGCGGCCGACCTTTCACGAAGACGTCAGATGACGAAGAACCAGTTGGCGAGCAGCATCACCACCACGCCGGCGACCAGCGTCAGATAGGGCAGCATGCCCGCCTTTTTGACCGAGAGGTCGGCCCCCGCCATGCCCAGGTCGGCCAGCATATGGTCGGGGAATTTCCCCTTGTCCTGGATGTAGTGGCGGAAGCAGAACACCGGAATGATCAAGGCTGCGGTGATCAGCCCGGCCCACAGCGCCATTGGGTTCCACACCTTGGCGCCCGCGCCCATGAAGATGGCGTTGACATAGGCAAAGATAGCCCCGACCCCGAGCAGCCAGCTCGGCGCCTTCCAAGGCCGCACGATATGGCCGTTGTCGATGCGGTGGATCCAGCCGGCGTTGAGGTTGAGGAAGTTGAAGATGATGTAGCCGCAGTTCGATACGGCGAGGATGAAGAAGAAGCTCGTCGCGTCGGCCGAGGCGATCGCCAGCACGATCAGGTTGAAGCAAAGATCGGTCCACATCGCCCGCGTCGGTGCGCCATGCTCGTTGACATGGCTGAGATAGCGCGGCAGCCAGCCGTCGACCGAGCCCTGGTAGAGCGTGCGCGAAGAGCCTGCCATGGCGGTCATGATGCACAGCACCAGCGCCAGGATCATTAGCATGACCAGGAGGCTGTGGATCAGCGCACCGCCGCCGACCATGCCGGCCAGCGCATCCGCCACGCCCGAGCCGTCGACGATCGGCGTCGCCAGCATGCCATTCAGGCCGAGCACGCCCTGGAAGGTGAAGGGCACTAGGATGAACAGCAGCATGCACAGCAGGCCGGAATAGAAGATGGCCTTGAACGTGTCGGTACCCGGGTTCTTGAACTCCGAGGTGTAGCAGACGGCGGTCTCGAAACCGTAGGTCGACCAGGCGGCGATGAACATGCCGCCAAGCACCAGTGTCCAGCCGGCGATGTTCCAGGCGCCGGGCTCGGGTGCATAGGCGGCCGCCAGCGGCACCAACGGCGAGAAATTCGCCCAGTCGATTTGGCCGGTGATAATCGGCACCACGCCGACGATCAGCATCGGGATGATGACCAGCAGGCCGATATATTTCTGCACATTGGCCGTGCCGAGGATGCCGCGATGCTGGATGGCGAAGATGATCAGCATCAGCACGGCGCCGATGCAGAAGGTCGCGTTGAACGTGAACGAGACCGGTCCCAGCGTGTGACTGTAAAGCGTCCAGTTGCGGATCGCCGGCGTTGCCGCGGCGGTCACCGCCGTGATGGCGTCGGCGGCACTGGTTCCGGCATGCGCGGCGATATAGGCGACGACATCCGGTGAGGCATCGGTGAACAGCGGCACCGGCGCCAATGCGTTGAGGATATAGGCGGCGGCGATCGAGCAGCCGAGCGACAGCACCGGCGACCAGGCGAACCAGTTGCACCATACCGACAGCGGCGCGATGAACTTGGAGTAGCGCAGCCAGGCGGTGGCGCCGTAGATCGAGGCGCCGCCCGACTTGTTCGGAAACAGGCCGGCGATTTCGGCATACGTGAAGGATTGCAGGAAGCCCATGATCATGGAGGCGATCCAGATCCCGAAGGCCAGCGTGCCGGTCGTGCCGGCAATGCCGCCGATCGAAAACAGGACGAGGGCAGGGACGCCGCTTGCCACCCAGAAGGCGCCGCGCCAGTCGATATTCCGGTGCAGCTTGCTTTCCGCCGGCTGCTCCAGTGCAGTCGCAATTGTGCTCATGTGTCTTTGTTCCCCATTTTGATGTTCCCCCGTTCGTGACGGCCGCGACTTCGCGAGGCTTCATCATCGACGCATGCTTTGCGCGGCTGCCGGTGTTTCCACTCAGTCGCATTTTTTTCTTAACAGTGAAGATTGATCCGGCGCGCTTTCAGGTCAAGCGTTTTGTGAAGCCGTGCACATCACGCTTGTGAGCACGCAGGCTCACACACTCGGCGACGTCATCGACCGACCGGTCTGTTCGTCGCGAAAGTGGCCGTCAGGAGCGCGGTTTGGTCTTCTGCGGATCGTAATGCGCAAAGGCGACGACGCGCGCCGGCAGTCGCTTGGCATGGCCGTCGAACTTGCCGATCTCGACCTCGGTGCCAATGGCCGAATGGGTGACGTCGAGTCTGGCCAGCGCGATGTTCTTGTTCAGCACTGGCGAGCGCGTGCTCGAGGTGACCACGCCGATCTGGGCGCGGCCGACATGCACGCAGTCGCCATGGCCGACAGCGACATTGGCGTCGATATCGAGGCCGACCAGCCTTGTCTGCGGGTGCTCCTTGCGGCGGATCAGCGCTTCGCGGCCGATGAAATCGTCGGTCTTGCTCTTTAGCGGCACGGTGAAGCCGATGCCGGCCTCGAACGGGTCGGTCTGGTCGGAGAATTCGTAACCGGCGAAGATCAGCCCGGCCTCGATGCGCACCATGTCGAGAGCCTGCAGCCCCATCGCCTTCAGCCCGTGCGGCTGGCCGGCCTCCCAGATGGCGTCGAACACTTTTTCGGCGTCGCGCGGATGGCACCAGATCTCGTAGCCGAGTTCGCCGGTATAGCCGGTGCGCGAGACGACGACCGGAATGCCGTTGCCGCCACCGATGCGGGCGACGGCGAAACGGAACCATTCGAGTTCATCGATCGATGGCTGCAGCGGCGAGGTCCAGATCACTTCCCTGAGGATGTCGCGGCTCTTCGGTCCCTGCACGGCGACATTGTGCATCTGGTCGGTGGAGGAACGCACGAGTACGTTGAGGCCGAGTTTCGTCGCCGTCTCGCGCAGCCATTCGCCGGACAGATCGTCGCCGCCGACCCAGCGGAAATTGTCCTTGCCGAGGCGCAGCAGCGTGCCGTCGTCGATCATGCCGCCATGCTCGTAGCACATGGCCGAATAGACGACCTGGCCGACGCCAAGCTTCTTGACGTCGCGGGTCAGCGTGTATTGCAGCAGCGCCTCGGAATCCGGGCCAGTGACTTCGAACTTGCGCAGTGGCGACAGGTCCATGATGACCGCGTCCTGCCGGCAGGCCCAGTATTCGGCGATCGGTCCGTCCTTGGCGAAGGAATTGGCCAGCCAATAGCCCCTGTACTCGACGAAGTTGCGGGTGTGCTTGGCAAAGCTCGAATGAAAAGCTGTCTCGCGGGTCATTTTCGGTTCCGAATCGGGCGTCATGCGTCTGGCGATCGCTCGCGAGAATTTGTGCTGGCCGGAATAGGTCCGCACATGGATGTCGGACGGGTTCCAGCCATTGGCCGGCGTCGTGTCGTCGGGGCAGGCGGAGGATACGCAGACGATGTCGGTGAGTGCGCGCAACAGCACATAGTCGCCCGGCCGCGACCATGGCTCGTCGGACACCATGACGCCATGCGCGTCGATCGCGGTGTTGAAGAAGAAGTTGATCGCCATCCAGCCGGCGCGGGGCGTGACGCCCTTGTCGGCCAGCGCACGGTTGAAATTCTCCGAGCAGTTGGTGTGGCCGGGGTAACCTATATCGTCGTAATATTTGGCAGCGCAAGCGAGCGCGAAGGCATCATGGCGGCCGCATGTGTCCTGTACCACCTCGACGAGCGGCTCCATGTCCTGGTCGTAATATTTCGAATGCAGGCCGGGCATCGGGTAGCTCGCACCCATCAGCGTGCGCGTCGTCGTCACGTCGAGCGGATGGTCGCGGCCCTTGTCCAGCTTGCGCGCCGAAAAGCACTGGAAGTCGGTGCACTGGCGCCCGTCGACGTCGATGATTTGCAGATAATCGCCGGCTTTGACGAAATAGGATTCCGCGGTCGCCGAATGGACGCGCAAATCGAGCACCGGCTCGGCGAGCGGATCGGCCAACTGCGATCTCACCGCCGGACGGATCGTGGCGCGGCGGACTATGGCGGTGAGGGGCGTCGCCGTGTCGTGGCCATCGACCAGCATCGGTCCGCCGGGGGCGGCGATGACCATCGAGCCGTCGCGTACGACCGCGAAAGACTGTTCGGTGCCGGCCGGTGTGGCGCCGCCGAACACGCGCACCGCCTTGGCCTGATCGAGCTGCACCTGCCGGCGCGCGAGCCCGCCCCGCAGGGATGCGAGACTGTCGTCGCCCTCGACTAACAGCGCCTTGATGCCGGCGGCGTTGCTGTTCGATGTTTCCCCAAAAATGCCAGGGTCGGTCGCGCCGGTCCTGTCCCAGGCCAGAAGTTCGCAGGCCTGGCCACCCTCGACATTGCGCACGGTGATCGTATCGCCGGCTTCGATCTCGACGAGCACCGCGCCGTTGCCCTGGATCGTATAACGCTCCATGCCGGGCGGCAGCGCGATCTGGCCGGGCCTCAGGATGAGGCTCGGCCGGGGCGGTCCGGCTGCAATTGCGGGGTAGGGCGACTGGCTCATCTCAGCCTTGCGGTTCGAGAAACAAGTTTGCCTGTGTGTGAAATTACTTTAGCAGCAAGAATAGCAGTGCGATCGCGTTTGGCAAGGCGGAGGTGCCGTGCAGCGCGTTGCCGGCATTGGCAAAATTCTACGCCAGTTCCTCAGAGTGGCTGATAGCAACTCCATATTCCGCAGCCGAGTCGAGCAGAGTATGCCAAAGGCTCTCGGCAAACGTCGCAAACACCAGAAGATTGAACACCGCCAGGCCATCCGGCCGATCATTCCCGCGCCAGAGCGTGACGCTGGTGTGATCCATCGACGTTGCGGCGGCAGCGCCGATCAGGAATGCTCCCACGTGCAGGTCGATCGACGACAGCTTGGCGAGCATCGCCCGCGCCTTGACTCCGGAAATGCTAATCAGAACGCGTGCGTGCGACTGGTCCGACAGCGAAGCGGGACCGGACAATGCCGGCACAAGCGTTTGCAACGTGTGCTTGCCACCCGCCGACAGGACAAAAAACTGATCCGGTCCAGACCAGATCAGCGTGGCGTCCTTGCCTTGGACCGCCTTGGGTGCATCAGGAGCAGTAACGCCGAAACGGGCCTTGGCCGCCTTTGCCAGTTCGGCCCCTTTGCCGCGCCGCGCCATCACCTGGATCAGGTCGAAATTGCGGATCTCGGTCAGCGAGACGCCGGCCTCGACACCGCGCGTGCCATGTGCGCCGGTGACAAGCGCATGCTCGAGTGGACTGCGGGGAGCCCAGGAGAAATCAACCACGCTGGCGCCCTCCATCCGGATCGTAGAAGACGGGATTGCAGAGTTCGACGTCATAGTCTTCGCCGCGCAACGGGTCGTGCGCATGGACGATCTCGCCGATGCGCTCGCGGCCACGTTCGACAAGCGCGAGCCCGATCCACCGGTCTGATGTCGGCGAGAAGCAGACCGAGGTGACGTAACCCTGGTCATTGCCCGGGCCGGGCGTCTGCCCCTTCGGGATGATGTGCGCTCCGGAGCGCAGCCTGCGTGCCTTGTCCGCCGGCTTGATGCCAACCACGACCTGCCGGTCCGGCGCGATCAGCGCTTCGCGTCCGGCCATGACGCGGCCGATATAGTCTTTCTTGGTCGACATCATCTTGCCCAAGCCAAGATCGGCCGCCGTCGTCGTCCCGCTCAGTTCCGGTCCGGCGATGTGGCCCTTTTCGACGCGCATGACGCCGAGCGCTTCGGTGCCGTAAGGCGTCACGCCGAACGGCGCGCCTGCCAGCATCAGATTGCGCACCAACGCGTCGCCGTAGCGCGCCGGCACCGAAATCTCGAAGGCCATCTCGCCGGAGAACGAGATGCGGAACAGCCGTGCCTTGAGGCCGCCGCGCAAAGTCACTTCGCGTGCGCCCATGAACGGAAAGCCTTCGTTCGACAGGTCTTCGGCCGGATCGACGATCTCCTTCAGCAGGTCACGGGTCTTGGGTCCGGCAATCGAGAATTGCGCCCACTGGTCGGAGACCGAGGTCAGCTGCACGTTGAGTTCGGGAAACAGCACCTGCCGGCAGAATTCGAGATGCTGCATCACCAACCCGGCCTTGGCCGTGGTGGTGGTCAGGAAATAATGATCTTCGGCCAGCCGCGACGTCGTGCCATCGTCGTAGACGATGCCGTCCTCGCGCAGCATCAGCCCGTAGCGCGCCTTGCCGACGGCGAGGCTGGAGAAGGTGTTGATGTAGACGCGATCGAGGAAGGCGCCGGCATCCGGGCCGTGCACGTCGATCTTGCCGAGCGTCGAGACATCGCAGAAGCCGACGCCGCCGCGCACCGCCTTGACCTCGCGGGTCACCGATTCCAGCCAGTCCTTCTCGCCGGCGCGCGGATACCATTGTGCCCGCTTCCACAGGCCGGTGTCGACGAAGATCGCGCCCTGTTCCACGGCCCAGTGGTGCGACGGCGTCAGCCGCGTCGCATGAAAAGTCTCGTCGCGATGATGGCCGGCGAAGGCGCCGATGGCGACGGGCACGTAAGGAGGCCGGTAGATCGTCGTGCCGGTCTCGGGGATCGACCGGCCGCTGACAGCCGCCATGATGGCGAGGCCGGCGACATTCGAGGTCTTGCCCTGGTCGGTGGCCATGCCGAGCGTCGTGTAGCGCTTCAGATGCTCGACCGATTCAAAGCCTTCGCGTTGCGCCAGTTCGATGTCGGAAGCGGTCACGTCATGTTGGTAGTCGACAAAGGCCTTGCCCTTGCCGGCGACATGCCAGAGCGGCGTCAGCGAAAAGGCCTCGTCATCGGCGACAGGCGCGGCGCCCGGCGTACCATTGTGCCCCGCGTCACGCGCCGCTGCCGCGCCGGCTGCAAACCCCTGGCTCAGGCAGGCGCCTAGGCCGAAGTCGCCATTGGCGGCGCCCGCGGCAACCATGCCTGGAGGCGCGCCATCCGGCACGAAAGCGGCGATGTCGTCGCGCCATTTCGGCCGGCCGCGATGATAGGAGGTCAACCCGACCGCCGGGTTCCAGCCGCCGGAAACGGCGAGGCCGTCGGCTTCGACTTCGGCGCGCGCGCCGCCGGTGAGCGACACCGCGATTTTCCTGACGCCGTCCTTGCCGCCATCGACACCGCTGACGGCGCCATGCAGCACCGGGAAGCCGCCCTTGGACGCCAGTGAACGATGCGCCGGCGATACGTCAGCCCGCGCGTCGATGACCGCGGCAAACTGCAATCCCGCCCCGAGCGCCGTCTCGACCGTGCGCCAGCCATCTTCATTGTTGGTGAACAGCGCGAGACGCTTTGCCGGTGTCGCCGCATAGCGCGCGACATAGGTCCGCATTGCCGAAGCCATCATCACGCCGGGCGTGTCGTTGCCGGCAAAGACGATAGGCCGCTCGAAGGCGCCGGCCGCAACGACGCAGCGCTTCGCCACGATCCGCCACAGGCGCTGGCGCACCTGGTGCTCAGGTGGGGAGGGCAAATGGTCGTTGACCCGCTCGATCGCGCCATAGGTGCCGCCATCGTAGACGCCGAACAATGTCGTGCGGGTCATGATGCGCACGTCGGGCATTGCCGCGAGCTCAGCCAGCGTTCGCGGCAGCCATTCGGCTGCCGGAACACCATCGATCGTGCCACCGTCCGACAGCAGGCGGCCGCCGGGGACAAAATCCTCTTCGCACAGGATGACGCGGGCGCCAGAGCGGCCGGCTGCCAATGCCGCGGCCAGACCGGCCGGGCCTGAACCGGCGATCAGCACGTCGCAATGCGCCCATGCCTTGTCGTAGTGATCGGGATCGGCAACGCCGGCGGCGCGGCCAAGGCCGGCGGCGCGGCGGATCGCCGGCTCGTAGATCGCTTCCCAGAATTTCGCCGGCCACATGAAGGTCTTGTAGTAGAAGCCGGCGACGAAGATCGGCGCGAACAGCTGGTTGACCGACATCACGTCGTGGCGCAGCGACGGCCAGCGGTTCTGGCTGGCGGCCTCAAGCCCCTCATAGAGTTCGGCCGTGGTCGCCTTGGTGTTCGGCTCACGCCTTGCGCCCGTGCGCAGCTCGACCAGCGCGTTGGGTTCTTCCGAACCTGATGTCAGGATGCCGCGCGGACGATGGTATTTGAACGAGCGGCCGACCAGCTTGACGCCGTTGGCTATCAGCGCCGAGGCGAGCGTGTCACCCTGGAGGCCGGAGAAAGCCTTGCCGTCGAAACGGAAGTTCAACGGCGCCGAGCGGTCGATGAGACCGCCATTGCCGAGCCGGTGTGTCTGCGCGCCGGCCATCACGCACCGACCTTCGCAGCACCAGCACCGGCCGCCGGCTCGACCGAAGAAATCTCGTGCGTTAGCGTGTTGCGGGTGACCTTCAGCCAGGCCCGGCAGCCGCCGCCATGGTACCAGTATTCGTTGGTCTCGCCGGCGACATTGTCGCGCAGATAGACATAGTCGAAGACCTCGTCTTCCGAGGCGCCGGCTTCGGGCCGCACCGGCTTGGCGTCGCCGAGATAGGTGAACTCGCCGAGTTCGCGTTCGCCGCAGAAGGGACAGACAATGCGCATGCTGTTCTAGACCGCCTTCAATGCAGGTTCGGTTGGGCGCCCTGGCCCTTTTCGTCGATCATCGCACCGCGCCGGAACCGATCGAGGCGGAACCGTGCAGCCTCTTCGTGCGGCACATCACGGGCCAGAAGGTGGGCAAAGACAAAGCCGGATCCTGGTGTCGCCTTGAAGCCGCCATAGCACCAGCCGGCGTTGATATAGAGCCCGTCAACCGGCGTCTTGTCGATGATCGGCGAGCCGTCCATCGACATGTCCATGATGCCGCCCCACTGGCGCAGAAGGCGCACGCGGCCGATCATCGGCATCAGCGCCATGCCGCCCTCGCAGACGTCCTCCATCACAGGCATGTTGCCGCGCTGGGCGTAGGAGTTGTAGCCGTCAATATCGCCGCCGAAGACCAGCCCGCCCTTGTCGGACTGGCTGACATAGAAATGGCCGGCGCCGAAGGTCATGACGCCAGGGATAAGCGGCTTGATCGCCTCGGAGACGAAGGCCTGCAGCACATGGCTTTCGATCGGCAGGCGCAGGCCGGCCATCGCCGCGACGCGCGACGAACTTCCGGCAACGGCCATGCCGACCTTGCCGGCGCCGATCTTGCCGCGCGATGTCTCGACGCCGGTCACCTTGCCTTTGGCGTCGCAGGTGAAACCGGTGACTTCGCAATTCTGAATGATGTCGACGCCGAGTGCGCTCGCCGCGTGCGCGTAACCCCAGACAACGGCGTCATGCCGCGCCGTGCCGCCGCGCCGCTGCAAGAGCCCGCCTTGCACGGGGAAGCGCGCATTGTCGAAGTTCAGGAACGGTATCATCTTCCTGACCGCGGCGAGGTCGAGCAGTTCGGCGTCAATGCCGTTGATGCGCATGGTGTTGCCGCGCCGCGCATAGGCGTCGCGCTGCGCGTCGGAGTGGTAGAGGTTGATGACGCCGCGCTGGCTGACCATCGTGTTGTAGTTGAGGTCCTGCTCCATCCGCTCCCACAGCTTCATCGACAGTTCGTAGAAGCCGGTATTGCCGGGAAGACCGTAATTGGAGCGGATGATGGTGGTGTTGCGGCCGGCATTGCCGGAGCCGATCCAGCCCTTTTCGAGCACGGCGACATTCTTGATGCCGTACTCGCTGGCCAGGAACCAGGCAGTGGCCAGCCCGTGGCCGCCACCGCCGATGATCACCACGTCGTAGCGGTCCTTCGGCGTGGCGTCGCGCCAGGTGCGTTGCCAGTTCTTGTGGCCGGACAAGGCGGCGCGGGCGAGCGAAAAGATCGAATATTTCATCAGTTCATTCCGAGGTCGCTCGCGTCGCGCTGGTGGTCAGATATCCAGCGTGTGGTCGCGCTCCCATTGCGTGAAGTGCGAAGCATAGGAATTCCATTCCTGGTGCTTCAGCTTTAGGTAGGCCGACGAGAATTCCTCACCCAGCGCCGCCTTGAGCGATTTGTCCTTGTCGAACTCGCGCAACGCGTCGAGCAGGTTGAGCGGCAGCCTCGGCGCGCCCTTCACCGTATGGCCGTGCTGGTACATGTCGATGTCGTAGCGCTTGCCGGGATCGGCCTTCGAGCGGATGCCGTCGAGGCCGGCCGCGATGATCACAGCCTGCAGGAGATACGGGTTCGCCGCACCATCCGGCAGGCGCAGCTCGAAGCGGCCGGGGCCGGGCACGCGCACCATGTGGGTGCGGTTGTTGCCGGTCCAGGTCACCGTGTTCGGCGCCCAGGTCGCGCCCGAGATGGTGCGCGGCGCGTTGATGCGCTTGTAGGAATTCACCGTCGGGTTGGTGATCGCGGCCAGCGCGGAGGCATGCTTCATGATGCCGCCGAGGAAATTCCTGCCCTTGGCCGAGAGACCGAGTTCCATCGAATTGTCGGCGAACACGTTGGTCTTGCCGGCTTTGTCCCAGACCGAGATATGGGCATGGCAGCCATTCCCGGTCAGGCCCTGGAAGGGTTTGGGCATGAAGGTCGCGCGCAGGCCATGCTTTTCCGCGATCGACTTGACCATGAACTTGAAGAACGAGTGCTTGTCGGCGGTCGCCAGCGCGTCGTCGAAGGCCCAGTTCATCTCGAACTGGCCGTTGGCGTCCTCGTGGTCGTTCTGGTAGGCGCCCCAGCCGAGCGCCAGCATGTGGTCGCAGATCTCGGCGATAACGTCGTAGCGGCGCATCACCGCTTGCTGGTCGTAGCAGGGTTTTGAGGCGGTGTCGTATTCGTCGGAAATCGTCTTGCCGTCGGGCGAGATCAGGAAGAACTCGGCCTCGACGCCGGTCTTGACATGCATGCCGTCACTGGCGGCCTCCGCGATCAGCCGCTTCAGCGTGTTGCGCGGTGCCTGGTCGACCTCCTTGTCGTCCATGATGCAGTTGGCGGCGACCCAGGCGACCTCCGGCTTCCACGGCAGCTGGATGACCGAATCCGGATCCGGTACCGCCAACATGTCTGGATGTGCGGGCGTCAGGTCCAGCCAGGTGGCGAAGCCGGCAAAGCCGGCACCGTCCTTCTGCATGTCGGCGATTGCCTGTGCCGGCACCAGCTTGGCACGCTGGCCACTGAACAGGTCAGTGTAGGAAATCATGAAATATTTGACGCCGTTCTCTTTGGCGAATGCGGCGAGATTGTTCCCCATTATAGTTCCTCGCTTATGGTATTTTGGAAGCTGTTGTGTCTCTTTGCTGGAGCATGATCTTTTCCGAAAACCGGATTCCACTTTTCGGGATCATGCTCTAGAAGCCGTTTTTCCCCGGTATCCAGTTGGTGCCGGCCAGCGGTACGCCGGCCATGGCGGCTGCCTCGATCGTCAGCGCGACGAGGTCCTCGGGTTCGAGATTGTGCAGGCTGTTCTTGCCGCAGGCGCGAGCGATCGTCTGCGCTTCCAGCGTCATCACTTTGAGGAAGTTCGCCAGCCGGCGTCCGGCGGCAATCGGGTCGAGCCGTTTCATCAATTCGGGGTCCTGCGTGGTGATGCCCGCGGGGTCGCGGCCCTCGTGCCAGTCGTCATAGGCGCCGGCCGTGGTGCCGAGCTCGTTGTATTCCGCCTCCCAGCGGGGATCGTTGTCGCCGAGCGCGACAAGGGCAGCCGTGCCGATCGAGACCGCGTCGACGCCCAGCGCCAGGGCCTTGGCGACGTCCGCGCCGTTGCGGATGCCGCCGGAGACGATCAGCTGCACCTTGCGGTGCATGCCGAGATCCTGCAGCGCCTGCACCGCCGGCCGGATGCAGGCAAGCGTCGGCTGGCCGACATTTTCGATGAACACTTCCTGGGTCGCGGCGGTGCCGCCCTGCATGCCGTCGACGACGACGACATCGGCGCCGGCCTTCACCGCAAGCGCGGTGTCGTAGTAGGGCCGGGCGCCGCCGACCTTGACGTAGATCGGCTTTTCCCAGTCGGTGATTTCGCGCAGTTCGAGGATCTTGATCTCGAGATCGTCGGGCCCAGTCCAGTCAGGGTGGCGCGATGCCGAGCGCTGGTCGATGCCTTTCGGCAGCGTGCGCATTTCGGCGACACGGTCGGAGATCTTCTGGCCAAGCAGCATGCCGCCGCCGCCGGGCTTGGCGCCCTGGCCGACGACGACTTCGATCGCATCGGCCCGGCGCAAATCGCGCGGGTTCATGCCATAGCGCGACGGCAGGTATTGATAGACCAGCTGCTTGGAATGGCCGCGCTCCTCCTCGGTCATGCCGCCGTCCCCCGTGGTGGTCGAGGTGCCGGCTAGCGTCGCGCCGCGTCCGAGTGCTTCCTTGGCAGGGCCGGACAACGATCCAAAGCTCATCCCGGCGATGGTGATCGGGATCTTCAGCTCGATCGGCTTCTTGGCGTGACGCGAGCCCAGCACGACGCTGGTGTCGCAGCGCTCGCGATAGCCTTCGAGCGGATAGCGCGAGATCGAGGCGCCGAGGAACAGAAGGTCGTCGAAATGGGGCAGTTTGCGCTTGGCGCCGCCGCCACGGATGTCATAGATGCCGGTCGCCGCGGCGCGGCGGATTTCGGAAAGCGTATAGTCGTCGAAGGTCGCGGATTTGCGCGGCGTCGTCGGCGGGTTCTTGTAGGTCATGCTGCCTCAATACGCGTCGGCGTTGTCGATATTGAAATTGTAGAGCGTGCGCGCCGAGCCGTAGCGCTTGAACTCCGACGGCTTGACGCCGGTGACGCCGGCGCGGTCGAGCAGGCCTTGCAGCAATTCCAGATGCTCGGGCCGCATCTCCTTGGCGATGCAGTCGGCACCCAGGCTGTCGACCTTGCCGCGCACGAACAGCCGCGCCTCGTAGATGGAATCGCCCAGCGCGTCGCCGGCATCGCCCAGCACCACCAGATTGCCCGATTGCGCCATGAAGGCCGACATGTGGCCGATATTGCCGTACACGACAATGTCGATGCCCTTCATCGAAATGCCGCAGCGCGACGAGGCGTTGCCTTCGATGACCAGCAGGCCGCCTTTGCCCGTGGCGCCGGCATATTGGCTGGCGTCGCCTTTGATGGTGATCGAGCCCGACATCATGTTCTCGCCGACGCCTGGGCCTGCCGAACCATGCACGGTGATGGTGCTGCCGGAATTCATGCCGCCGCAGTAATAGCCGACGCTGCCACGCACATCGATGGCAACAGGTTGGTCGACGCCGACGGCGACCGAATGACTGCCTTTCGGGTTCAGCACTTCCCATGCCGTTTCGTTCGAGCCGGGCGCCAGATTGTGCAGCGCCTGATTGAGCTCGCGCAGCGACTGGTGGTCGAGATCGAAGACCCGAGGGTCGTGCGCCGCCGTCCTTGAAAGCTTGGTTGCCGGCATGAACTCAATGCTCCCAGAAATAGACGGTTGCGGGCTCGGGTTCCCAGACCCTCGCATTGTCTATGCCGGGCAGTTTGGTCAGCGCGCGATATTCCGAGCCGAAGGCGACATACTGGTCGGTTTCGGCCATCACGGCGGGCTTGCAGGCGATCGGGTCGCGCACCACGCCGAAGCCGTTCTTGGTGCCGACGACGAAGGTGAAGAAGCCGTCGAGATCGGAGAGCGTGCCTTCCAGCGCCTCGCCGAGATTCTTGCCATGCGCCATCTGCGACGAGAGATAGGCGGCCGCGACCTCGGTGTCGTTCTCGGTCTCGAAGGTCATGCCTTCGCGGATCAGCTCGCGGCGGACATTGTTGTGGTTGGACAGCGAACCATTGTGCACCAGGCACTGGTCGGCGCCGGTCGAGAACGGATGCGCGCCCATCGTCGTGACCGCCGATTCCGTTGCCATGCGGGTGTGGCCGATGCCATGCGTGCCGGTCATCTTGCGGACATCGAAGCGATCGACGACCGCCTCGGGCAGGCCGACTTCCTTGTAGATTTCGACAACGTCGCCAGCGCCCATGATGCGGATGTCGGGGCGCAGCGCCTGGATGGCTTTGCGCGCCTCATCGATCTTGGCGGGCGTGGTCTTGACGACCGCATGGGTGGATTTCACCGCGATCGTCACCGGCGTGCCAATGGCCTTGGCGAGCTCCGCCTCGAGACCGCGGAAATCGCGGTCGGGCTTGGCTGACTGGATGGTGATCTTGGCCTCATTTTTGGACGGCGCGCCATAGATGGCAATGCCGGCGCTGTCCGGTCCACGATCGCTGAGCGAGATCAGCATCTGCGACAGCATCGCACCAAGCTGGGGTTCCAGCGACTTGTCCTTCAAAAACAATCCGACAATTCCACACATGTCAGCCTCCCGGCGTTTGTAGCTAAGAGATGATGTATCGAATGAGTCCCATAAATTCAATCAAATGAAAAAAATTTTCCTCTAGTTACGCGTGCGGCCCAATGCCGCTCTGCGCACTGTCGCCGTCTCGCCGGGCATTGTGAACCCATTTGGCGGTGCGAATGCGGGCGATCTTGTAAGCGTCGAGAATCGACAAGGCATAGATGAGGAAGCCGCCGGCGTGACGACCGACAAAGCTGGCGTCTGTCGGCGCGATCTTGGCTGTGACCCATGCCAGGATCACCATGAAGAAGAGGAACTGCAGGCCGCGCACCGGTACGCCCAGCATGACGTGCCCGCTTACCGGCAGCACGATTGCCGCGCCGAGAACCAGATAGGGGTTGGTGGGTGCAGGGATGGAACTGGTCATGCGGCCTGCCGTTCGCTTTTGTTGATGGCGTCGCGAAGCGCCGACACCGACACCAGCAGTCTCTCGATCAGCGCGGCATCGAGTGTGGCGTCGCCAAATTCGGCCTGCCGGAAAACGCCATAGCGCGCCCGATCGGCCTCGGCCAGCAGCCAGACGATACGTATACCCTTGGGCGTGATCAGCATTTCCTTGGCGCGCCCTTCAGCAAAGATCTCGATATGGCTGGCGATGAGGCCTTGTGGGAAGCGCGCCACCCTGCGGTCGGTGCGCAGCACCGCCTCGGCAGGAAATCCCGGAGCTTTGGGCAGCGTATGCTCTAGATGATCGAAATTGGAGAAGCTCGTCGGCGAGCCCGGCCGCATCATCATGTCGAACGTCGCTGGCACCGCGACCTCTTCGGTGATCGAAACACTGAGCCAGCGCGCCGGCAGTTTCCGCGTCGCCAGCGTATCGACGATGGTGCGCACCTGGACGCGTTGGCTGTTCCACGATCCTTCCCAGGTGATGACGCCGGCGGTGCCGTCCGAAACATTGGCAGCGTCGGCGATGACTGTGCGGATGCGGCCCTGCTCGACGGCGAGCGCCATCGAGGCCCTGCTGCGGCTGACACGCGCCTGCCAGGCAAGGTGAAGGACGAGAGCCAGGACAATGGCCCCGGCCAGCAGTGCTGATGTCACCTCGGACATTTTCTCACGCCAGGCCCGCCCGGGATCCGAACGGGCCTACTCCCATCAATAGCCCTGCGGCTTTGGCCACGGCATGGTGAATTGGTCGCCGCGCCGCACGAATTTGTAGCGATAGAAATGGAACCACAGGGAGATCAGGAAATAGAAGGCGACCATGGCGATCAGTTGCGAGCCGAAGCCGAGGAAGATGGCGAAGAAGGTCACCACACACAGGCTGAACAGCACGATGGCCGGGATCGGATGAAAGGGGTGCGTGTAGCCGCGCCGGATGGAGCCGAGCGGCCACTTCTTCCTGAACATGATGATGTTGATGCTCATGAAGGTGTATTGCAGCACGCCTGACAGGATCGAGAAGGTGATCGCCTGGTTGAGGTCGGCGATGAAGGCGAAGGCTAGCGCGATCGGCAGCAGGAACAGGATCGAACGATAGGGCGTGCGATATCTCGGATGCACAGCCGAGAACCATGTCGGCAGATAGCGGTCGCGACCGAGCGAGAACCAGGCACGCGCCGCATCGTTGATGCAGCCATTGGCCGACGCCAGTGCGGCAAGCAGCGTCGCGACGAACAGCAGGTTCTCGAGCAGCGGGCTGCCGGTAAGCTTGCCCGCGTCCCACAGCGGGTAATAGGTGATGCCAAGATATTCCCACGGCATCATCGAGGCGCAGACATACCAGGTCATGGCGGCGGCGATCAAAAGCGTGATCATGCCGGCCATGGTGCCGTAGGGCAGCGAACGGGCGGGCGAGCGCACTTCCTCGGCGGCCTGCGTGGTGCCCTCGATGCCGAGATAGTACCAGATGCCGAACTGGAAGGCGGCGATGACGCCTATCCAGCCATAGGGGAGCGCATTGCCGGGAGTGACCAGCTCGTTCAGCTTCAGCACCGCGCCTTGCGTCCACGGGCTGACCGAAAAGAACAGGATGACGATCGAGATATAGGCGATCGCGGTGATGACGAAGTTGACGTTGAGCGTCATCAGCACGCCGCGATAGTTCAGCCACGCCAGCACGACGATGGTGGCGGCGATGAAGGAATTGTGGGTGAGCCCTTCGACCCCCGCCTTGGCGACGATCGTATCGCCGAGCAGGATGGCGTCGGACACTTCGAGCATGGTGTAGGCAAAGACCAGGAACAGAGCGACGTTGAACGCCATCAGCGGCCCGACGATGTGCTTGGCCTGCGCATATTGGCCGCCTGCGGCGGCGACGGTCGATGTGACCTCGGAATCGATCATCGCGACCGAGGTGTAGAGCAATCCGACGACCCAGCAGACGATCAGTGCTGCCAGCGCACCACCCTTGTCGGCGGCAAAGTTCCAGCCGGTGAATTCGCCGACCAGAACGATGCCGACGCCGAGTGCCCAGACATGGGCGGGGCCAAGCACGCGCAGCAGTGAAACCCTGTCCCCGTGAATTGCCGGTTCAAGTGTGACCGTCATTGTTCAATCCCCACTCAGATCCGGTGTTTTTCGGAAGCGGCTTCAAGCTCGCCTTCGCGCGATGAGGTCAGCACCTCCTCGGAAAAGGTCGTGTCGACCTTGAACCAGTCATAGAGCATCCACAGGGCAAGCACGATCGAGATGCCCCAGCATGCATAGGAGAGTAGCGTCCACATGGTGCGTCCCTCGATTACTTGTCGTCGAATTTTTCGTTGATGACGTCGCGATATTCGCGGTCGGATGCGCGGAACAGGAAGACGAAATAGCCGATCAGCACCGCGGCCATGATGACCAGCGTCGGCCAGTCGATGACATAGTGGAAGCGGTTCTGGATGATGTCGTGCGCGGTCTCGGGCGTGTAGCCGAGCTTTTCCCAGATCGAGGCCATCGTCGGGTTCTGGCCGAGCGCTTCCCACGTCTTGGCGTCGAGCGCGTCGATGGATTTCGCCGCACCGGCAAGGCCCAGCTTGAGCGGCAGCCACAGCGCCACGAAAATGGCGACCACGACGACGGCGATGTCGAAAACCTGCCCGGCCTTGCTCTGCTCCGGTGGCGTGTAGCGGGACATCTCTTCTACCCCTCAGGACTTGCGGTTGCGGAACGCGTCGGCGTTCTTGATATCGAGCCCGTAGATGAACTCCTTGTCTTCCTTGTAGTGCTTGACCATCGCCAGGATCGCGGCCGTGTTGAAGATCAGCACTGCAGCGGCGGCGATCGCGACCACGGCCTTGATGCCGCCGTGCGGGATGTAGGGCCATGTCATCAGGAGGACGAAGAGGATCGTCGCCCACAGGCAAACGATCAGGAGCGCGGATCCGCGCACGTCGGAACGATACAGCGCTTCGATGCGCTGCTGCATGTCTGACATCGGCTTTCCCCTTTTTCCAACGCTCGACCCCGAATTGGCCGCCCGTTGCCCTCTTTCAAGAGAGTGAAATTTTTTTCATAAATTCAGTCCGAATTCCGCAATTGTCAAGCGCGATTTACGTTGGGTTAACTGTTTGCTTCGCGCGGCTGATTTTGCCTGACAATGAAATTAATTGCTTATGGGGATTGCGGCACCCGGAGGTTTGCGGTCAATATTCGGCCAAAGCTCCCGCCGCTGCGCAGGGGGCAGGGAACAGCTAAAGAATTTTCGAAACGGAGGACGAGCGGATGACGGCATCCTGGAGATTTTCGACCCTGGCGGATCGCCATCGCGCGCTCGGTTCGAAGCTCGAAGACTGGAGCGGCATGGGAACTGCCTGGACCTACGACAAGGATGCCGACGAGGAGTACATTGCCATCCGCACCAAGGCCGGCCTGATGGATGTCTCCGGCCTCAAGAAGGTCCACATCACCGGGCCGCATGCTTCACACCTGATCGACCTGGCGACGACGCGCGATGTCGAAAAGATCTACCCCGGCAAGTCGGCCTATGCCTGCATGCTGAATGAGGCGGGGAAATTCACCGACGATTGCATCCTCTACCGCACCGGCCCCAATGCATGGATGGTCGTGCATGGCTCCGGCACCGGCCATGAGGAGTTGCAGCGGGCAGCGATGGGGCGGGATGTCTCGGTGCGCTTCGACGACAATCTGCACGATTTGTCGCTGCAGGGTCCGACAGCGGTCGACTATCTCGCCCGGCACGTGCCGGGTATCCGCGACCTCAACTATTTCCACCACATGCAGACGCAGCTGTTCGGCTTGCCCGTCATGATCTCGCGCACCGGCTATACCGGCGAACGCGGCTACGAGATCTTCTGCCGCGGCCAGGATGCCGGCACGATCTGGGACAGGATTCTCGACGAGGGCAAGAGCGCCGGCATCATTCCATGCCGCTTCACCACGCTCGACATGCTGCGCGTCGAAAGCTACCTCTTGTTTTATCCCTACGACAATTCGCAGAAATACCCGTTCGACAATGAAGGCCCCGGCGACACGCTGTGGGAACTCGGCCTCGACTTCACCGTCAGCCCCGGCAAGACGGGGTTCCGGGGCGCCGAGGAGCATTACCGCCTGAAGGGCAAGGAGCGCTTCAAGATTTATGGCGTTCTGCTGGACGGCAAGGAGCCGGCCGATGAGGGCGCGCTGGTCTATCGCGACGGCAAGAAGGTGGGCGTGGTGACCTGCGCCATGTATTCGCCGCTGGTCAAGAAATCGATGGGCATCGCCCGGCTCGACGTCGATTGTGCGGTCAAGGACACCAAGCTCGAAATCCGCAACAAGAGCGGTGCCATCAAGGCCACCGCTCAGCCACTTCCCTTCGACGATCCCAAGAAGGCCAAGCGCACGGCGAAAGGTTGAGGCATAGTCAACGGCGAGGGGTTTGAGGCACGAAGACTTAAATGGCAGCCAAAAGTATCATCAGCCGGCCCGTTTACGGAACCTTGTCTCCGCAACCCGGCAAACAGCATCTTTTTATCGCGGATGCGGAAGGGGCGCTGGCGATAGCGGAGATGGCCGAGAGGGCGCCGCCCGGGTTTTTCGACGACGCCGAAATCGTCTTCATTCCCGGGCCTGACGGCAAACACATCGCCGCGCTCGAAGCGCTGAAACCGGCGCAGTTTCATCAGGCGCCGTCCTTCGCCAGCCTGCTGCCACGGCTCAGGCAGACACTCGCCAACGCGCATATGGGCGTGCGCCTCTATCTCTCGGGCACCGAGGGCCTGATCGGCCAAGCGATGCAGGTGGCGCTGGAAACCGGCATCGACCACACCTCGATACAGACCGAGCACCGCGGTTCGCTGGCGCGGCGCATGCAATGCGTCCACTGCAAGGGCATCACCGAGAACGTGACCACGCAGCCGGCGACCTGTGCGCATTGCGGCCTGCTGCTGCTGGTGCGCGATCACTATTCCAGGCGCATCGCGGCGTTCCAGGGCGTCTGCATCAATGCGGAAGATCGCTCAGAGATTCCTCCGATGGAGGAGATTTTTCGATGAGCACCGGAACAACAAAACTCGATGTCGTGGTCAGCGATGTCGTCCCGGTCAACGATCTGGTCACCCGCTTCCATTTCCGCCGGCGCGACGGCGAGCTTTTGCCGACCTTTTCCGGCGGTGCCCATGTCGTGGTCGAGATGCGCGATGGCGAGCGCACCCGGCTCAATCCCTATTCGCTGATGGGCTCGCCGCTCGACACGCGCGAATACACGATCTCCGTGCGGCGCGACGATGTCGGCCGTGGCGGCTCGCTGTTCATGCACCGGAGCGTCAAGCCCGGCATGGAGATGGTGGTCAGCTATCCGGTCAATCTGTTCTCGCTCGACCTGCGCGCCAGGAAGCATCTGATGCTGGCCGGCGGCATCGGCATCACGCCGTTCATGGCGCAGACCGCTCAGCTTGCGGCGGAAGGCGGCAATTTCGAACTGCACTACACCTGCCGCACCGCATCGCTCGGCACCTATGCCGATGTGCTGCGCGAACGCTACGATCGCCGGGTCAGGCTCTATCATGACGACCTTGACGAGCGCATCGAACTCGACCGGTTGCTGTCGACGCAGCCGCTCGGCACGCATCTCTATGTCTGCGGCCCGGCGGGGATGATCAACTGGGTGCGCGATCGCGCGGCAAGCCTTGGCTGGCCGGCGGAAACCGTGCATTTCGAGCATTTCGCGGCACCCCAGCCCGGACTGCCGTTCGATGTGACGCTCGCCGTCAGCGGCAAGACGATCCGCGTCGATGAGCAGCAGAGCCTGCTGGAAGCGATCGAGGCGGCCGGCGTCGATCCGCCCTATCTCTGCCGCGGCGGCGTCTGCGGCCAGTGCGAAACCAACGTCATCTCTTCGGACGGCAAGTTCATCCACAACGACCATTGGTTGAGCGAGGAAGAGCACCGTTCGGGCAAGAAGATCATGCCGTGCGTGTCGCGCTTCGAAGGCCAGTCGCTGGTCCTGGAGCGGTAGGAGAAAATCATGGGCATCACCTTTCGCAAGGAAACGTTCCGCGACGACTTCACCTTCAAGAACAGCCCGGAGCACATCAAGCGCTTCCCGTTTCCGTTCCACGAAGACGCCTACATGTATGCGGTCAACATCGAGCCGCATGTCGTCGGCCCGAAGGGCAGCGTGCTGGAAAACCTGATCGACGTCGACGAGCACTATGTCGCCGAGATGCAGGACCGCGCGCTGGTGCTGGCCGAGGATCCGCTGCGCTGCCAGTCGCTGCCGCACATGACGCTGGCCGGCTGGGACCTGCTCGAGCTTTTGATGGAGCAGCAGGCTTCAGGCTATCCCGAGCATTTCACGCTGACGCGCGACGGCGACCGCTGGCGCTGGATCAACCGGCCGCTAGGCATCGACGACACCTTCACCTTCGGCGACACCTCGACGCTGCCTTACGGGCCGATGGAATACATCACGCGGCAGAGCCAGGGCGATTTCTGCATCCTCGACCAGCGTGACGGCAATCTGTGGATGGATGCCGGCATGGTCACCACCCAGGCCGACTGGTCGCTCGATTTCGACATCGGCATGAACTTCTTCGAATGGCACGCGCCGGTACCACTGGCGCATGAAAAGGGGATTTTTGTCAGGGCGCTGAAATTCCTCACCAACATCCAGCAAGGCAAGCCGGCCCGGCGCCTGAACTGGACGATGACCATCAACCCGCGCCTCGACACCAGCCCGGAGAACTACCACAAATGGGGTCCGGACCGCACCACGGTGACGCCGGAGAATGTCGGCGACAAGGTGCATCTTCGCGTCGAACTGCAGAGCTTCTGGCGGCTGCCGCGCTCGAACGGCATCGTCTTTCCGATCCGCTGCTATCTGATCAAGATGGACGAACTGGTGACGCAGCCGAAATGGGCACGGCGCCTGCATCGCGTCATCCGCGACCTTCCAGACGAACTCGCCACCTACAAGGGGCTCACGCGCTATCGGCCGACGCTAGTCGAATGGCTGTCGAAGCTGGATGATGGCAGTCCGACGAGCCCGGGGTTCGGACCGGACTAACCCGCGCTGTTTTGCGGATAGCAGATGATCGAGAGATAGCGCATCGGCAGTCGCGTCAGTTGCTCCGGTCCGTGCGGTGCGTCGGCGTCGAAGAACAGGCTGTCGCCGGGCTTCATCGGGTAGAGGTTGCTGCCGTGCCGATAAACGACCTCGCCTTCGAGCATGTACAGGAACTCCATGCCCTCATGCTGGAAGGTCGGGAACACGTCGGAATCCTCGGTCAGCGTGATCAGGTAGGGTTCGACGACGACGCCGCTGGTGTTGGAGCCGATATGGCCGAGCAGGTTGTACTGGTGACCGGCGCGCGTGCCGCGGCGCTCGACATCGAGGCCTTCGCCCGCCTTGACGAAGACGGCGCTGCGCTCCTCCTCGAAGCGGCGGAAGAATGCGGTGACGGGAACGCCGAGTGCCCGCGACAGCGCCTGCAACGTAGTCAGGGAGGGCGAGGTGATACCGTTCTCGATCTTCGACAGCATGCCGAGCGAAATGTCGGTGGCGACGGCGAGATCGGCGACGGTGATGCCGAGCTTCTTGCGGAAGGCCCGCACCTCGCGGCCGATCGCGACCTCCAGCACCTTTTCGCGGGTGTCGCGAATGGCATGCGGGTTCTGCGTCAGCGGCGCGCGGATGGTTTTCCCGTCGGCCGAGACCTTTGGCAGCGGCTTGGCCTTTGCGGCCGTGGGACCAGCCTTGGAATCGGAAGTTTTCTTCGCCATGTCGCCCCCGGCACTCCTGCGGATTTATTTCACTCTAGGTGAACATGTCAGGTGCCGATACAGCAGCGCAACCGGGACGGCAAGTCGCCTGAAAGCGCATGCGCATGATACGGTGTTTCTCTGGGTTCGGTTTTGGCCGGAAATCCACCACGGCGGAACCTTGTTTCCGCACGGGGCTGTTGACAGCACGAAAGGGCCAATTACTGTCCCTGTGAGTGAAATTTGTTTCGTAAGAGCAATTCAGATCGGAGGCCTGCCATGAAAAGTCGCGTTGCCGTCATCGGAGCCGGACCGTCCGGCCTGGCACAGCTCAGGGCCTTCAAGTCGGCGGCCGACAAGGGCGCCGACATCCCCGAAATCGTGTGCTTCGAAAAGCAGTCGGATTGGGGCGGCCTGTGGAACTACACCTGGCGCACCGGCCTCGATGAGCACGGCGATCCGGTGCACGGCTCGATGTATCGCTACCTCTGGTCGAACGGACCGAAGGAATGCCTGGAATTCGCCGACTACACCTTCGAGGAGCATTTCGGCCGGCCGATCGGCTCCTATCCGCCGCGCGCCGTGCTGTGGGACTACATCAAGGGCCGCGTCGAAAAATCCGGCCTGCGCAAATGGGTGCGCTTCAACAGCCCGGTGCGCATGGTCACCTTCTCCGACGCGACGAAGAAATTCACTGTCACCGCCCATGACCGCACCAACGACGTCACCTATTCGGAAGAATTCGACAATGTCGTCGTCGCTTCCGGGCATTTCTCGGTGCCCAACGTGCCCTATTTCGAAGGTTTCTCGACCTTCAACGGCCGCATCCTGCACAGCCATGATTTCCGCGACGCGATGGAGTTCAAGGGCAAGGATATCCTGATCATCGGCCGCTCCTATTCGGCCGAGGACATCGGCTCGCAATGCTACAAGTACGGCGCTAAATCGATCACCTCCAGCTACCGCTCGAAGCCGATGGGCTTCAAATGGCCTGACAATTGGAAAGAGGTGCCGCTGCTGCAGAAGGTCGTCGGCAAGACCGCGCATTTCAAGGATGGCACCACCAAGGATGTCGACGCCATCATCCTGTGCACCGGGTATCTGCATTCCTTCCCTTTCCTCACCGACGACCTCAAGCTCAAGACCGCCAATCGCATGTGGCCGCTGGATCTCTATGAAGGCGTGGTGTGGGAGAAGAATCCGAAGCTGTTCTATATCGGCATGCAGGACCAGTTCTACACCTTCAACATGTTCGACGCGCAGGCCTGGTTCGCCCGTGACGTCATCATGGGCCGCATCAAGCTGCCCTCGGCCGAGGCGATGGCGGAACACGGCGCGAAGTGGCGCGCGCGCGAGGAGACGCTGGAAGACGCCGAGCAGATGATCTGGTTCCAGGGCGACTACACCAAGGAATTGATGGACCAGACCGACTATCCCGGCTTCGACGTCGAGGCGGTCAACCAGACCTTCATGGAGTGGGAACACCACAAGGGCGAAGACATTATGAGCTTCCGCGACCACGCCTACCGCTCGCTGATGACCGGCACCATGGCGCCGCTGCACCACACGCCTTGGCTGCAGGCGCTGGACGATTCGATGGAGAGCTATCTCGAGGTGAAGGGCGTCGCGGCGGAATGACGGATCGGCTTACCCTCAGGCCGGCGCCGCGACCCAGCCGTGACGACTCTTGCCGTAGACAGACTGTGTCGGCGCCGGGAATGACGGGTCGCCGAAGCAGCCGACGGCAACGGCCACCGCTGCGGGTCTCCGTGACGGATACCAGAAGACCGTCGAGCCGCACGTTCCGCAGAAATGGAAGGTGACGGGAAAGCCGCTGTCGGAATCGCGTTGGTATGACTGGAATGAGCCGCTGATCTCGGTCTCGGCGGCAGCAAAGAAGGCGGCGATCCCGAACGGACTGCCGGTCCGCCGCTGGCAGTCCAGGCAATGGCAAAGCGAGACCTTGGCCGGCTCTTGCGGGCAGTGGATCTGCAATTGACCACAGGTGCAGCGAGCTGTCCGGCTTGTCATCACTCTCTCCTTTGCAGAGTTCGGCAGAATCCTACCCCAGCCTTGCCCTGGCCTTCGCCGTCCAGGCGCTGAACAGCCGGTCGGCGACGATGCCGATGAAGGCGATGGCGAGACCGGCGACGATGCCACGGCCGGAATCGGCCTTGGACAGCGCGATGAACACTTCCTGACCGAGGTCGCGGGTGCCAACCATGGCGCAGATGATGATCATCGCCAGCGCCATCAGGATCGTCTGGTTGACGCCCAGCATGATCTCCGGCAGCGCCAGCGGCAATTGCACGCGAAAGAAGGTCTGGCGCGGCGTACAGCCCGAAACTTTGGCCGCCTCGATCAGCGCCGGCGACACCTGCCTGATGCCATGATTGGTGTAGCGGATGGCCGGCACCACCGCGAAGGCGACGGTGGCAATCATCGCGGTGACGTCGCCGACCCTAAACAGCATCACCACCGGAATGATGAAGCAGAAGGACGGCAGCACCTGCAGCGTATCGATGACCGGCGTGACGATCTTCTCGAAGCGGTCGCTGCGTGAGGCCATCAGGCCGATGGGGATGCCGATCAGGCACGCCATGAAAGCCGAGATGCCGCAGAGATAGACCGTCGCCATGGTTTTTTCCCACAGGCCGGTGACGGCGCAGAAGGCGGTCAGTGTGGCGACCAATACCGCCAGCCGCAGGCCGGAGAGCTGATAGCCGGCAAGGCCGAGCAGGAAGACGGCACCCAGCCACGGAAACCCTTCGCAGAAGGCGCGCAGCGGATTCAGCACGTTCAGGATGAGCGCCACGCGAAACGCCTCGATCGTGTCGAAGAAATTGACCGTCACCCAGTTCACCGCCGCTTTCCACAGCGACGCGGTGGTGAAGGTGATCGCTTTCGGCACCGCCGCGAAGGCCGGCACGAACAGGCCGAGCAGCGTTGTGACGACAAGGATGGCGATGGCCAGCGTCAGGTTGGGGTAGCGCCACCAGAATCTCGCTCTCATCTCCCGGTGGACATGGCCCTTTGCTTGTTTGTGCGCGATGGCCTGGCTCAACCGATCGAGCGCGATGGCCAGCGCCACGATGGCGAGACCGGCTTCCATCGCTTCGCCGACCTTCAGCGCGCGCAGGGCCAGAAGCACGTCGTAGCCGAGGCCGCCGGCGCCGATCATCGAGGCGATGATGACCATATTCAGCGCCAGCATGATGACCTGGTTGACGCCGATCATCAGTGTCGACCGCGCCGACGGTAGCAGCACCCGCCACAGTTTCTGCCGCGCCGTGCAGCCGGCCATTTCGCTGAAATCGTCGATCTCGGGCGGCACCCGCGACAGCCCCAGCATCGTCGCCCGCACCATCGGCGGCGTGGCGAAGATGGCCGTCGCGATCATCGCCGAAACCGGGCTGTTGCCGAACAGCAGCAGCATCGGGATAAGATAGGCGAAGGTCGGGATCGTCTGCATCAGGTCAAGGGCAGGGGAGACGATGAGCCTTTCCGCCCACGGCTTGCGCCACGCCCAGATGCCGGCGAACAGCCCGGTGACGATGCAGAACGGCACGGCGATTGAGATCAGCGCCAGCGTCAGCATGGCACTGGTCCATTGGCCGAACAGGGCGATGTAGAGGAAGCAGCCACCGACCAGCAGGCTGAGTTTTCTGCCGCCAACGGCATGTCCGGCGAGGAAAGCGGCAGCGCAGACGCCAACCCAGGACAGGCGCGGCAGGACATAGGCATCAGTGCCGTGACCGATCTTGAAATTCTTGGCCAGCAGATTGAGCGCGAAATCGAGGGGAACGCCGAGCACCGCGGTGATCGAGCGGGTCAGCCACGACAGGTTCGACTTGATCCAGCGCATCAGCGCACTGACCCAGTCGGCGATCGGCACGACGGCGCTGGCCGGATAGTTGACCGCCCAGGGCAGGCGGTCCTGCAACAGGAACACGACAAGCACGGCGGCAAGCGCGAACGCCCAGATCAGCAGCCAGATCTGAATCGGCCGCGACCTTGCCTCGCTGGCGCTTGCCGTCACCGTCATGCGCCGGCCCTTGAGCGATCGATGCCGGCCAGCAGATCGATCACCGCTTGCGGCGTCACCTCGCCGATCGGTTTGCCGGTGCCGTTGACCACCGCGAACGGCTTGTTGGCGGCAACGATACCGGCTGAGAAGCTGGCGATCTTGGCACCTGGCGCCACCGTGCCGCCGTGCTCCGAGCCGTCGCAGGCGCGCATCAGGCTGCGCGCCGAAATCACCTTGGCGCGGTCGACGTCGCGGGTGAACTCGGCCACGTAGTCGGTCGCCGGATTGACCACCAGCTCCTCCGACGTGCCGATCTGGATGACCTCGCCGTCCTTCATGATGGCGATGCGGTCGGCCAGCCGGATGGCCTCGTCGAAATCATGAGTGATGAAGACGATGGTTTTGTGCAGCATGGATTGCAGCCGCATCAGCTCGTCCTGCATCTCGCGGCGGATCAGCGGGTCGAGCGCCGAGAACGGCTCGTCGAGGAACCAGATTTCCGGTTTGGTCGCCAGGCTGCGTGCGATGCCGACACGTTGCTGCTGGCCGCCGGAAAGCTCGCGCGGATAGAAATGCTCGCGACCGCTTAAGCCGACAAGCTCGATCACCTCGCGCGCCCGTGCCTCGCGTGTCGGCCGATCCTGCCCCTGGATGCTGAGCGGGAAGGCGATGTTCTCCAGCACATTGAGATGCGGCAAGAGCGCAAAATTCTGGAAGACCATGCCCATGCGGTGTCGGCGCAATTCGATGAGTGCTGCATCCGAGATTTTCAGCAGGTCATTGCCCTCGAACTCGACCTTGCCATGGGTCGGCTCGACCAGCCGCGACATGCAGCGCACCAGCGTCGACTTGCCGGAGCCCGACAGGCCCATGATGATGAAGATCTCGCCCTGGCGGATTTCGAGATCGACGGCGCGCACCGCACCTACCAGCCCGGCAGCGGTGACGTCGGCCATGCTGGCCTTGCCGTCGCGTTCACGGATGAAACTGGCCGCGTTCGATCCGAACAGCTTCCAGACATTGCGGCAGGCAAGTTTTATCGGACGGACATCTTTTGGCGCGCCCGCTCCGTTCAACCCCTGTTCAGTCTTCACCGTCATTCAAACGTCCTTCTGGAACATCAACAGTGAGGCCCGGCTGATCATGCAGCCGGGTCTCATTTTCCAGTTGGAACAATCACTGCGCCCAGGCTTTCCAGTCGGCCTCGTGGGCGGCGATCCAGGCAGCGGCGACGTCTTCCGGCGTCTTGCCGTCCAGGTCGATCTCGCCGCTCATCTTGTTGAGCTCGTCTGTGTCGATCGTGTAGGCCTTCGCCACCTTGTAGGCGACAGGCCATTTGTCTTTCATGCCGGACCAGGAGTATTTCCAGATCTCGCCATGCGGCTTGCCGCAGTCATATTTGGCGTCTGGGTTCACGCCCCATTTCGGGTCGTTGTAGCACTCGGGTGTGTATTCGGGGAATTCGACCCACTCGCCCTTGTATTTGGCCGGCGCCCAATGCGGCGAATAGATCCACAGCATGATCGGCGCCTTGCGCTGATAGGCAGAATCCAGCTCGGCGAACATCGCCGCGTCGGTGCCGGCATGGATGACGGTGAAGGGCAGTTTCAGCGCCTCGACACGCTCGTCGTCAAAGCCTTCCCAGGTCACCGGACCTCCAAGATAGCGACCCTTCGGTGCGGTCTCCGCCGTCGAGAAGGCTTCGGCGCATTTCGGATCCTTGAGCGCTTCCCAGTTGGGCAGGCCCGGGCATTTCTCTTTCATGTATTCGGGAAACCACCATTCTTCCTTGGCCTTGGGTCCGAGCTTGCCCAGCCGTTCGGTCTGGCCGGTGGCATCGGAGGCCTTCATGGCTTCGCCGGCGGTCGTGTCCCAGAACTCCAGGCCGATATCGAGGTCGCCATTGGTGAGGCCGGTGGTCAGGCTGGAGAGGTAGTCGGCGGTGGGATACTCGACGGTGTAGCCGAGCTTTTCCAGGATGCCGCCGAGGATCTTGGCGTTCAGATTGACGCTGGTCCAGTCGAACAGCGCGATCTTGATCGGATCGTTGGACTCCGGTGCGGCGGCTTGGGCGGAAGGTGTCAGTGCACTCGCCGCGGCGACTGCGAAGGCTCCCATTGTTAGGTTCGAAATCACACTGCGAAGTGACATGCTTGTTCTCCTTCAAGCTGTGAAAATTATCGTTCGTTCCCTTCTTGCGGCTTTTCTTGATTGTGTTGGAAAGACTGGTCTTTGCGCAAGGCCGTCGGCGCCAAATTGTTGCCCCGGCTTTGGCCAGCGCAGGCAAGATGGTGCTCAATTCTAGTGATGATGGAACAGGATTGGAGTGTCCGCGTCATGGCTGCCGACGGATCGCTGCGGGAGCGGTCATCTGCGGATCGATTGCCAGTCTTGCGGCGCCCTGCAAGGTGCGAGCCATCAAGGTTCCATGTTCTCGGCTGTCGACCGGCAAGCCCCAACTCGCCAAGGCCGTTTCATAGGATGAAATTATATATACCAAGGTTCATGTCGTGCAACGACTAACGCCTCACGGGACATATAAATTCACACTGCAGGCGAAGTCGAACCCTACCAACAGACGTAGCCGCCATCGACAATCAGGTCGAGGCCGGTGACGAAACTCGCTGCGCGGCTGGCCAGGAACACCGTCGGCCCGACCATTTCCTCCGGCGCCGCCATCCGCCCCATCGGCGTGTCGCGCTTGAAGATCTTCACCTCTTCCGCCACCTCCGGCCGCTTGTTCATCGGCGTCAGCGTGTAGCCTGGGCTGACGACGTTGACGCGCAAGCCGCGATCGGCCCACTCCATGGCGAGGCTCTTCGACATGTGGATGACGGCGGCCTTCGAAGAGTTGTAGTGCGCCTGCGTCAGGCCTCTGTTGACGATGGTGCCCGACATCGATGCGATGTTGATGATCGAGCCCTTGCCTCGCGCCAGCATCTTGCGCGCTTCGGCCTGACAGGACAGGAAGACACCGGCGACATTGACCTCGTGCACCTTCCGCCATGTCTCCAGCGGCATCGTTTCGGTGGGTTCAGAGCCGGCAATGCCGGCATTGTTGACTGCGACGGTCAGCGCACCGAGTTCCGCCTCGACGCGATCGATCGCCGCCGCGAGATCGCTCTGCGACGTCACCGTTCCGGTTAGCACCAGCGCCTTGCGGCCGAGCGCCGTGATCCGGTGCGCGGTTTCGTCCAGCCCACCCTTCGACGCATGGCCGAAACAGGCGACGTCGGCGCCTGCCTCGGCCAGTCCGATCGCGATTGCCTGGCCGATGCCGCTGCCGGCGCCGGTGACCAGCGCGACATCGCCGTCCAGCTTGAAAAGATCCATCGATAGCCCTCCCTGCCTCTGGGAGGGTATGCGCTGAACCGTGCTTCGATCAAGCGCCCGCGCGCAAGCGGCGTCGACGCTCAGAAATAACCGCTCGACGCGGCCGTGGCTTCCTTGCGGATTTCGACGCCGTCGACCAGGATCTTGTCGACCAGTTCGTGGTGGACTCCGCTTTCCCCATTCGGCTGCTCCCAAGGAAACCGAAAGCAAGGCAAGCAGATTGTCGACAATCTAACAAGAGGTCATCTTCGGATTCCTGGGAACCGCTGGCATGGCTGTTTCTTCAGCCTCAGGCTGCGCGGCCGTAGAAACCGACACGCTCCTCGGCGCTGAACATCACACCGGGCTTCTCATAGTAGGAAAACACCGCGATCATGCGCTCGCGCTCGCCTTCGACTGTGGTGACGCGATGCGCGGTGTTCTTGCCGCGGAAGACATTCAGCGTGCCCGGCTTCATGCGCAGGATTTTTGCATCGGGGTCACGCCCTTCAAGCAATCTGGCGACGCCATCATAGTTCGGATTGTCGTCAGATCGCAGATCGGTGCGATATTCGAGGTCGCCGCCACGCTCCGCTGCCTGCAACAACAGCGTCGTCGTGAATTCCGAACGGTCGAAATGCCAGTTCAGGGCCTCGCCGGCGCGATAGGCCATGACGTTGGTTCGGGCCAGCGGATCCTGCATGACATGCAGTCTGGTCTTGCCCATCGTTGCCGCCAGGAAGTGCAGCAGCGGCCCGTATTCGTAGATGGCGAGCACGACGCTGCCCGGAATCTGGTCGGCGCAGACGGTGTGGCTTGTTGTCTCGACCTTGCGCAGCGCCGGATGGTCGGGCGCAAGCTCGGGAATGTCGGGCTTGAAGTAGATGTTGTGCATCCGCTTGTGCACATGCGATCGCGCGGCCATCACCGGCTGGATTTCGCGCACGGCTTTCTCAGCCACGCCGGGGCGCAAAAACTCTTCGAGATTGAACATGCCGTCGGCTTCGAGCGCGGCGATGGATTGTTCGACGAGGCGTTGCCATTCGGCGCTGCCTTCGCGATCGAGCGGGTAGCGGTCGAGATCGAGAATGTCTTTCATCGTCATAGCTCCGAAGGTTGTGGGCCCTATGAGACGGCAAAAAAATCTTTCTCTCAATGCGGAAAATAGTTAGGATTGAGCAAGAAAAACTTATGGAGGGGATATGGAACGCCTGCCCCCGCTGAATGCGATCAAGGCTTTCGAGGTTGCGGCGCGTGCCGGCAGCTTCACTCTGGCCGCCTCTGAACTCGGCGTGTCGTCGGCGGCGGTCAGCCAGCAGATCCGCAATCTCGAAACCTGGTTCGGCAAGCAGCTGTTCGTGCGCAGCGGCAACCGCATCGCGCTCACCGACGCCGGCCACGCCATCTATCCGCAGACAGCGAAGGCTTTGGGCGACATCGCCGCCATAGGCCGGCGCATGCTGGAGGGCGGCTTGCGGACGCGTCTGGTCGTCAGCGTGCCGTTCTCGCTGGCCGAACTGTGGCTGGCGCCGAGGCTGGCGATGCTTCTCGATGCCTTCCCGCAGATGGCGATCGACGTTCGGGTCGAGGACGACCCGGTCGACCTGATGCGCCAGAACATCGATCTGCGCATCAGCTATGGCGACTATCACTATCCCGGATTGAAGCTCGTCCGTCTCGTCCACGACGACGTCCTGCCCGTCTGCGCGCCGGAATTCTGGCGCCGGCACGGCAATGGCGATCCCAGTCTGGCCGATCTGCACGAGAGCCAATTCATCCACACCAATTGGGGGCCGAACTATGCCTCGCACCCGACTTGGGCGGATTGGTTCGCGGCCTCCGGCGGCAGCCGCTCACCCGATCCGTCGCACGGGCGTCGCGTTGGCCTGTCCAGCCTGGCGATCGCCTCGGCGAGGTTGGGCCTGGGCATCGCGCTTGGTCAGCGGGTCATGGCTCGCGCCGATCTGGAAGCGGGGCGGCTGATCGAGCTCTCACCCGTATCGGTTCGCCTCGGCCATCCCTACTGCGCGTTCATGCCGCCGGCCAAGGCCGACCGCGCCGATGTCGCCGGCCTGGTGGAACTGCTCACGAAAACGGCGCCCGCGACCTGTGGGAAGGTCGGGGCGCCGCGCTGAAGCCGGACCTGACGGGGGTGTTCAGGTTGCCGGCTTTTCCGGCATCGGCGACACCGGTGCTCCGGGGCCGATCTTCTGCAGATTGCCTGTGATCACCTGGTCGCCCTCGGCGACGCCGCTCAGTATGGCCACCTGATCGCCGCTCGTCGGCCCGAGCGAGACCAGCCGTTGATCGACCGTGTTGCCTTTGCCGACGACGTAGAGATATTTGCCGAGCTGGCTCGAGCCCAGCGCGGTCTGCGGCACCATCAGCGCGTCGGCCTGCTGCCTCACATGCAGCCGGACCCGAACATACTGGCCAGGCAGCAGCGTGAACTTGCCGTTGCCGATCGTGGCGCGTGCCGTGATCGTGCCGGTCGAACGGTCGACCGAATTGTCGATGAAGGTGAGTTCGCCCTTCTGGCTGGCCTCGGTCTCGCCGGGAAGCAAGACCTCGACCTCGATCGGGCCGTTCGCACGGGCCTGCTCGATTTCGGCCAGATCCGTCTCGCTCGGATTGAAGGTGACGTAGATCGGATCGAGCTGCACCAGCGTGTTGAGCACCGTGCCGGCGACGCTGACCAGGGTTCCGACCGAGGCCTGGTTGCGGCCCAGGCGTCCGCCAAACGGCGCGCGGATTTCGGCATAGCTCAGATTGAGCTCTGCCGTTCTAACGGCAGCCTGGTTGAGCGCCAGCGACGCCTGCGCTTCGCGCAAGGTGCTGGTGCGCTGGTCGAAGCCGTCCTTGGCGAGGTAGCCGCTCTTGGCAAGCTCGGTGCCGCGGCCAAGGCTGGAGCGGGCATAGTCGAGCGTCGCCGTGTCGCGCTGTACCTGGGCCTTCGCTTGGTCAAGAGCCGCCTGGAAGTCGTCAGGTGAGATCTTGTAAAGAAGATCGCCTTGCCGGACGTCGACCCCGTCAGCAGCGATCTGCTCCTGCAGATAGCCAGGAATCCTGGCCTGCAAGGTGATGCTGCGGATAGGCTCCGTCCGCGCGGCATAGTCGAGATAGATCGGGATCGTCTTTCTGACGACGCTGACCACCGGCACCGGCATGACGAACGCCGCAGGAGCAGGCGCCGCGCCTGCCGTGCCGGCATTGAGGCTGAGATTGCCCATGTCGAGCAGGTGGACGCTGGCCACCGAGATCGCACCCAGCGCGACAGCCGTTCCCAACGCGATTTTCCATTTACGCATGATTAGTCTCCAATCTTATTCGGCCGCTTCCGCCAGGGGAGGGAAGGCGGGTTCGGCGGTTGGTTCATTGTCTTGAGAGGCGGGCTCGTCATTGCCGCGGCGTTCGCGCAGCTGTTCGATGACCGCGTAGAACACCGGCACGAACACCAGCGACAGGATGGTCGCCGCGACCATGCCGCCAAACACGGTGGTGCCGATCGACTGCCGGCTTGCCGCACCGGCGCCGGTCGCAAACATCAGCGGCAGCACGCCGAGGATGAAGGCGAAGGCCGTCATCAGGATCGGCCGCAGCCGCAGCCGTGCTGCTTCCATCGCCGCATCGACGATACTGAGGCCTTCTTCGCGCCGTCGCCGGGCGAACTCGACGATCAGGATCGCGTTCTTGGCCGCCAGTCCGATCAGCATGACGAAGCCGATCTGCGAGTAGACGTCGATCTGCATGCCACGCACCCACAGCACCACGAACGCGCCGAACAGTGCGAGCGGCACCGCCAGCAGCACCATGAACGGCATCGCCCAGCTCTCATATTGCGCCGCCAGGATCAGGAAGACGAAGACGATAGCGAGGCCGAAGACGACGGACGCGATCGATCCTGCCTTGAGTTCCTGGAAGGTGATGCCGGTCCATTCGAAACCGAAATCCCTGGGCAGTGCGGTGGCCGCGGCCCGTTCCATGGCAGCGACCGCCTGGCCCGAGGAGAAACCCGGTGCGGCACCGCCGTTGATCGAGGCCGAGGCGTTGTTGTTGTAGTGCGGTACGGTTTCCGGGCCGACGAAGGGCACGAGTTTGCCCAGCGTCGAGAGCGGCACCATGCCGCCGGAGGCGTTGCGTACATAGAGCCGCGAAATGTCGGCGGCACCCGCACGTGCATCCTTGTCGGCCTGGATGGTCACCCGGAAGGTGCGGCCGAACAGGTTGAAGTCGTTCACGTAAAGCGAGCCGAGATAGATCTGCAGCGTGTTGAACACATCCGGCAGGTTGAGGCCGAGCAGTTTCGCCTTGCTGCGGTCGAGGTCGTAGTTGAACTGCGGCGTCGAGGTCGAGAATGGCGAGAACAGCTGCTGCGGGTTGATCTCCGGCTGCTTGCGCGCCTCGGCGATCACCGCTTGCGTGGCATCGTTGAGGGCCGAACTGCCGCGACCGGTGAGATCCTCGACGACGAATTCGAAGCCGCCCGTGGTGCCGATACCCGGTATCGACGGCGGATCGAAGCTCAGCGCGAAGGCTTCCGGAATCTGCATCAGCTTGCCGCGTACGTCGGCGACGAGCTTCGAGGCACTCTGGTCGGGGCCGCGTTCCTCCCAGGGCTTCAGGATGGCAAATTCGACCGCCGAGTTCGATTGCGCGGCACTGGTCAGGAAGTTCAGGCCGCTGATCGAGCCGACAATGTCGACGCCGGGCGTTGCCTGCAGGATGTCGCGCGCCTTTTGCGCCACCGCGTCGGTGCGTTCCAGCGACGCGCCGTCGGGCAACTGGATGACGACGAAGAAATAGCCCTGGTCCTCGACCGGAAGGAAGGTCGAGGGCAGGCGCTGCCAGACGAAGTAGGTGGCGACCAGTCCGGCCGCGAACAGGCCGAGCATGATCCAGCGCAAGCGGATGAGAATGCGCACGCCATTGGCATAGGCGTGCGACAGCCTGTCGAAGCCGGTGTTGAACCAGCGGAACGGGGCGAACTGCGTCTCGCCGCGATGCCGCAGGAAGGCAGCACTGAGCGCGGGGCTCAGCGTCAGCGAGTTGAAGGCTGAGATGCCGACGGAAATCGCCACCGTCAGCGCGAACTGGTTGTAGAGCTTGCCGGAGACGCCGGGAATGAAAGCGACCGGCACGAACACCGCCATCAGCACGGCGGTGGTGGCGATGATCGGACCGGTGACCTCGGCCATTGCGGCCTTCGTCGCCGCGAGCGGCTTGAGCCCGGCCTCCAGCTGTCGTTCGACATTCTCCACCACGACGATGGCATCGTCGACGACCAGGCCAATCGCCAGCACCATGCCGAGCAGGGAGAGCATGTTGAGCGAGAAGCCGAGCATCTCCATGACGACCAGCGTCGCCACCAGCGACACCGGAATGGCGATGGTCGGGATGATTGTCGTGCGCCAGCTCTGCAGGAAGATGAACACCACGGCGACGACCAGCACCAGCGCTTCGCCAAGCGTGATCAGCACGTCATGCATCGACGCCGAGACGAAGCGGGTGGTGTCGTAGTGCATCGCATAGGAGACGCCCTTCGGGAACCGTCCCGAAAGCTGCTGCATCTTGTCCTTGACGCGCTGCTGAAGATCGAGCGCGTTGGAACCGGGCATCTGGTAGACGGCGAGCACCACGGTCGGGTCCTTGCCGAAGAAGGCCGACGACGAATATTGCAGCGCGCCGAGCTCGATGCGGGCAACGTCGCGCAGCCGCACCAGCGAGCCGGTATCCGTGTTGGCGCGCACGACGATGTCGCCGAATTCCTTGGGATCGCTCAAGCGGCCGACGGCATTGACCTGCATCTCGAAGGCAGTACCGGCCGGAGCCGGCGACTGGCCGATCTTGCCGGCCGCCACCTGGACGTTTTGCTCTGCGATGGCGTTTTGGACGTCGACTGCGGTGATGCCGAGATTGGCGAGCTTGTCGGGATCGAGCCAGACGCGCATCGAATAGCGACGCTCGCCGAAGATCTGCACGTCGCCGACGCCGGGCAACCGCTTCAGCGGATCGACCACCTGCAGATAGGCAAGGTTGCTCAGTGCCACCGGATCGACCGAACTGTCGGGCGAGGTCAGGTTGACGATGAGGACGAAATTCGGGTTCTGTTTCTTGATCGTCACGCCGCCCTGGTTGACGATCGCCGGCAGCGACGAGGCGGCCTGCGAGACGCGGTTCTGGACGTCGACGGCTGCTGTGCTCAGCGAATAACCGACATCAAAGGTGATGGTGATGGTCGAGGAGCCGTCATTGGAGCTCGTCGACGACATGTAGGTCATGCCTTGCACGCCGTTGATCTGCTGCTCCAGCGGCGTCGTCACCGTGTCGGCCACCACTTGCGCGCTGGCGCCCGGATAATGGGCGCTGACCACGACCTGCGGCGGTGTGATGTCGGGAAACTGCGAGACGGGCAGCAGGAAATAACAAATCGTCCCGGCGAGCACCATGATGATGGCGATCGCCGAGGCGAAGATCGGACGGTGGATGAAGAAGTTTACCACGAGACGCAAGCCTCCCCGGCCGCTCTTGCCCGCCCGAAGGCGCTGGCAACCCTGGACAACTGGCCGTGCCCGTCACGGGAGGCTTCCCGTGACCGCAGCAACGGCACCTCGCCACGCTGCCCATCGGCAAGCGAGCGAAGCATCTTCTCGAAAGCGCGGGGGTCGACCCCATCTGCTTTCATGACCAGCCGGATCATCGGATCCCGGACGGCCTCATCTATGGTAAGATCGCGGCGCTGCGGCATTGGCCGGCTCCTTGTCTGTCGATTCGCAGCCCATGCTCGCGAACCGTTTTTCATCTCTTCACCGGCCGGAGCCGCATGAATTGCAGTTTTTCGCTCATTCCGATCTGGCAGGACCAGTTCACGGCCTTGTTATTGACGGAAGGCGACATAGGTGTTACCAGTAAGTAACATTTGCATAGTTACAGACCGGTAACACCCTAGTCAAGAGGTGGCCGTGGTTTTTAGGAAACGAAAGGAGATCATGATGACAGACGGCGTCGTGGAGCGCTCACGTCCCCGGGATCGAATCCTGGAGACGGCACGCGACATGTTCCACAAGCATGGCATCAAGGGCGTCGGCGTCGATGCTATCACCGAAGCTGCCGGCACGAACAAGATGACGCTCTACCGTCACTTCGAATCCAAGGACGAGCTGATCGTCGAATGTCTGCGCGCCAATGCGGCTAAGGCCAGCGCCATGTGGGATGCATTCGAGGCCGAATTTCCTGGTGACAAGCTTGCGCAAGTGCACGCCTGGGTTCGCAAGGCGGCTGCCATGCTCAATGCTGACGGCCGTGGCTGTGACATGGCCAATGCCGCCGCTGAGCTGACCGAGCCGGACCATCCGGCCAGGCTGGTGATCAAGGAGCTCAAGGAAGCCCAGCGCGCGCGCCTTGTGACGTTATGTCGGGATGCCGGCATTGGTCAGGCCGAGCTGCTCGCCGATACGCTGTCGCTGCTGTTCGAGGGCGCACGTGTCAGCGTGCAGACCGTGGGTACCGAAGGTCCGAGCACGCAGTTCGTGCGCATGGCCGAAGGGTTGATCGTATCCTTCCGGGGCACCGCCGCCGGTTGAAATCCGCCGCGACTGTTGGCGATTTGCCGGTCTGCGACCGAGGGATTCCTAGCGCCCCCTTGGCGCAGGGCGGCACCGGAATTTCCGACGGCTGAACGAAAAAAGCCCGCTGCCGGGAGGAGGTGGCAGCGGGCTCGATTTCGAATGTGGCGCGGGAGGAGGTGCACCCCATTCAGCGTCGGCATCGCATCTGGGAGGAGTAGATGGCCGACAACCAGAACCTATGAGTTGCCCAATGATTCGGCAACAATGAATTGTGCATAGCTGCTGTGCAGATTCGCCGGGTCAATTGTCTTACAAATCTGGAAACAGGCTTTGCCGGGGCCGCCCACCTCACTGCACCGGCACGTTTTCCCTGAAGATCAAGCGCGGTTCGATGAACTTCCGCGTCAGATAGGGTGCGGAGGACGCAATCGAGCCGAGCAGGCGAATGACCGACTGTTCCGCGATCAGCCGGGCATTCTGGTCGATGACGACATCGAGCAGGTCGTCGACGAGGTGGCCCCGTGTGTCCTTCGTCAAGTCGTGGCAGATGAACACCGGCTTGCGGTTCGGCCTGGCTTCCCGGATCGCCTTTGCAATGCCCGAGTGTCCGGCTCCGACGCAATAGATGCCGAGCAGCTCAGGCTCGTTGTGCAGCGCCTTCATGGTCTCGGTGTAGCTGACGTCGGGCTCGTCGTTGATCTCGACGGCGCTGCTAACCGTCAGGTTGGGGAACTCTTCATTGAGCACGGAGCGGAAACCCATTTCGCGTTCCTCGTGGCCGCGATAGGAGCGCGAGCCGACGACCATCGCCAGATGGCCGGTGCGACCGCCAAGGAAGCGTCCCATCAACAGCGCCGCCGTTCGTCCCGCCCCCCGGTTGTCGATGCCGACATACGCCGATCGCGGCGCCGCCGGAACGTCGGACACCAGCGTCACCAGGCGCATGCCGGCGTCGACGATGTCGCGCAGGATGTTGCGTGTGCGCGGATGATCGACGGCGATGACACCGACACCATTGGCCCTGAGCGACAGGTTTTCGACGGCTGTCTGCAGTGCGTTCGGCGAGATACCGGCAAGGTTGTGGACCCGGCACGAGGCGACGAGCGGCAGGCGCGCGGCATAGTCCTCGATATGCCCGGCGAGATCGCGCATGAAGGCATTGCTGCCGATGGGCAGCAGGAATTCGAGATGGGCGGGCCGTGACGGCAGCGTCACCTGATCGGCGACCGGCAGGTAGCCGAGCTGCTTGGCCGCCTCCATGACGCGCTGCCGGTTGGCCGCACTCGCACCCGGCCGGTTGTTGAGCGCCCTGTCGACCGTTGCGGTCGACAGTCCGCAGCTGCGGGCGATATCGGCGACGGTGGCTTTCATGCCGCAACCCACAGCCCGCAATTGCGGGCGATATCCGAGACGGTGGCTTTCATGCCGCAACCCTATGCGCCGATAAGCGATGCGATTTGAGGTGACGGTTTGATTGCCGCCCATCACCCGATAGTCAGTGCGATGGCTTGCCATCGGCGATGGCATCGCGGATTTCCTTGTCCGACATGCCGGTGATGATCCGCTCGACCTCCGCCACGCTGGTTTTCTTCGGGTCGATGTCGTCGGCGACCACCTTGCCCCGGCGCATGACGACGATGCGGTCGACCACTTGGAAGACATGGTGAATGTTGTGCGCGATGAAAATGCAGGAATGGCCGGAATCGCGGGCGTTACGCACGAAACTCAGCACGCCCTGTGTCTCGGCGACGCCGAGATTGTTGGTGGGCTCGTCCAAGATGATCAGGTCGCTGTCGAAATGCATGGCGCGCGCGATCGCCACCGCCTGGCGCTCGCCGCCGGACAGCGAGCCGATCGGCGTCGTCGGCGGGATGTTCTTGGAGATGCCGACCTGCTTGAGCAGGTCGCGGGCGACCACGTTCATGGCGTCCTGGTCCATCCGGTTGAGGAAGCGCGGCGGCTTGATCGGTTCGCGCCCGAGGAACAGATTGCGGGCGATCGACAGTTGCGTGACCAGTGCCGAGTCCTGGTAGATCGTCTCGATGCCTTGGGCGATGGCGTCGCTGGTGCTGCGCAAATTCACCCTCTTGCCGCGGATGAAGATGTCGCCGCTGGTCAGCGGGACCGCACCCGAAAGCACCTTGATCAGCGTCGACTTGCCGGCGCCATTGTCGCCGAGCAGGCCGACGATCTCGCGCTCATTGACGTGGAAATTGGCATCCTCCAGCGCCTGCACGCGGCCATAGGACTTGCGGATGTTCTGCATGCGGATCAGCGGCCCGGCCATCGTTCAAGTCCCCGCCTGATGCCGGCGTTCCAGCCATGAATGCAGCGCCATCATGCCAAGGATGATGGCGCCGATGAAGATATTGTAGGCAAGGCCGGGCACGCCGATCAGCACGATGCCGTTGCGCATCACGCGCAGGATCAGGATGCCGAGCACGGTGCCGATGATCGTGCCGCGCCCGCCGGTCAGTGCTGTGCCGCCGATCACCACCATGGCGATGACTTCGAGTTCATAGCCGGTGCCGCTGTTGGGGTTGGCCGCGGAAGTGCGCAGCGAAGAGATGACGCCGGCGAGCGACGCCATGACCGACGACAGCACGAACAGGCCGATCTTGACGCCGCTGACGTTGACGCCGCGGGCGCGCGCGGCGCTGGGGTTGCCGCCGGCCGCCTGAATCCAGTTGCCGGTTCGGCTTTGCGTCAGCACATAGCCGAGCGCGATGGCCGCGGCGATGAACCAGAACAGCGACATGTAGATGCGGAACGGCCCGATGAAGAAGTCGCCGACCAACGCCTCCGCCAGCCAGCTGCCTTCGGCGCTCCAGGTGCGCTGCGGAAAACCGTCGGTGACGAAAAGAGCGGTGCCGCGCACCACCAGCAGCATGCCGAGGGTCACCAGGAAGGATGGGATCTTGAGCTGTGTCACGAACCAGCCATTGACCAGCCCGATGAAGGCGGCGACCAGCAGTGCGGCGACAAAGCCGACCTCAAGCGAGGTGAGGCCGCTGTTGAACAGCGTCCACATAAGTACCGGCGAGAAACCGAACAGCGAACCGACGGACAGGTCGAATTCGCCCGACGTCATCAATAGCGTCATCGCCAGCGCGATCAGGCCGAGCTCGACCGTGAAGGCCAGCGTGTTGGAGATGTTCTGCGGCGACAGGAAGTCGTGATTGAAACCCCAGAAAACGGCGATCTCGACCACGAGCAGCACGAAGGGGCCAAATTCTGGCCGCGCGATCAGGCGTTGGATGAGCGAACGATTTTCCACGAGCAACCCGCGACATGAGTGGAAAGGCTGAGCCCTGCACATTCGCGTGCAAAGGGCTCGGCGAAAACGGAGACGTCAGTCGCGACCGCCGGGCGGTCGCGACTGTTGAGGGCTGGGATGTCACTTGCCGGACAGGATGTCGTCGTAGATCTGCGCGGTGTCCTTTTCGTAGAGCGCGCCGGTGATGACGTTGAAGCCCGGAGGAATGCCGCTGGCGGCCATGTTGGCCAGCGAAAGCGCGACATAGCTGGTCGCCTGCGGGTCCTGCCACTGGCCGGCATTGACGTAGCCGTTCAGCACTTCCTGGGTGGTGTCGAGCGAGTTGCCCCATCCGACTACCGGGATTTCGCCCGCCTTGATGCCGGCCTGGTCGAACACCCGCTTGATCGAGCCGGTGACAAGGTCGCCGAGACCGATGATCGCCTTGACCTTGGCCTTGTTGGCGGTGAGGTAGTCGACCATGCGGTTGATGGCTTCAGCCTGGTCGAGCGTCGCTTCGGTGATTTCATAGGTGATGCCGAGCGGCTCGAAGACGCTCTTGATGCCTTCTTCTTCCTGGACGCCATAGGTGGCGCCGGGAATCTCGACCGGCATCCAGACGAAGTCGCCCTTCTTCACCAGGCCCTTGTCGACCAGATACTGCGCCCAGTGCTTGCCGAAGGTGACATTGTCGCCGCCGACATAGGCGTTGAAGTCGGCTTTCGGGTCGGGCGTGTTGAAATTGATGATCGGCACTTTCGCTGCCCGCGCTTCCTTGACGATCTCGATCAGGCTGCCCGGATCGGGGCTCGTGGTGACGATGCCGTCGGCCTTGGCGGAGAGGGCAGCGCGAACCGCTTCCTGCTGCGAGGCGACATCGCCATTGTGGAACGAGGTGTTGACCGTGTTGCCAGTGTCCTTGGCCCACTGCTTGGCGCCGGCCAGGAAGTAGGTCCAGACCGGATCGGCCGGGCCGCCATGCGAAATCCAGTAGAATGTCTTGGCCTGTGCCGCTGCCGGTATCACCATCAGCGCCACCAACAGGCCGTATAGAACGAGTCTTAGCCGTGTCAGCATTTGATTTCCTCCCGTTTGTAGATGGTCAGTTCCGATTCCGTCCTTGTGTTCCGGCGACCGCCGGATTGCGTCTTTTGCCAGCGCCGGTTGGATGCATCAGAGCATTCCCTTTTTCGACGGATGGCAAGCCTCTATCTGAAAGTCGTAGTTGTCGTCCGACGAGGCGCCATCAACGCTCCCATCAGATTGCATCAGTTCAGGTGATTTTCCGACTGTCGGATATTGGTGTCGAGGCTCAGCCGAGCAGATTGTCTTCACCGTGTCCAGCACGCAGGTTGCGCCACATCCTGAAGAGCCGGTCCACCGCCAGCGCGAGCACGGTCAGGGCGCCGGTGGCGAAGGTGCTCCACGCGGCATCGACGTCAAGCAGGTTCATTGCGCTCAGGATCACCTGGACGAGCAGGATGCCGATCACCGCGCCAATGACGCTGCCATGGCCACCTGAAAGCGATGTGCCGCCGATGATGGCCGCCGCAATCGCCAGCAGCATGAAGCTGCTGCCGTCACCGGGGGCGACGGAGCCCTGGGCGCCGACATGGATCACGCCGGCCAGCCCGGCTATCGCACCCATCAGCACCAGCGTCAGCAGCCGCACCTTGGGCGTCGGAATGCCGGCATAGGCAGCGGCTTGGCTGTTGCTGCCGACGGCCTGGACCCGGTAACCAAAGCGGGTGCGATGGAGCACGACGTGCATCGCCAATGCCAGCAGGGCGAAAACGATGCAAGCCGCCGGCACCACCGCGAAGGCCTTGCCTGACAGCGTCGTGAAGAAACCGCTGTTTGCGCCTGGCGGTGCGATTGTCTGTCCCTTGCCGGCCACCAGTGACAGGCCCTCGATCATCCACCAGGTGCCAAGCGTCACCACCATGGCCGGCAAGCGCAGCGTGATCGCCAGCAGCCCGTTGATGAGGCCGAGGCCAGCGCCAAGCGCGATCCCGGCCAGGGCGGCAAGCCAGGGGTCGATGCCGGCAATCATCAAAAGGGCTGCGGCAGCCGCCGCGAGATGGAACGCCGCGCCCGCCGAAAGGTCGATGTCGCGCATGGTGAGCACGAACACCATGCCGATAGCCAGCAGGCCGGGCAGGGCGGCTTGCCCCAGCAGTAACGACAGATTGGCCGGATCGAGGAAGGAGGGCTGGAGCCAGCCGAGCAGCCCGACCAGGGCGGCGAGCCCGACAGCGGCACCGGTTTCTGCCGGCAGCCGAATGCGGCGCCCCGGCTTACGGTTCGCCGATCCGGCTAAGGGCGGTGCGGTATCGGTTCTGGTCATGCAACGCCCTCGCGACTGGTCTGTTGGCCTTCGCCCTCTGCCTCGCCCGGCGCAATCAGCTGCAGCAGCCTCGCGCCATCCATGTCGGCGCCGGCGATCTCGCCCGCGAGCCGGCCCTGGTGGAAAGCAAGGATGCGATCGCTCAAGCCGGTCAGCTCGGACAACTCCCTCGAATGCAGCAGCACGATGCATCCGCTGGCCGCCATCTGCCGGATCAACGCGTAGATCTCCTGCTTGCTGCCGATATCGATGCCGCGCGCCGGCTCGTCGAGCAGCACCACTTGCGGACCGATTTCCAGCCATTTGGCGATGATTACCTTCTGTTGGCCGCCGGCCGACAGCGAGCCCGCCGGCGTCGAGGGAGCGGACCTGATGCGCAGCGCCTCGATCTGCCGCGCGGCGCGGCCGAGCGCCATCACCGGTGAATACCAGCGCGACCCCCAGTCGCGTGCGCCGACGACAACGTTCGCCAGGTTGAAGGCGATGGACTTGTCTTGCATCAGCCCGTTGCCGCGCTCGCCTGAAATCATGCAGATGTTACGCCGCGCCGCCTCTGTTCGTGTCTTCGGCAAGCCGTCCCCGTCCGGGAAGCGCACTCTGCCCGCGCCCGCCTTTTGCGCTCCGAACAAAAGGGCAATCAGGTCCGACACGCCGGAGCCGGCAAGCCCGGCAAGGCCGACGATCTCGCCCGCGCGCGCCGCAAAGCTGACGTCGGACAATCTACCGCCGCCAAGCCCCGAAACCGCGAGTTGCGGCCGCAGCGTGCCGGCAAGCGTCGGCATGGCCCTGAGCGGCAGCGGAAACAGCGATTGGCGCAACTGGCCGATCATCGCTTCCTCCGATGTCGTCAGCTCCTGGCGCGCCTTTGACAGCACGTCGCGGCCGTTGCGGATGACCGTCAGCTGGTCGGCGATGGCCAGCGCATCCTTCAGCCGGTTCGAGGCGTAGAGCATGCTCATGCCCTTGCCCTTCAGTCCTCGCAGCACCGCGAAAAGCCGATCTGTCTCGCGTCGGTCGAGCGCCGAATGAGGGTCGTCGAGGATGAGCAGTCTCGGGTTTTCCAGAAGCGCACGGGCGATCGCGATGAGTTGCCGCTCAGCCGGCCCGAGCTCGCCGAGCGGCGCGTGGACATCGACGGCGAGACCAAGCTGGCGAAGCAGGTCACGGCTGCGCGCCTCCATTTCGCGCCGCGAGATCAGCCCGTTGTGCAGCGGTTCGCGGTTGACGAACAGATTGGCCAGAACCGGGCGCTCCGGAAACAGCCCGGCCTGCTGCAGGACGACGCCGATGCCGAGCTTTCGCGCCGCATTGGGGTTGCTGATCGTTGCCCTCTTGCCGTCAAACTCGATGGTGCCGCTGTCCGACCGGACGATGCCCGCCAGCACCTTTATCAGCGTCGATTTGCCGGCGCCGCTTTCGCCAACCACCGCGTGGATCGAGCCGCGCTCGATCACAAGGTTCATGTCTTCGAGCACGACCGTGCCGCCAAAGCGTCTGGCAACATTGCGCACGAATAGTATCGGCGAATCAGACATACGGACGGCCCCCCGACCGCGCAGCGATCTTGGAGCGGATTGCGTCCGCAGTCACCCGGCTTTCGCATAAAATTGTGTTGATGGCGATCCGGGGCAAAAGCCGGCTAGATGAGGTCGGCCTTCGCCAGTTCCCGCATCAGATGGCTGGCGCCGTAGGTCCAGGGCGGGCAGTCAGGCGACAGCCGCACACGGTTGACCAGCACACCGAATTTTTCCGACGAGATGGTGACGATGTCGCCGACCTTGTGGGTGAAGCCCTTGCCTTTCTCGCCGCGATCCTTCGACGGCACGAACATGGTGCCGAGATAGAGCGCCAGCCCGTCCGGATACTGGTGGTGCGGCCCCATGGCGGCGACAACCAGTTCTTCAGGCGAGCGGCTGATCTCGGCCATCGAGCTTGCGCCCTCCAGCGAAAACCCGTCCTCGCCCTCGACCTTCAGGCGCACGACGGCCCGCTTCACGTCATCGATCGAGAACGTGTCGTCGAACAGCCGGATGAAGGGACCGAGTGCGGCCGAGGCATTGTTATCCTTGGCCTTGCCGAGCAAAAGCGCCGAACGCCCCTCGACGTCGCGCAGATTGACGTCGTTGCCGATGGTGGCGCCGACGATCCTGCCGCTTGAGGCGGCGATCATGGCGATCTCGGGCTCCGGATTGTTCCAGGTCGACACCGGGTGCAGGCCGACATCGGCGCCGAAGCCGACCGAGGCCATCGGCTGGCACTTGGTGAAAATCTCGGCGTCGGGGCCGATGCCGACTTCCAGATATTGCGACCAGGCGCCGCGCGCGATGAGCTTGGCCTTGATCTCCATCGCTTCGGACGAACCGGGCTTCAGCTTCGACAGATCGTGGCCGATCAGTCCGGCAATGTCGGCGCGGATGGCGTCGGCTTTCTCCGCCGAACCGCGCGCCTGTTCCTCGATCACCCGTTCCAGCAGGCTGACGACGAAGGTGACGCCCGAGGCCTTGACCGCCTGCAGGTCGACCGGGGAGAGCAAATACGGTTTTGCCGGATCGCGCTTGGTCTCGAAACTGTTGGCGGCGATGTCGTCGAGCGATCCGATCGGTCTGCCCTTGGCCGATAGCACATGGCCGGCAGGATCGGCCATCTCGCAGATGTCACGCACAGTCGGTGCCGTACGTGACGTAATGTCGAAAACCGTGCCGTCGCGGACCGTGACCACGAGGGGATGTGGGGCGGCCGGTGATCGGGCGCGGCCGAGAAAGACACCATCGTCATCAGGCAGAAAGATCATGTTCGTTACCACTCTCTCGTCACAGGGCAGGATGTTTCAACATTGTGGAGTGCCATGGTCGCTTCTTCAAGTCGGCGTGTGGCAGAGCGACAGACGCCCAACGGAAAAGGCCTATGTCCGGCCATGTCCCTGCACCGACTAACGCCGCTTCGCAACTCCGGATTCGGCGCTAGAGCTCGTCCCAGCGTAGACGCAAATGCGCGCTTGTCGATCTGCCTTGTTCCAGCGTCGTCAGGCCGCTGCCATGATGGGCGTCCACGACATGTGAAACCGGTTCGAAACAGAAGAAATCAGCATCTCGTGCCGGCGAATAGAGAACGAAGACGTTCAGCGTCGACGATGCCTCGAGCGTGACAATGATGGCGTCATCCGGCTGGGCGATCGAGGCACGGCCGTCCCAGCCTTCGAACGCATTGTTGACCCAGGTGTCGGGAAGGAGCGCGGTTTGCGAAAAATCCCAGTCCGGCCGGGAATTGAGCGACACAGCCGCCGTCGGCAGGTGACGTTCGTCCTCCAGCCAGACCCTTGCCGCAGATGCTTGGAGAGAGGTGCGCGGGCCGCGCGGAAACCACGGATGGAAGCCGAGCCCGTAGGGCAGGCACATGGCGGCGCGGTTCTCAACGGTCAGGATCGCGGCCAGCGCGCCATCCTCCAGCGCGTAGCGGGCACTTGCATGGTAGCGATAGGGCCCGATTGCACCGTTTTCCAAAACCAGCTCCATTTCAGTGCCGGTTCGTCGTGTCAGCCGCCACGGCTTTTGAAAACCGTCGCCATGGAGCGGGAACGGCTCGCCTTCGACATTGGGTTCGATCGCATGGTAGCGCCCTTCGAACTCGAAGCCCCCGCCGGAAATACGGTTCGACCATGGAATCAACAGTTGAGACCCGAACTTCAGCAGACCCGTCGATGGCTTGATAACAGGCATGGGCACCCGGCCCGGGCGCAGCGCGTCGTAGCGCAGGATGGCGGCGCCCTGGCGAGGGCTCACCACCAGGCTTGCGCGCCCGTCGGCAAGCTCGACCGCATCACTATTTGTCATCGACGGAACGCCACTTCTACCAGCCACCATCGACATTGATGTTCTGGCCGCTGATCATGTCCGAGTCTGGGGAGACAAGGAACAGCACGAGATCGGCGACATGCTGCGGCTCGATGCGACGCTTCAAGCTCTGGTTGGTCAGAATCCAGTCGTTGTATTCCTGGAGCCGTTCTCCGAAAACGCGCTTCTCCGCCTCGGAAACGACAGCGCCCGGCGACACTGCGTTTACGGTAATGCCGTGCGGTCCCAATTCCCGCGCCAGAGACTTCGTGAGACCCAGCATGGCGCCCTTCGAAGCTACATAAGGCACGTAACCCTCCCAGCGGCCGTTCAGCGTCACCGAACAAAAATTGACGATCCTCCCGTTGCCCTTCTTCTTCATGCCAGGAGCGCAGGCGCGCGCCAGCGCGAAGGCAGCCGAGGAATTCACGCGGATCTGGTCCTCATATTCGGCGAGGGAAAATTCCTCGAAGGGACGGTTGATGATAAGCGCCGCGTTGTTGATCAAGATGTCGATCGCGCCCTCTTCGTCGGCGAGCGCCCTGACCGCCGCTTCGGCTTCGGCCAACTGGTTCAAGTCGCAGCCGATATAGACGATCGCACCCTTGCTCGCCGACGCCAATTCAGCCGCGATCCCAGGTCCTTCGACAGTCTCGGGGCGGTCAAGCAAAAGCACGCGAGCGCCGGCGCGTGCAAGTGCGGCAGCCTGGGCACGGCCGAGCGAACCCAGACCGCCCGTCAACAGCGCAACTTTGCCCGAAAGGTCCGTCATCACCGTTACCCGCTTCTCAAAGCACGTTGTGGACTTCGTCGATGGAGGTTTCCTCGATGCGCTTGTCGAGCACGACCTCGCCTCGCGCCATCGCGACCACGCGATCACAGCAGTCAAAAACGTGATGCATGTTGTGGCTGATGAAGACGCCGGTGACACCCTGCTCCTTCAAGCCGCGAACAAAGCCGATCACCTTCTGCGTTTCCTTGACCGAGAGATGGTTGGTCGGCTCGTCGAGAATCATCACTTTCGACTTGAAGTGCATGGCGCGCGCTATGGCGACGCCCTGCCGCTGGCCCCCTGACAGTTCACCGACCAGCGCATCGGGCGAGCGCAGATGCAGATCGACATTGGCGATCGCCTTGATGCTTTCGCTGCCCATCTTCTTCTGGTCGAGGATGCCCACGCCGAACACGGAAAACCGCGTCGGTTCCCGCCCGATAAACAGGTTCCTGGCAATCGACATGGTGGGAACCATGGAATTGTATTGGTAGATGGTCTCGATACCGAGGTTCATCGCATCGCGCGGCCTGGCGATCCGCACCGGCTTGCCGTCGACCAGGATTTCACCCTCATCGGCTGTTTGGACGCCGGATAGAATGTTGATGAGCGTCGACTTGCCGGCACCATTGTCGCCAATCAGCCCGAGCGCCTCGCCTCGCTTGAAGTCGAGGCTCACGCCCTTCAGTGCATGGACGCCCGAGTACCATTTGTGAAGATTGCGGACGGAGATGATCGCGTCGTCCATATCTCAATTCTCCATCTTGATCGCCTTGGCACGCTTGCGCATCCAGGCATTGGCGACGACGGCGAAGATGGTCAGGAAGCCGATCGCGAATTTGAACCAGTTCGCGTCGACTTGCGAGAGCACAAGCCCGTTGTCGATAATGCGGATGAGGATCGTGCCGATAATACCGCCTGCGACCGTACCGATGCCGCCTGCCAGCGAAGCGCCGCCGATGACCGCTGAGGCGACTGCTTGGAGTTCCAGACCCTCGCCGATGGAAGGCAGAGGAGAGCCCAGTCTCAGCACCTGCAACATGCCGGCGAAACCGGACAGCATCGAGCAAAGCATGAAGCATGCGAGTTTCACCCTTGCGGTCGGAATGCCCATCGAGGCGGCAGCGGGATGGAAGCCACCGGTGGCCTTTATCCAGTTGCCGAAATTGGTTCGGGAAAGCATCAGCGACGTCAGCACGGCAATTCCGACAAACCACAGGAACGACATGCGGAACATGTGGCCGGGACCGACAAACGAGGTGAACAGCCAGTTCGGCAGATCCGCGGGAAGCAGGGGTGGAAACCCGCCCGAGACGACGATCGTCAGCGACCGGGCGATGAACAGCATGCCAAGCGTGGTGATGAAGCTCGGGATCTCGAACCGGATCGTCACATAGCCGTTGATGAAGCCGATAGCCGCGCAAACGCCAAGGCCGGCCAGCAAAGCGAGTGGGAAAGGCACACCCTCGACCATGAGGACGGCCATGGACATCGGCATCAGCGCAAACACCGATCCAACCGACAGGTCGAACTCGCCGCTGATCATCAAGATCGTGACACCGATGGCGACGAGGCCCGTTTCCGGCAGAATGCCGAGTATGCCACGAAGGTTATCCTGGTTGAGGAACACGCCATCCGAGCGGATCTCGAAAATCACCACCAGAAGCACCAGCAGGATCAGTCCAGCCAGTTCCGGTTTTTCCAGATAGGTCTTGAAGAGGCGTTTCAAGGCAGGCTCCAGGAATGAGGCGAGGGACCACCCGGCGGCGCGGGCACCGCCGGGTGAACACATGGCGCGTGTGGGCCTAACGCAGACCTTGCGCGGAAAGCGTCATGATCGCGTCGGCCTGGTCCGGGCGTACGATGCCTTGGCCCGTATCGATGTCGGAGGGTGCCAGACCTACCTTCTTGTTCAGGTAGGCTTCCATCACCGGCATGAAGCCCTGCATGTAGGGCTGCTGGTCCACCAGGGCCTGCACATAGCCCTTCTGCATCTGCTGCAGGACTTCCGGCACCAGATCGAAGCCGCCAAGGAGAACCTTGCCCGGCGCGACACCGCGATCCTGCAAGGACCGCGCAACGCCCGCGCACCAGAAGCCGGTGTCGAAATAGGCGGTGGTGTCGGGATGCGCGTTGAGATAGGCGCCGACACGATCGGACGTGACCGCAAGGTCTGTTCCGCTGTCAATCCGCTCCCATGAGACCTGGCGGTCGGGATGGGCGGCCTTGTACTCTTCCAGGAACTGTATCACGCCTGCGCCGCGACTTTCCGACCAGTTCTGGCCTGGTGCGGAAATGCCGACCAGAATCTTGATTGGCCCTTCTTTCGGGAAGCTCTCGGAAATCGCCTTGCCGAGCGAATAGCCCGCCGGCTTGAAACCTTGCCCAATGAAGGCCTGCCGGGCATTGCCCCTGGCGCCTTCTGTGTCATCGACGTTGACGGCAATCACCAAGACGCCGGCGTCTCGCGCTTCCTTGATGACGTCGTCGAACGCCTTGTTGTCGACGATCGAGGTCAGCAAGGCATCCGGCTTGGCGGCAAGTGCTGCGCGCATGTTGGCGAGTTGCTGCTCGACCGAACCCTCGGTCTGGGTGAAGATCATGTTGCACTTGGCCTCGACCTTGCCGCAGGCATCGTCATAGCCCTTCTTCACCGCCTGCCAGAAGGTGTTCGAGGCTGACGAATGGTGCGTAAAGACGATGTTGAGCCCGTCGGCGCTGGCGATGGAAGGCCCCGCGAACAGCGTCGTGGCGAGCAAAAGCGTTGCAGTCAGTCGTTTCATTACTATTCCTCCCGTTGAGTGTTATTCAGATGTCCGCCTTGTCCGAGACGCGGCGATGGACGGTGTAGGCCCGACCGAGGTCGGGATTGAGTTCCAGCCCGAGGCCCGGGCCGGGCGGTACGGTGATCATGCCGTTCTTGACTTCCGGTAGCGCGGTCACGAGGTCGCGATACCAGGTCCGGTAGAATGCCCTCACACTCTCCTGTACGAGTGCGTTGGGCGCGTTGAGGGACAAATGTGTCGACGCCGCCAGAACCACAGGCCCAGTGCAGTCGTGCGGGGCGACTGGCAGGTGCCAGGCCTCCGCCATCGCGGCGATCTTGCGTGCTTCCGAAAGTCCGCCGCACCAGGAAATGTCCAGCATCACGATGCCTGCGGCGCCGGTCTCCAGCAGATCCCGGAATGCCCAGCGACTGCCCAAGGTTTCTGACGCCGAGATCGGCGCCGGGCTCGCGGCCTCATAGCGCTTGAGATCGCCGAGGCTGTCCATGCGGATCGGATCCTCGTGCCAGTATGTGCCATAAGGTCCGAGCGCCTTTGCGATCTTGATCGCGGGCAGGAGCTGCCACATCGAATGGAACTCGACCATGATGTCGATCCTGTCGCCGACGGCCCTGCGGATCTTCTCGAAAGGATGCAACGCGGCTTTGAGGTCGGCGGCGGTGATATCCTGCCCCCTGCTTTTCTCGGCGGCATGGTCGAAGGGCCAGATCTTCATGGCCGTGATACCGTCTTCAAGGAGTTCCGCCGCCAATTCGTCGGCGCGGTGGAGAAACCCGTTCAGGTCGTCGTAGCCTTGCTTCGTGCCGAGACCATAGTTTGCGGTGGTCTGTCCCTTGCCGTCCTTGATGTATTCGGTGCCGGCGCAGGTATTGTAGGTGCGGATGGACTGCCGTGAAAAGCCTCCAAGAAGCTGCGCTATCGGCTGGTTTGTCGCCTTGCCGAAAATGTCCCAGAGCGCGATGTCGAAGGCGGAATTGCCGCGAACCTCGGCGCCACTTGAGCGGAAACCGAGATAGCCAACCAGATCCGCGGACAGCAGATCGATCTGCAGCGGATCGCGGCCGATGACGCGTGGCGCAACATATTCGTGCAGGTATTCCGCGACCGTGCGCGCCATGAAGAAGGTTTCGCCAAGGCCGGTGATGCCTTCGTCGGTATGCACCTCGACCCAGAGCAGATTGGGCCGCTCTTCGATGCGAATGGTCTCGATCGCGCGGATTTTCATGCAATCCCCGCGTCGTTCAGCGCCTTGACGCTCTTGTCGAAATGCGCGGCCATGTGTTCGGCGGCAAGTTGCGGATTTCCCGCGATGATCGCTCGGGCAATATCAGCGTGACCCTCAATCATCTTGATCTGATCTTCCACGGAGGCGCGTGTACGCCAGCCGATCACCCAGGTGCGTCGCGTGACGCCGCTGAAGGCGGTGATGATCAACGAGAACACCGGGTTGTGAGAAGCCCGCGCGATCGCCTCATGGAATGCGATGTCGTGCTCCATGACGATCTCAGGCGTACGATAGTTCTCGCGCATCAGTCGCGCGTATTCTTGTATTTCAGCGGCCTCGGCATCGCTCCGCCGGAGTGCGGCGAGCGCCACCGTGCGCATTTCGATGGTGCGGCGAACATCATAAACCTGGTGGACGCTGATCTGTTCGGTGGTGACGCCGTGCTCGATCACCATCGACATGGCACCGATGTCGAGCTTGGCGACGCTGGCGCGCCGACCGGCGCTCATGTCGATGAGGCGCATCGCCGACAGCGATCGAAACGCCTCCCGCACCACCGTCCGCGAGACGCTGAGCCTGCGGGTCATGTCGGCTTCGCTTGGCAAGAGGTCGCCAGGGCCGAGTCCCTCGACGCGGATGTATTGGGTGATGGCCTGAATAGCGGCGCTGACCAGGCCGGGATTGGTCTCCTCCGGCATCATGCTACGATTGGCCACCATTTGCCCTCAACCTGTATGACATGTTTTCTTGAAATGCCTATATCTTTGTGAGATGTTGTCTGTCAAGTGACGCCAACAAGCGCGACAAACGAGGCAACGCATGGATAGCGGAGAGATGCAGGCGATTTTCGTGTTCGATGCCCGGGATGTCGTCGGGGAGAGCCTGATCTGGGACGAAAACAGGAAAACACTGATCTGGGTGGATATTATCGGGCGGCGTATCCACCGGCTCGATCCGGACACTCTCGATCACCAGAGCTGGCAAGCTCCGGACCTCGCAACCTCGATCGGCCTGCGCAGGAACGGTGGCGCAATCGTCGGGTTGCGAAAGGACGTGGCATTGTGGGATTTCGGGGAAAACTTCAGGGCGATCGCGACGATCGAACCGGATAGTCCGGACACACGGTTGAATGAGGGCGTGGTCGCCCCAGACGGCTCATTCTGGGTCGGAACCATGGAAAACAATATCGGCCCGGATGACCTTCCGCGCGATATTTCGCGGGATGCGGGGCGGATCTATCGCGTCGCCACGACCGGCATTGTGGAGGCGCTCAGCGCCGATCGTTTCGGTATCACCAACACCATGATCTGGATGGCGGATGATACCTTCGTCACGGCGGACACGATGAAGAACCAGATATTCAGCTATCGCTGGGATAGGGTGCAATCGCGAATAACCGACAGGCGCCTTTTCTTCTCGGACTTTCCGCGCGGTCTGCCAGATGGGTCGTGCGTGGATGCGGAGGGCTATGTCTGGAATTGCCGCGTTGCGGGCGGCGGCTGCCTCGTCCGCATTTCTCCCGGTGGAGTTCTCGACAAAGTCGTGGATCTGCCCTGCAGCTGGCCGACGAGTTGCGCTTTTGGTGGCGAGAATTTCGATACTCTCTTCGTCACGTCGGCGCGATTTACCATGAGCAGGGAGCACTTGCAGGCAAATCCGCAAGAGGGCGGGTTGTTTGCGGTGCGGACCGGCGTTCGGGGCACGCCGGCCAATCGGTTCGGATGAGAGATGGGTTTTTTCATCCGATGCAACTCGCAGTGCCGGGAAACCCTCGGCGAGATCTGCAAGTCGCCAGACTAGAACTCACTTTCAAAATGATGAAATGACATCTAGGATTTTCATTTTGCAATGAATCCCAGGTGACCCTTGCCCGCACCATTCTCCGATCCGATCTGGCGCAAGCCGCAGGCGGCTTCCAGATTTCAGTCGCTTTTTCCCAGTGGTGAAAAGGCCGATGTCGTCATTGTCGGCGGCGGCATCATGGGTCTGTCGACGGCTTTGCATGCTGCCCGGCTTGGCATGTCGGTGCAGGTGCTGGAAGCCGGCCAAATCGGCCAGGGTGCATCGGGCCTCAATGGCGGCCAGGTCATTCCCGGCCTGAAGTATGATCCGGAATGGCTGTTGGAGCATTATGGCCCGGAGCGCGGCGAGGCGCTTGTCAATTTTGCCGCCTCGACCGCCGATGCGGTCTTCGAACTGATCCGCGACGAAAAACTGGCTGTGCCGTTCGTTCGCAATGGCTGGATCCAGGCGGCGCACACCGAGGTCGCGCTGAAGGCGGCGGCGAACCGTGACCGGCAATGGCGGGCGCGCGGCGCCGATGTCCAGCTTCTGAGCGCGGCGGAGATCGCAGCCAGGACCGGCGCACAGGGCTATCTCGGCGGCTGGCTCGACCGCCGCGCCGGTGTGATCGATCCGCTCGCCTATACGTCGGAACTCGCGCGTGTCGCGGCCGCGGCTGGAGTGAGGATAGCCGAGCGCCAGAAGGTCGTACGGCTTACCAATGCCGCCGGTATTTGGCGTATTTCGACCGAAAACGGGACCGAGTTGCAGGCAAGAGTAGTCGTGCTGGCGACCAACGCCTATACGGATGGCCTGATCCCCGGTCTCGCCCAGACGATCGTTCCGCTACATTCCTTTCAGATCGCCACAGCGCCGCTGTCGCCCAACCTGGCCGCAACGATCCTGCCGGAAGGGCAGGCGGTGTCGGACTCCCGTCGCATCCTCGTCTACTACCGCAAGAGCGCCGACGGTCGGCTGGTGCTTGGCGGACGGGGTCGCATGGCGCTGCCGACGAGCGCTGGCGACTGGGCGCATCTCGAGCGCGCGCTGGCACGGCTCTATCCCTCGCTGTCCGGTGTCGCCATCGAGAAGCGCTGGTTCGGTCGGGTGGCGATGACGCCGGACCATCTGCCGCACATCCACGAGCTCGAGCAGGGCCTGCTGGCTGTGGTCGGTTGCCAGGGCCGTGGTGTCGGCCTGATGACCGCGCTTGGCGAGCGCATCGCTGGTTATCTCCAAGGTGGCGACGCCAGGCAATTGCCGTTCCCGCTTTCACCGATCCGGCCGATCCCGTTCCACGCCTTCCGCCAGGTCGGCGTCGCCGCGACCATCGCCTGGTATCGCTTGCTCGATGCGCTGGAGCGCTGACCAAGGGGATTCCCGTCATTGGGATTCCGTTTGGGGGATTCCTCTTGACAGTTTCATGAATATGAAAAATTCTAAGGTAATTTCAAAATTCCGATAGGCAGGTCGATGTCGACCCTAGTTGCAACATCAGCGCCAGAGGCCCGGTCTTCTTCGGGCTTCCGGGCCGCCATGCTGCTGCCGGGCGCTCTGGTCACTTTCCTGCTGATCCTGTTTGCCCTTGGCCTTGTGCTTTTCCTCGCCTTCCGCACCAATGACGGTTCGCTGCTCGGCGCCGGTTTCACCGCGGCGAATTTTGTCACGGTGGTGTCCGATCCGCTGTACTGGACGGTGACGCTGCGCTCGCTGGTCATTGCCGCTCTGGTCACGCTGGCCACGGTCGTTACTGCCTATCCCGTCGCCTACTACCTTGCCTTCCACGCCGGCCGGCGGCGCGGCCTGCTGCTGTTCCTGGTGACGCTGCCGTTCTGGACCAGCTATCTTCTGCGCGTCTTCGCCTGGAAGATCGTGCTCGCCTATAACGGCGTACTGAACTCGGCGCTGATCGAAAGCGGCATCTGGTCCGAGCCGACATTGGCCTTTCTCAACACGCCGGCCGCCGTCGTCGTCACGCTCGCGCACGCCTATGCGCCGTTCGCCATCCTGCCGATCTATGTGGCGCTGGACACGATCCCGAAATCGCTCGTCGAGGCCGCTTCCGATCTTGGTGCGCGGCCGTTCACCTCTTTCCGCCGTGTCGTGTTGCCCAATTCGATGCCGGGCGTGCTGGCAGCCGCACTCGTCGTCTTCGTGCCGACGGTTGGCGATTATGTCACGCCGGCTCTCGTCGGCGGTCCGGCCAGCACCATGATCGGTACACTGATTCAGGCGCAATTCGGCAAGGCCAATGACTGGCCGTTTGGCGCAGCACTCTCCGTCGCCGTCATGCTGGTCATCCTCTGCGTGGTGCTGGTCGCGCGCTTCGCCGATCGCAGATTTGGCAGCCGCACATGAGCGAGGGGCGGCACACACAGCGAGGCGGCGGCTGGCTTGGCGTCTACGTCGTCGCCTATCTGGTCTTTCTCTATCTGCCGGTCCTGCTGATCCCGCTGTTTTCCTTCAACAACTCGATCCAGGCAGCGTTTCCGCTGCAAGGCCTTACCGTGCAATGGTACGCGACGCTGTCCGGCAATTCGGCGCTGACCAGTGCGCTCTTGAACAGCCTCGTCATCGGTGTCATTGCCGCCACGGGTGCTACGCTGTGCGGCATCACCGTATCCTATATGGACCTCTATGGCCGCTCGCCGCTGGCCGCCACCATCAGCGCCATCGCCCGGCTGCCGATCCTGATCCCGGGTGTCATCGTCGGCATATCGCTGCTGATCCTTATCAACCTCATCGGTCTGGGGCCATCGCGCATCGCCATCGTTCTCGGCCACATATTGGTGGCGCTGCCGACGACCGTGGTGATCATGCGCAGCCGCTTCGCCGCCATCCCGAAAACCATTCGCGAGGCGGCTCTCGATCTCGGTGCCTCCGACTGGACGACCTTCCGGCGGGTCATGCTGCCGCTCAGCCTGCCGGCCATCGTCTCGGCCTTCATGCTGGCCTTCCTGATCTCCTTCGACGAATTCATCGTCGTCTTCTTCCTGGCTGGCACCGAGCCGACGCTGCCGCTCTACATCTGGAGCCAGCTGCGTTTTCCAAGGTCGCTGCCGACAGTCATGGCGCTGGGCACGTCGATCCTGGCGGTATCCTTTGTCATCGCCGCAGCAGCCGAAATCCTGCGCCATCGCGGCCTGTCCGCCACGGCGCCAAGACCCGCGGATCCATCACAACCAAAACAAACCAAGAGAGGAGAACTGCAATGGCATTCGACCTGATATCCGGAAAGACGGCCCGGGCCGGCCTCGCCGCCCTGGCATTGGCGCTATCGTCGACCGTCGCTCCCGCCGGCGACAAGCTGCAATATTTCACTTGGTCGGGCTACGAACTGCCCGATTTCAACAAGAGCTTCCTCGCCGCGCATACCGATGGCGTCGAGGCCTCCATCTTCGGCGACGACGACGATGCCTTCACCAAGGTCAAGGCCGGCTTCCGCCCCGACATTGCGCATCCCTGCTATGACAAGGTGGCGCGCTGGAACAAGGAAGGCCTGCTGCAGCCGATTGACACCAAGCGCATCAAGAACTGGGATTCGATCTTCCCGGTGTTCAAGAACCTGCCCGACCTGCAGGCCGGCGACGGCAAGGTCTGGATGGTGCCGTGGGACTGGGGCAACACCTCGATCCTCTACCGCACCGATCTGGTAAAGAATCCGGAAGCGAGCTGGAACCTGCTGTGGGACAAGCAGTATGCCGGCCGCATGGCGACCATCGACGCCGTGCATGACACGCCGATCGTTGCCGCGCTTCTGGCCGGCGTCAATCCGTTCGACATGACGCCCGCCGAGATGGACAAGGTGGCCGAGAAACTGCGCGAACAGCGCCCGCTGCTCTCCAACTACACCACCGACATGACCTCGGTCGAACAGGCGCTGGCCAGCGGCCAATTGGTCGCCGCCATGACCTGGAACGCTTCCGCCACCTCGCTGAAGAAGCAGGGAGTGCCGGTCGAGTTCATGAAGCCAAAGGAAGGCATGCTGACCTGGGCCTGCGGCTTCGTCATGCTCAAGGACGCCAAGAACGTCGATCTCGCCTATGACTTCATCAACAGCCGCCTGGACGCCGACTCCGGCAAATACCTGATCGAGGCCTATGGCTATGGCAGCTCGCTGAGTTCCGCCTTTGCCACAGTGCCGAAGGAAGAGCTGGAGAAATTGCAGCTGCCGTCCGACCCGGAAGTGATGCTGAAGACCACCATCTTCACCGGACCGATGAAACAGAATGACGACCTGGCGAAGATGTTCGAGAAGGTGAAGGCTGGAGGGTGAGTTGAGGCCTGCCTTCTCCCTTGTGGGGTGAGCAGCCGGTTCGCGTAAGCGAAGTCATCGTGCCATTGGCGCGATGAAAGGCCGGCGAACGCCGGGACGCTGCGAAGCAGCGGGGGGCCCGGCAGGGTGGATCGACTAAGCACGCCCGGCCCCTCGCAGGCTCAGGGCGTTCGAAGCTCGAAAAGCCAAGCTATTGGCTTTCGTTCGCTGCGCGAACCGCTTCTCACCCCACCAGGGGAGAAGCGTAAAGTAAACGAGGACGAATGGATGGACATGCTGGACGAAGCGGCTGAGAAGCCGAAAGACGATGCCGATATTCGCGTCGGCCGGCGCGTGCGGGCGCTACGGCTGGAGCGCAAGCTGTCGCTGGCCGATCTTGCGGCAAAAGCCGGCGTCTCGATCGGGGCGCTCAGCCAGATCGAGCGCGGCATGTCCTCGCTGCGCGTCAAGGTAATCTGGCCGCTCGCCGCCGCCCTCGACATCGAGCCGTCGGCGCTGATCGCCGACGGCAACGATGCGGCCAACGATCTCTATTGCGTGCGTGCCGACAAGCGGCGGCAAATTCCGGTCAAGTCGGAAGGCATCGCCAAGGCGCTGCTGTCGCCGCCGGGCGCGACGCTGACCGGCATGCTGGTGACGGTGGAAGCCCGCGGCGGCACGGGCGAGGCCTATGCCCATGCCGGTCATGAATTCGGCTTCGTGCTTGCCGGCGAGGTCGAACTGGTGGTGGATTCGACAAAATACGTGCTGAAGGCCGGCGACAGTTTTGCGTTCAAGAGCACGCTTTTGCACGCCTTTCGCAATCCGGGCGCCGAGCGTTGCCAGATCCTTTGGGTCAACACCACGAAGCCGTCCGAGGTTCGCGATGGCGCCTGATCCACTCGTCCGACTGCAGACGGTCTCGAAGATTTTTCCCGGCGGCATCGTCGGGCTCGACGCTGTCGATCTCGACATTATCAGCGGCGAGTTTATCACGCTGCTCGGACCCTCGGGCTGCGGCAAGACCACCAGTTTGCGCGTCATTGCCGGCTTCGAAAGCCCGTCGAGCGGCAAGGTGTTGCTCGATGGGCGCGATATCACGGCACTTCGGCCGTTCGACCGGCCGGTCAACACCGTGTTCCAGGACTACGCGCTGTTTCCGCACATGAATGTCGCCGAGAATGTCGGCTTCGGTCTGTCGCTGCGCAAACTGTCTGGCGCCGAACAGGCAAAACGGACCGGCGACGCTCTCGACATGGTCGGTCTTGCCGACAAGCTCCGCGCCCGCGTCTCTGAACTGTCTGGCGGCCAGCGCCAGCGTGTCGCGCTGGCGCGTGCCATCGTCTGCGAGCCGCGCGTGCTGCTGCTCGACGAACCGCTGTCGGCGCTCGACGCGCATCTGCGCGAACAGATGCAGGTCGAGCTGAAGCGGCTGCAATCGCGGCTCGGCACCACCTTCGTCATGGTCACCCATGACCAGACCGAGGCGCTGTCGATCTCCGACCGCATCGTCGTCATGAACAAGGGCCGCATCGAGCAGATCGCGCCGCCGGCCACCCTTTACGACCGGCCCGCCACGAAGTTTGTGGCGAGCTTCATCGGCACCATGAATCTCCTGCAATCACGGTTTGTCGGCCGCGATGGCGAGCGCTTGCGTTTCACCGCCGGCACCTTGCCGCTGGAGGCCATTTCTGAAACCGGCCAGTCACCCGGCGAAGGCGAGGTGCGGACCATTGGTGTGCGTCCGGAGGATCTGCTGGCGATGACCGAGGCCGTGCCTGGCACCGCGCCGGCGCGCGTCGACAGCATCGTCTTTCACGGCCGCACGCTGCGCCTGCATGCCGAACTCGAGCAAGGCGCACCTGTTGTCATCGACGCGCCGCGCCAGGCCGAGGGTTTTCAATTCAGCGCCGGCGACGTGGCGCATATCCGCCTGCGCCGTGGCGCCAATTGCCCTGTGCTGCCAAGCTAGTCTCAACAACATTCGCAAGGCGGCAGCACGACCGCGCGCGGGGCAGGTCCCGATCACCTTCCTGAGGGGGACACCTTCCAGCCGGCTGTGAACAAAAGACCATGGAACTAAGGAGGAATTGACTCGGCGAGGAATACATTCCTAGTTTGGCCGATGCCGGAACTGACCAACCGACCGCGCCGAAATGTGCAGACCCTGTGCCTCGCGCACGAAGTCGGGCAACTCATTCGTGTTCGATGCCGGCACTGCAACATCACGCGGCACTACCTGCCAGGCGAGCTTGCAAAGCTTGTCGGTGACATTCCCTTTTGGGATGTCGAACGGCATATGCGGTGTGAGCGCTGCAAGCTTCGCGAGCTTGACGCCGACATAATTTTGCCGAGCGCTGTCGAGCGCTTGAAAATTCGAGTCAGGCGCCTTGTCGAAATCCGCATGGTTCGCCGGGTGATCTGGCGAGACGAGGATTGAGGAAGCTGCTGAAAAGCTGATCCTGCATCCTAGAACAGAGACCCTTGGGCCGGAGCCTGCCGCGGAAACTTGATTTGTGTGGCTGGCTTCTCGACGATGACCAACGCGTCGTCTGGCGCAGTCCGCTGCAAATGCCGTGCTTCTGCCCACGGTGCTGTCAGCCAAGCCTCGGTCTCCTCCGACGTGGTCAGGATCACGGGCATAGCCTTCTCATGGATCGGCGCGATGAGGGCGTTGGGCTTGGTTGTCATGAAGGCAAATAGTTCGAAGTCACCAGGTCCGTCCTTGACCTTTCGCACGCCCTGCCAACGGGTCCGGAAACCGGCGAAAAAGAACAGCGGCCGGCTTTCGTCTCGGGCAAACCAGTAATTGCGCTGGATGCCTGTTTCTGGGTCTTTGTCGCTCGGTGCAGGACTGGGTTCGGCAAAACTGGTCACCGGCACGACGCATCTATGCTCTACCCCGACAAACTGTTGCCAGTGCGAATATTGTGGATTGCGAACGTTTGTCGTGCCGTAGTCGGCCTTGCCTTTCATGCGCTCTGGTGGCGTCGGCAACCCCCAAAGCAGTTTCGCCAGTTCGCGCTTCCCGTCTGCCGTGTTGCGAACGACGGGGCCGGGCTGATTGGGATAGACGTCAACGGAAGGTTCAAGATTGCCGCTGATATCGCGCAGTGTGCGCGTCCATTGACGGACCGCCTCTTGCGTCGTGGTAATGTTGTAGAGGTTGCACATGCGGCCAGCATTGCGGAATTGGCTCCTGTCCGCAACCAAATGTACGGGTCACATAACCTTGCCATTATCCACCGTGCTGACACGTATTGTCAGCTAAGACCGACCAGTAGATGGCAGGCTGGCAGGCGGTTCCCTATTTGCAGTGCGTCTGAACAGGAGGAACACAGATGACCATCGCGGAAATTGCCAAGGATTTTACCGAACTGCTCCAGCAGGGCGATCATGCGGGTGCGGCCGAGAAGTACAATGCCGACGATATTGTCAGCCTCGAAGCCATGGAAGGGCCGATGGCCATCGCCTGCGGCAAGGAGGCTCTCAGGCAGAAAGGCCAGTGGTGGCAGGAGAACAACGAAGTGCATGGCGGCTCGGTCGAGGGCCCCTATGTCAACGGCAACCAGTTCGCGGTGCGCTTCAAGTTTGACATAACGCCCAAGGCCACCGGCCAGCGTGTCACCATGGATGAAGTTGGCCTCTACACGGTCAAGAACGGCAAGATCACCGAAGAGCGCTTCTATTATTGAGGCGGAATACCACCGGCTTTACGAGCTTGCTTTCTTAGATCCCGGATTGAAAACAAGCATGACGGCCAGGACGACGTCCTGGCCGTCGTGTGAGAAGTTCAGATCGTCTTCACGTACTGCGCAAGCTGATCGGCCACCGTGCCCCAGCCATCGAAGAAACCCATCTCCTCGTGGTTCTTCCGGGTTGCTTCGTCGCGATGGATGGCGGTGGCGGTGTATCGCGTGCCCCGGCCATCCGGATGGAGGGAAATGACCGCGGTGATGAACGGCTCGCCTGACGGCCGGTAGCCCGGCAGCAGTGCGTCCGTCCACACCAGCCGCTCGTTCGGCACGATTTCGAGAAAACAGCAATGGCGGTCGTTGACCTCCTTGCCGTCGGGCGACTGCATGCGTGTCCGGAACAATCCGCCCGGCCTGAGGTCGATCTCGCAGTCGGTGATCAGCCACGGCTTCGGTGTGAACCACTGCTTGACATGCTCCGGCGTCGTCCAGGCGCGCCACAGCAATTCGCGCGGCGCATCGATGACGCGCTCCAGCACCAGGTCCAGTCTGGGATCCGGCTTGAAGAGATAGCTCATTCTTCTTTCTCCTTGAGGGTCATCACATAGGCGTCGAACTGGTCGAGGCGGCTCTCCCACAGCGTGCGCTGTTCGGCCAGCCAGGTTTCGGCGAGCTTCAATGGCTCGGGTGCCAGTTGATAGGTCCTGACCCGGCCGGTCTTTTGCGAGCGCACCAGTCCGCAGATCTCAAGCACCTTGAGATGCTCGATGAAGGACGGCAGCGCCATCTCGAAAGGCTCTGCGAGTTCGCTGACCGAGGCTGGGCTGCGGTTCAGTCGCTCCACAACGCGTCGCCGCGTCGGGTCGGCAAGAGCACGAAAGATGCCGTCGATGGGTGGAGGGCCGGGAGTTGCGGTCTGAAGGCTTGTCATGGTCGCTCCCGAGGCGCTGTCAAAAAAAGGCTCGACATATGCTTAGGAAAAAACCTTAGTATTGGCAAGGGCAAAAACAACGCACGCCGCAGAGCGCTGGCAAAGCGCGCGGCGCGTCCGTAATCTGCGATCAGATTCGAAATCCGAAGGGCCACTGTTTTGACGATCACCATGTACGGCATCACCACCTGCGATACGGTCAAGAAGGCGCGCGTCTGGCTGGAGGGTCATGACGTCGCCTACCGGTTTCACGATTTGAGGGCAGAGGGGCTGGACGCCAAGCGGCTCGATGACTGGGCGGGCAAGGTCGGCTGGGAAAAGCTGCTCAACAAGGCAAGCACGACGTTCCGCGAACTGGCGGACAAGGACAAGCAGGGCCTCGACGAAAAGCAGGCCAAAGCGCTGATGCTGGCCAAGCCTACGATGATCAAGCGGCCGGTGCTGGAGGTCGGCGACCGGATTCTGGTGGGGTTCAAGCCGGATGTTTATGAGCAGGCGGTGGGGAAGTAGAGCGACACTCGCCCCCGCCGCGTTCCTTCACGCCGGCCTCAGAAATTCCAGCCGCCTCAGTTTGTCCCGCGCACATATCCCGCCAGCGCCACCGCATTGTTATGCGCCTCGTCATGCGCGCCATAGAGCAGCGTCACCTTGCCGTGGCGGAGCAGGCCGCGCAATCGCCCAACCGCCTCTTCATTCCCATCCAGCTCAACACGATACCGCTCCCGAAACTCCGCCCAGCGCGCTGGCTCGTGGCCGAACCATTTGCGCAGCTCGTCGCTCGGCGCGATGTCCTTCAACCACAGCGCCAGTGCGGCGTCCTTCTTGCTGACACCGCGCGGCCAGATGCGGTCGACCAGAACCCGCTGCCCGTCATCGGGAGCGGGTGGCTCGTAGACCCGCTTGACCGCCAGGTCGAAGGTCATCGGACCCTCCGTAAGCGGGTCAGGCCCACTCGCCCTTGCGCATGACAGGCACGCGGGCGCCGTCCTTGTGGACACCGTCTACGTCGATCCTGTCCGAACCGATCATCCAGTCGATGTGGATGAAGCTCTTGTTGCCGCCGCGCGCGGCGATCTCGTCCTGGCTGAGCGAGGCGCCATCGACGAAGCACTTCGAATAGCACTGGCCGAGTGCGATATGGCAGGCGGCGTTCTCGTCGAACAGCGTGTTGAAGAACAACAGCCCGCTCGCCGAGATCGGCGAGGAATGCGGCACCAGCGCCACCTCGCCAAGGCGGCGCGCGCCTTCATCGGTGTCGAGTACTTTCTTCAGCACGTCCTCGCCCTTCGATGCCTTGGCCTCGACGATCCTGCCCGCTTCGAAACGAACCGAGATCTCATCGATCAGCGTGCCCTGGTAGGACAGCGGCTTGGTCGAGGAGACATGACCCTCGACGCGCCTTGCATGCGGCGTGGTGAAGACCTCTTCGGTTGGGATGTTGGGATTGCAGGTGATGCCGTTCTTGGCGGTCGAGGCGCCGCCCATCCATTCATGGCCCTCCGCCAGCCCAACCGTCAGGTCGGTGCCCGGTCCGGTGAAGTGCAGCGCATGGAAATTATGGCCGTTGAGCCATTCGGTGCGGCCGCGAAGCGCTGCATTATGCGCCGTCCAGTTGCCGATCGGGTCCTCCACATCCACGCGCGAGGCGGCGAAGATGGCGTCGGCGAGTTTCGCGACCGCAACATCGTCGGCATCATCAGGAAAAACCTGCCTGGCCCAGGCGAGGTCCGGATAGGCGACGATGTTCCAGTTGATGTCGAAGCCGGTGATCTTTTCCAGCGCTGGCTGGTAGGCCATCGAATTCGCCTTGTTGGCGCGCGCCACCTTCGCCGGATCCTGTGCCGACAATAGTGACGGATCCTCGCCGCGCACGGCCAGCCTTGCCGCATTGTTGGAAAAGGCCTTCGCCATGCCTTCGTAGAGCCAGCCGGCGGCGCGGTCGAAGCTTGCATCGGCGCCGAAGCGGTAGCGGGCCAGCGTCATCTCGTCGTCGTTGAAGATCGGCGTCACCAGGCCGGCGCCGGCCTTGTAGGCATGTTCGACAATCCGTCGGGTCAGCGGCAATGCCGCGATGGAGGATGTCAGCACCAGATCCTGTCCCGGCTGCAATTGCAGCCCGACCTTGATGGCGACTTCCGCCAGCCTGTCGAGCTTCACCGGGTCGATCGATGCGGAAACGCCGCGCGAATGTGTGGTCATGATCCTGCCTGCCGTAGTTTGATGTCCGACTCACCATAGATCGGCGCCACGGTGCTTTCCACCGCGATCGCACCGACGGTTTCGGCATTCGCGGACCCGAACTGCGCCATGGTCGCCTCGATCTCTTCCCTGATCCAGGCCTTGAAGTCGCGGACCTTGCGGCTTTCGGCCTTGGCGGACGAGGTCACCAGCCAATAGCCGAGGCCGCTCTGGGCGCGGATTCCGAAAGGCGCAACCAGCCGCCCGTCGGCCAGCGCATCGGCGGCGAGCAATTGCCAGCCCAGCATCACGCCATGGCCGGCAATCGCCGATTCCAGGCACAGCATCGGGTCGGTGAAACGCGCGCCCTTCAGGAAGGTGATAGGTGGAACGCCGGCCGTCTCGAACCAGCTTTCCCAGTTGATCATTGCCCGCTCGTCGGTGATCGCGCAGGTCTGGGCAAGATCCTCGATCGATTTCAGTTTTCTGGCGATCGCCGGCGCACAGACAGGGAAGACTTCCTGCGCCAAGAGCAGTTCCGTCCGCCCGCCAGGCCATTTGCCGTCGCCAAGCCGGATGGCGATGTCGATATCGGAATGATCGAGATTGGCCAGACGCACCGAAGCGTCGATGCGCAGCAGCACATTGGGATGCCGGTCGAAGTGGCGCGACAGTCGCGGCAAAAGCCACTTCGAGGCAAAAGCCGGCGCCACCGAAACCACCAAGGTGCACTGCGTCGCCTCGTCGGCCAGCGCCACGGCCTGGGCAAGCTCGCGAAATCCGGCACCAAGGCGGGTCGCGAAGACGGCGCCGAATTCGGTCAGCAACAGACCGCCCGCCGTTCGTTCGAACAGCGCCTGGCCAAGCTGCTTCTCGGTGCGGCTTATCTGCTGGCTGACGGCGCTGACGGAAACGTTGAGCTCACCGGCCGCCGCCGCCAGCGATCCGAGCCGGGCAACGGTTTCGACGGCGCGGAGGCCGTTGAGATGGACGCGGTTGAGCATAGCCATTTGAGTTTTTCTAAACCGACCCCGTTGAAATCTCAATTGTAAGAGATGTCGAAACGGCAGACCTTATCAGGGGAGACAGACCTGTGGAGCCGGAAATGCTGAGGATCTTGTCGTCGTCGCTGAAGGTCTTTTTCGCGAGCACACCATATGAACCGCGCTGGGAGAGCGAGGCGCAGAGATGGTTGACCGATCCGCTTTCGCATCCCGTGCTGAACACCATGTCGGAGCGCGAGCTTGGCGACGTGCCGTTCAGGCTGACGGCACGGCGAACAGTGCACGAGACGGCTTCATTGGATGCCGGTTTCGGCGGCCGCTGCTGAGCGGATGACACGCCTTCCGATTTAAGCATAGGTCCAGGCGATCACGGCGCCCTGCCGCTGTTCTGGCCCAACATCTGGCCCAACAAAAGGCGGATTGTCTCACCGGCTCGCGCACTTATTGTGCGCTGCGATGACATCCGTCGCCTCAACAGCGCTGCGTTTCGCTTTCGCCGGCATGGTTGCCATGGCTGTTGCCATGGGCATCGGCCGTTTCGTCTACACGCCGATCCTGCCCGGCATGATGGAGGAATTGCATCTGTCGCCGGCCGATGCCGGGTGGATAGCCTCCGCCAACTATCTCGGCTACCTCGTCGGCGCGTTTGCCGCGGCGGGCGGCTGGGCGCATGGGCGCGAGCGCCTGCTGATGCTGGCGGGGCTTGGCGCCAGTGCGGTCCTTGCCGCGCTGATGGGGCTGACCGACGCGATGGCCGCCTTTCTCATCATCCGCTTTCTGGCCGGTCTGGCCAGCGCCTTCGTCATGGTGTTCATGGCCAGCATCGTTTTCAGCCACATAAACGCTGCCGGTCGCGGCGACCTGCAGGCGTGGCATTTCGGCGGCGTTGGCCTCGGCATCGCGGTGTCCGCGGCGATGATGGCGGTGCTGGTCACCGAACATGCAGGCTGGTCGGCGGGCTGGCTGTGGTCGGCGGCAATTTCGGCTTGCGGCTTCGTACTCGTGGCATTGTTGGTCAACGAGGGCCCGCTCAGCAACGGCGAAGTCGCCCGTGAGCCTGCACTGCGGATGGATCGGTCGTTGATCAAGGTCGTCATTGCCTATGGCCTGTTCGGCTTTGGCTATGTGGTGACGGCGACATTCCTGGTCGCCATCGTCCGGCAAGGCGGCGGCAGCCGCGTCTTCGAGGCCATGGTGTGGATGGTCGCCGGTCTTGCCGGCTTTCCCTCGACCTGGCTGTGGCAGAAGATCGCTGCCCGGACCGGGCTCTATGCCGCCTATGCGCTGGCATGCTTCATCGAAGTTGTCGGTGTCACCGCCAGCGTCGCCATCGGCGGACGCACCGGGCCACTGCTTGGCGGCGTTTTGCTCGGCGGCACCTTCATTGCCATTACCGCCTTTGGCCTGCAGACAGCCAGACAACTGGCACCGCAGGCGCCGCGGCGGATCTTTGCCCTGATGACGGCTGCGTTCGGCCTTGGCCAGATCATCGGTCCGGTCGTCGCCGGGTTTCTGGCGCAAATGTCCGGCGATTTCTTCCTCGCCTCGATCACCGCCGCGGTCGTGCTGGTCGTCTCCGGCGCCATCACATGGTCGGCTGCGCCAAAATCGCCATGATTATGGGTTTGCTCGGAGCCAGGCATCGGGCACGGGCATTTTCTTTCCAACTAATGTGTGACTTTATGCCCGCCGTAGCCAGCTGATTTGCGCCCAGATCGAGGAATTCGCCACAGTGTTCGTATCCTTTTTCCCGCAGCCGAAGCTCTTTTTCTCTTCGGCCGCCGTCTGGAGCCTTGCGGCAATCCTGTTCTGGTTCTTTGGCGGCGAGCAGTTGGGAGCCGTATTCGGGCTGCCGCCCGCCGCCGCCGGCGCGCCGCCCATCATCGGCATCGCCATCCTCATATCGCCGCCGTTTCTGTGGTTTTATCTCTACTTTGCGTTTTGCGTGCTCGTCTTCTACGCATTCTGGAGCTGGTATTCGCCGCATCCGTGGCAGCGCTGGTCGATCCTGATGACCGCGGTCATCCTGTTTTTCATCTATTTCAACGTGCAGGTCAGTGTAGCCGTCAACGCTTGGTACGGGCCGTTCTTCGACTATGTGCAGGGACTGATGTCGGGGACTGGAAAGTCGACCAACGGCGAATTTTATATCGGATTGGCCGATTTTTCGTGGCTCGCGCTGGTGGGCATGAATGTGCAGGTGGTCAATGCCTTCATCGTCAGCCACTGGATCTTCCGCTGGCGCACGGCGATGAACAACTACTTCGTCGAGAACTGGGGCAGGCTACGCCATATCGAAGGTGCCTCTCAGCGTATCCAGGAAGACACGATGCGGTTCTCGCAGATCATGGAAGATCTCGGCTCCAGCTTTGTCCAGTCGATCATGACCTTGATCGCATTCCTGCCGGTCATGATCCAGTTGCAGGCCCATATAACCGAGTTGCCGATTATCGGCGCGATCCCGCAGCCATTGGTTGTCGCAGCCCTTGCCTGGTGTCTGTTCGGAACGATCTCGGTCATGGTTGCCGGCCTGAGACTTCCAGGACTGCAGTTCCGCAACCAGCGTGTCGAAGCCGCCTACCGCAAGGAACTCGTCTACGGCGAGGATCATGCGGACCGCGCCCAGCCGGCCACCACTGCCGAGCTGTTCGAGAATGTTCGTCACAATTATTTCAGGCTCTATTTCCACTACATCTATTTCAACGTCGTCCGTTACACCTACCTGCAGGCCGACAACATTTTCTCGCTGCTGATCCTGGGGCCGTCGCTGGTGGCGCACAAGATAACGTTCGGCGCGCTGAACCAGATATCGAACGCATTCGGCAAGGTGACCGGCTCGCTGCAGTTTCTGCTCACCTCCTGGTCGACCATCGTCGAACTGCAATCGGTCCACAAACGCTTGCGCGCCTTCGAGGCGACGCTGCAAGGCGAGCCGTTGCCCGATATCGATCAGCGCTATATGGCAAGACAGAGCGCCGAGGATCCGGCCTAAAAACCGAGGTCTTGGAAATCGAAACCGGTTGGCGGCTCAGCCGCCGACCGAAGCCTGCTTCTGGGCAGCGTCCTGGCGCGATACATAGTCGCGAAAACTGATGCATTCGACATCCTGCTTGACGCAGACGTCGCCGGCAAAGCGCTCCAGCGCGTTCCAGTAGGCGCCGTCATTCATCAGCGCGAAGTGGAAGCCGAGTTCCAGGGGAATGCGCTTGCCGGCATACTGCTTGTCGAAGGCCGTGCGGAAGGCATCATAGGTCCGGTTGGCGAACTCGTCCGCCTTGCTTGGCCGCTCGAAGCCGCCGGAATGTCTGACATAGAGATTGTAGTCCATGGCGATCACCGGCCTTGACTTCGGTCCCTCCGGAATCTGCGGCAGCGAAAAATGCACGATGCCGTTGCTGGCCGTCGGTCGGGCAGGGCCCTGCGAGACGCCACTCGCGTCGAATTGATAGCCGGCCGCCGGTAGCGCCTCGTAGAGCGTCTTGCTGGTCGACAGGTACGGCGCGCGAAAACCGACAACCGCATGCCGCACGAAATCGCGCCAGTCCTCAGGCTCGGGCGCGATGCCGTTGATCGCATAGGCGTTCTCGAGAATGTGCTCAAACGAACTGAACTCTTTCAGCCAGTCGGCCTTGCTCCAGTCCTTGCCGTCGAAATGGCCGCAGCCATGGCTGGCGATATCGTGGCCTTCATGCGCGGCAAGGCCGATCTGCTCGAGCCGCTCGGTGACTTCCTGCTTCGAGGCGGCAAAGCCGATGTTGGATTTGCCGGCGCTTTTGCCCGGTGCGGTGTATTCCTTGCGTGTTTCCGGCGACAGCAGGAAGACGCAGGAGAGAAAGTAGGTGAAATGCGCCCCGGTGCGCTGCGCCAGCGCCCGGCTGCGCTTCCACTGCGAAATGTCGCGGGCGCTGTCGAAAGAGATGATGACGACCTGTTTCGGCTTTGCCGGCGCCGGTGGATCGGCCAAGGCCCCGCCGGCAGTGGCGAACGAGGCGAGGGAAAACGCAAGAACACGCAACGGACGGTACATCGGCAATCTGATCTGCATTCTGGGGGACGTCTTGAAGCCGGCTATCGCCTAAATGTGGCGTGGGTGCGATGGGCCTTTTCGGCTGCCTGCCTCGGGAATAGGCGATTTTCCGGTTGAACCCCTTCCATGCCGACAAAATTTCGCTAAAACGCGGGCTGACAAAGGCCCGACCGGGCAGGAATGGTTTTGATAGATGTCGGACGACAGTTTTATTCGTGAAGTCAACGACGAGATCCGTCGCGAACAGGCGCAGGCGCTGTGGGACCGTTTTGGCCCCGCCCTGATTGTCCTTGCGATCCTCGTGGTGCTCGGCACCGCCGCCTTCGTCGGCTATCGCTATTGGGACGAGACGCGCGCCAACCGTTCAGGCGATGCGTTCTCGCAGGCGCTGAAGCTTGCCAATGACGGCAAGGACGACGAAGCCCTGACCGCGCTCGATCAGTTGGAGAAGGATGGCTACGGCGCCTATCCGTTGCTCGCCCGCATGCGCGGCGCGACCGTCAAGGCGAACAAGGGCGATATCGACGCCGCCGTCAAGGATTTCGACGAAGTCGCCGCCGACACGGCTATTCCCCAGGGCATTCGCGATATGGCGCGGCTGCGGGCAGCACTCCTCCTTGTGGACCACGGCTCCTTCGCCGATGTCTCCAGCCGTGTCGAAGCGCTGACATCCGACACCAACACGCTGCGCCATACTGCACGCGAGGCGCTCGGCCTTTCCGCCTGGAAGGAAGGCAAGACCCAGGATGCGCTGAAGCTGTTCGACCAGATCGCCGCCGATGACGGCGCCCCGCGCAACACCCGCGAGCGCGCAACGTTGATGTCCGAGCTGATCCGCGGGTCGGGCAGTGCGTCGTGACCTTCAAAGTCGCCATCATCGGCAGACCTAACGTCGGCAAATCGACTCTTTTCAATCGGCTGGTGGGAAGGAAGCTGGCGCTTGTCGACGACACGCCGGGCGTCACCCGCGACCGTCGTGTCCATGCCGCCAAGCTCTACGACCTGCATTTCGATGTCATCGACACCGCCGGCTTCGAGGACGCGGGCGCCTCGACCTTGCCCGGCCGCATGCGCGCGCAGACTGAAATCGCCATCCGCGAGGCCGACCTGATCTTCTTCACCATCGACGCCAAGTCCGGGCTGTTGCCTGACGACAGGACCTTCGCCGAGATCGTGCGCAAGTCCGGCAAGCCGGTGGTGCTGGTCGCCAACAAGGCCGAGGCGAAGGGCGCCCAGGGCGGTATGCTGGAGGCCTGGGAACTCGGCCTTGGCGAACCGATCCCGGTTTCGGCCGAACATGGCCAGGGCATGCCCGACCTGCGCGATGCCGTGATCGGCGCGCTCGGCGAAGCGCGCGCTTTTGGCGAAGAAGAAGATGGCGAAGACGAAGAAGTCGCGGCTGGCGAGGTTCTGATCGGCGAGGATATCGCCGATCCGGATGCCGAGCACACCTATGACGACACCAAGCCGATGCGCATTGCCGTCGTCGGCCGTCCCAATGCCGGCAAGTCGACGCTGATCAACGCGCTGATCGGCGAAGAACGGCTGCTCACCGGTCCGGAGGCCGGCATCACCCGTGATTCGATCTCGGTCGACTGGGATTGGCATGGCCGCCGCCTGAAACTGTTCGATACGGCCGGCATGCGCCGCAAGGCCAGGATCCACGAAAAGCTGGAAGTGATGTCGGTGCAGGACGGCCTGCGGGCCATCCGCTTCGCCGAGATCGTCATCATCGTGCTCGACGCCACTATTCCCTTCGAGAAGCAGGATCTGCAGATCGCCGACCTGATCATTCGCGAAGGTCGTGCGCCAGTGATCGCCTTCAACAAATGGGACCTGATCGACCATCCCCAGGAGCTTCTGGCCGAACTGCGCGAGAAGACGGAACGGCTTCTTCCCCAGGCGCGCGGCCTCCAGGCCGTACCCGTGTCGGCCGAGACCGGCCGCGGTCTCGACAAGCTGATGGATGCCGTCATCAGGACCCACAAGGTGTGGAACAGCCGCGTCTCGACCGGCAAGCTCAACCGCTGGCTGGAAGGCATCCTGGCACACCACCCGCCGCCTGCCGTGGCCGGGCGCCGGCTGAAGGTCAAATACGTCACCCAGGCCAAGACACGGCCGCCGGGTTTCGTCGTTCAGTGCTCGCGGCCCGATGCGATGCCGCAATCCTATGTCCGCTATCTCTCCAACAGCTTGCGCGAAGCCTTTGATATGCCCGGCGTGCCGATCCGCATTGCGTTGCGCACTTCGGACAATCCCTTCGCCGGCAGGTCGAACAAGCGCAAATGAGCGTCGGCGCTCGAAAGGCGCTTCCTGATCACGCCACGTTGCGCAAGCTGCTGTCGCCGGCCCGCGTATTTTCAGGCAGCGCTTGCCGCGCGGCGTCCCGCAGGATGTCGGCGAGGCGGGCCGCCACCGGCTCGGCCTCGGCGTCCTTGCGATGCAGGAACAACGCCATCTTGGGCAGCGCCGGCAATCCGGCGATCTCAGGCGTCATCGCGCTGACGCTGGCCGGCAGGCCGATGTCGGTCCGGATCGTCAGCCCTAGCCCCGCCGCAACCGCTGCCCAGATGCCGCCAAGGCTCGGGCTGGAAAAGGCCATCCGCCACGACAGCCCCGCCCTGTCGAGCGTTTCGGTTGCCACCGTGCGCAAGAGGCATGGCGCTTCGAGCGCCACCAGCGGCAATGGCTCGCCGCCACGCAGGCTGGTCTCGATGCGCTTTGCCGGGCCGATCCAGCGCATCTGCACATCGGCGACATGCTCGCTGTAGGGCAGCGTCTCGCCACCGTGCCAGGCGAGCGCGATGTCGAGGCTGCCTGATAGGATCCGTTCGGCAAGGTCGTGGCTGCGCGCGATCCTGGCTTCGATCTTGACCTTGGGGTGGGCGCGGGCGAAGCGGCCGAGCACGTCAGGTAGCACCGCCTCGCCGAAGTCCTCCTGCAGGCCGAGCCTTACCCAGCCCTCAAGCTCGACATCACGGATGGCGGACGCCGCTTCGTCATTGAGCTCGATCAGTCGGCGCGCATAGCCGAGCATGGTTTCGCCGGCCTCGGTCAGAGCGAGGCCGCGGCCGGACTTGCGGAAGATCGGCGTCGCCGCCTGTTCTTCCAGTTTCTTCAATTGCGCACTGACCGCCGATGTCGACCGGCCAAGCCGGTCAGCCGCCTTGGCAAAGCTGCCCAGTTCCATGCCGGTGACGAAACTGCGCAGGACGTCGAGGTCGAATGTCACGCGTGGCATATTATTAGTCCTGTTTTTCAGGATGGTAGGTTTAAAAGTTCCCGATTTTAAGGATGAAACTATGGCGGTAGAGACAGACCGTCAAGGCCAGACCACTGGCCCGGCACGGGAATGAAATCATGTCCGCCATCGTCAATTGCACTGACCGACAGCAGCCGGAACTTCTGGAAGATACCGGCTCCGCCGCGAAGGCATTCAAGCCCGGCCATCGCTGGAAGGTCCTGGGCATCGGCGTTGCCGCCAATGCCAGCTTCTCGGCCACTTTCTCCGGCATACCGGCAACGGCGGTCGTGCTTCGTCAGGGCTATCATCTGGGCAATGCCGAGCTCGGCCTCGCACTCGGTCTTCTCGGGCTGGGGGTCGCGCTCAGCGAACTGCCCTGGGGTCTGCTCACCGACCGCTGGGGCGATCGCCGCGTGCTTTTGATCGGGCTCGGCGCGACGGCGGCGTGGCTCCTGGTCATGGCGATGCTGGTCGTGCCGACAAGGATCGGTATTCCCGGCGTCACACTGCTCTCCGCGAGCCTGCTCGTCACCGGACTGCTCGGCGGCAGCGTCAACGGTTCGAGCGGCCGGGCCATCATGGGCTGGTTTCGAGAAAACGAGCGCGGCTTTGCCATGAGCATCAGGCAGACGGCGGTGCCGCTCGGCGGCGGCCTTGGCGCGCTCATCCTGCCCTCGCTTGCCTTGGCTTTCGGCTTTACCGCGGTGTTCGTGGTTCTGGGGGGTGCATCCGCTCTTTCTGCCGTGTTCGCGTGGCGCTGGCTGTACGAGCCGCCGGCGGCGGGCGAGGATCACCTCGCTTCGGCGGTCGCCGGACCGGCGCCGCTGCGCAATCGCGACGTCTGGCGTACCACCACCGCCATCGGCCTGCTCTGCTTTCCGCAAGTGGCGGTGCTCACCTTCGCGTCCGTGTTCCTGCATGACTTTGTTGGCCTGGGAACGGCAGCAATCAGCGCGAGCCTCGCCGCCGTGCAGATCGGCGCCATGGTCATGCGTGTCTGGAGCGGTCGCTTCACCGACCGCCACGGCAACCGCCGCCAGTTTCTTCGGTTGTGCAGTGTGCTCAGCGCGCTTGCCTTCCTGGTGCTTTGGCTGCTGGTTCTGGCCAGTCCCGCCATGTCGGGCGGACAGTTCTTCCTGATGGCTGTCCTTCCTGTTGTGCTGATTGTCGCGGGCATTTCGGTCTCCGCCTGGCACGGCGTCGCCTATACCGAGCTTGCCACGCTTGCCGGTGCCGGTCATGTCGGAACCGCGCTCAGCCTTGCCAACAGCTTCGTTTTCGTCGGCTTCTTCCTGGTCCCGGTGGCCATTCCGGGGCTCTTGCACCTCTGGTCGTGGTCCGGCGTCTGGCTGGCGGCCGCCATCTGCCCGCTGATCGCCTGGCCGATCTTCCTGCGCCCGGCCTGAGTTCACATGCAGGCCGCAAAACCGCCTGACTTCGCAACCACGACCTCGAGCCGACCGGGAAAACCCGATTGAACCCGTTAACGTCCCATCAAGGTTAATGCATCATTTTGCTCTCCAGTGGAGTCTGTAGCGTTCCTGGAGAGAGTTCCGTGCATCGACGTTTGTTGAAGCGGCTGATTGCCGCCGCCGGTGAGAGAAAACGTGGCTTTCTGACACCGTTCGTCATCGGTCTCGGCATCTGGATCGGCTTTCCGACCGTCGCCGCCTACCAGGACATGACGAGCCTCGTCTCCGGCCTTGAAGCATCGAGCACCCGCTGGAATTCCTATGTCGAGAAATCCGTTGCGGGCTCGACCCATGCGGCCGAGATGCCCTTTGTCGATTCCGACATCAATGGCTCCATCTCCGGATCTGGCGTCCACCTGGCCGGCGTCGGCAATGTGTCGTTTCGCGGCAAGGGTGGCAAGGTCAGCGGCACGCCCGATGAAGATCGCGTTGTGCGCGCCGAGAAGAAAGGGCGCATCGTCCAGGTATCTCCCGTGGCGCCGCCGAAGAACTTCAATGCCGGCTCGATCTTCGAGCGCACCTCCTCCTTGCTGCGGCCCAGCATGGACAGCGGCCTGAAGATGGCCTTTGCCAAGCCGCAGATCAAAGGCAAGGAAATCCAGATCGCCGCGGCGTTCCATGCACGCGAGGACAAGAAGCCGGATCCCGGCGTGCCGGCCATGCTGGCTTCGCTGGTCAACAATGATCATCCGGACGTGCTGGCGACCGCCTATGCGCAGTCCGAGCCCGACTATGCCAAGGCATCGCCCTTCGAAGCCCTGCTTCAGGACGAGCAGCCCAATGACGGCCGCTTCATTCCGCCGATGGCCAAGGGCGATCATTCGTGGATCCAGAACCCGTTGCCGGCCAGTGTCTTCTCCAAGAAGGAGCAGGCATGCCTTGCCAACGGCATCTATTTCGAGGCGAGGAGCGAATCAGTGCGCGGCCAGGCCGCCGTCGCCCAGGTCATCCTCAATCGCGTCCGCAACCCGACCTATCCGAATTCGATCTGCGGGGTCGTCTACCAGAACGACAGCTGGTTCAACCGTTGCCAGTTCTCCTTCGCCTGCGACGGCAGGAAGAAGCGCATCGACAGCCCGGTCGCCTACAAGACCGCCCAGGATATCGCCATGGCTGTCACCGCCGGCAAGATATTCATCCCGGAGGTCGGATCGTCGACCCACTACTACGCCCAATATGTCCATCCCGGCTGGGCGCGCACGATGCAGAAGATGACCAAGATCGGTCTGCATATCTTCTATCGTACCTATGGCGGCGGCTGGAGCTGAGCGAGCAACAGCCGCTGATCTCTGGCAAAGCGCATAGTCGATCAAAGAGCCATTGCCCGAGGGATTCGCGCCATGCATCCCCATCATCGCGGCGGGCACGATGTCGCACCTTTCTAAATAATTGATTTTGTTGCCTAAAATACATGGCAATGAACTTCCGCCCGTGGCTTGACGGGCGCAAACCCTCTAACTATGTTGCCGGCGACTTTAGAAGCGGACGGACGGTGACGGTCTGACCGGGCAGGGGGGTTGCGATGGCCGACAAGAATGGGCCAGACGGAACCGGAGAAACCGGCCGCGGCAAGCAGCATGAGCCCGACATCCGCGACGACGATCTCGAGCGCCGCCGGCGTGACCTTGAAGCTTCTCTTGCGACAAGGCGGCCGGACCGGCTCGAGGGGAAAGACGACGCGAAAGCGGGTGGTGCGGCCGGGTATGGCCAGGCGGTCAAACTCTCCAGCGAATTTATCGCTGGCGTGGTGGTGGGTGCCGGCATCGGCTGGATCATCGACCGTCTGGCGGGAACATCGCCATGGGGTCTGATCGTGTTTTTGCTGCTTGGCTTTGGCGCCGGAGTGCTCAATGTGATGCGTTCCGCCGGCGTTGTGGCAGAATTCGGACAGGGCGATAAATCGCGCCGTGACCAAGACGACAAGAAATGACCGCGCTTCATGTGCGGTAATGCTAACGAGGCCGTACGCGGCATTGACGGGGTTTGAACGTGGCAGCTGACAAGGTCGATCCGATCCACCAGTTCCATATCAACAAGCTGATTCCGATCGACATCGGCGGCTACGACCTGTCTTTCACCAATTCGGCGCTGTTCATGGTCACAACGGTGGTCGTCGCGGCTGCGTTTCTGTTTCTGACGACCTCGAGCCGCAGCCTCGTTCCTGGCCGCCTTCAGTCCGTCTCCGAGATGGCCTATGAGTTCGTCGGCAACATGTTGCGCGACGCCGCCGGCACGCAAGGCATGAAGTTCTTCCCTCTTGTGTTTTCGCTGTTCATGTTCGTGCTGGTCGCCAACCTGCTCGGCCTGTTTCCGTATTTCTTCACCGTCACCAGCCACATCATCGTCACCTTCGGCCTTGCCGTGCTGGTGATCGCAACTGTGGTCGTCTACGGCTTCATGAAGCATGGTTTCGGTTTCCTGAAGCTGTTCGTACCGCATGGCGTGCCGGTGTTCCTGCTGCCGCTGGTGGTGCTGATCGAGGTGATCTCCTTCGTGTCGCGCCCGGTCAGCCTCTCGGTTCGTCTGTTCGCCAACATGCTCGCCGGCCACATCACGCTGAAGGTGTTCTCCGGATTCGTCGTCAGCCTGAGCGCGCTAGGCGCGCTCGGCGTCGCCGGCTCGATCCTGCCGCTGGCAATGGCCGTGGCGCTGACGGCACTGGAACTGCTGGTCGCCTTCCTGCAGGCCTACGTCTTTGCCGTGTTGACCTGCATGTACCTCAACGACGCCCTGCACCCCGGGCACTGACCAAGAGTTTCCGGCCCGAGAGTTTCCAACATTGGCGTCGGATGGAATCGCAACGGAATTTTAGATCCAAAGGAGTTGACCAAATGGACGCAGAAGCAGCAAAGTACATCGGCGCCGGTATCGCTTGCCTGGGCATGGGCGGCGCGGGCATTGGCCTCGGCAACATCTTCGGCAGCTACCTGGCGGGCGCACTGCGCAATCCGTCGGCTGCCGATGGCCAGTTCGGCCGTCTGATCTTCGGCTTCGCCGTGACCGAAGCTCTGGGCATCTTCTCGCTTCTCATCGCGCTTCTGGCCCTGTTCGGCTGAGCACTCGGGAAGATTGGACAGGCCGGCCGCGCAAGCGGCGGGCCTGAATTTCAGGGATAGTCCATGTTCGTGACATCTGCCTTCGCGCAAGAGTCCGCGCCATCAGCCGATACCAGCCATGCCGCAACGGAAGGCGACACGCATTCCGGCACCAGCGTGCCTGCTGAAGCGCATGGCGCGTTTCCGCCATTCGATCCGGCGACGTTCCCGTCGCAGCTTCTGTGGCTGGCGATCACTTTCGGGCTGTTCTACCTCTTCCTCAAGCGGGTTGTGATGCCGCGCGTCGGGGGCATCATCGATGTCCGCAACGATCGCATCACGCAAGACCTCGACCAGGCAGCCAAGTTGAAGGGCGAGGCCGACGCCGCTGTTGCTGCCTACGAGCAGGAACTGGCGGAAGCCAAGACCAAGGCCAACGCGATCGGCCAGCAGGCCAACGATGCGGCCAAGGCCGAGGCCGAGACCGCACGTAAGAAGGTCGAGGCCGCGCTAGACGCGAAGCTTGGCGAGGCCGAAGCCCGCATTTCTTCCATCAAGGCCAATGCCATGAAGGAAGTCGGCAGCATTGCCGAGGACACCGCTTCGGCAATCGTAGAGGCCCTGGTCGGCGGCAAGGCCAGCAAGGCCGAGATCGCGGCCGCGGTCAAATCCGTGGCCCGGTGAGGAGCGCATCATGGACGCCACATCTCTTGCAACGCTTTGGGCCACGGTCGCCCTGGTCATTTTCCTGGGCGTTGCTGTCTACATCAAGGTGCCTGGCCTGATCGCCAAGGCGCTCGACGCCCGCGCAGCCAGGATCAGCAATGAGCTGGACGAAGCGCGCCGGCTGCGCGAGGAGGCCCAGCAACTGCTTGGCCAGTATCAGCGCAAGCGCAAGGAAGCCGAGCAGGAGGCCGCCGATATCGTTGCCGCCGCCAAGCGCGAAGCCGACATGCTTGCAGCGGACGCCCACAAGAAGACCGAGGATTATGTCGTCCGGCGCACCGCGCTTGCCGAACAGAAGATCGGACAGGCCGAACGCGACGCCATCAGCGAAGTCCGCGCCAGCGCCGTCGATATCGCCGTCGAGGCAGCACGCACGCTGCTTGCCGGCAAGATCGACGCCAAGGCCGGTGCCGATCTGTTCAAGGCTTCGCTCGCGGACGTGAAGTCGAAGCTGAATTAGGCGTTCCAACCGACCTGATGATCGAAAGCCGCCCGGGCAACCTGGCGGCTTTTTTGTTGTGGAAAACCAGATTGGCAAAGCGGCCGAGATCGTAATCTCCCCCCCTTGAGGGGGGAGATGGCCGGCAGGCCAGAGAGGGTCGCCGCGCGTGAAGCGCTGGCCTCTTCCTTGCTGAAAAATGGCGTGGTGCCCAGTCGAGCCGCCCCCCTCTTGTCGCCTTCGGCGACATCTCCCCTCGAGGGGCAGGGCTATCGCATATGAGCGATTGCCTGGATGAGATAGTCGTCATTCCAAGCGCATTTCTTGATGCGGTGGCTGATGGGGACTTTGTCGATGTCGGC